>JBLIMK010000062.1:0-24934 GCA_047638715.1 Verrucomicrobiales bacterium
GTTCGGTCGTGGTTGTCTTGCCCGCGTCGATGTGGGCCATGATCCCGATGTTTCGGGTTTTATCGAGTGGCACTCTTGCCATGATCTCGTCCTCAGCTCGTAGGAGTGTGTTGAAAGTGGGGGGGGATTCGTACGGTTGGGCGGCGCTCATTGCCGCCGGACAAACGTTCGACACGCCACGACCGGGCGCTATTCGCCCGGTCGAAGTGAAAAGTGTGGATATGGACGCGCTACCAGCGGTAGTGCGCGAAGGCCTTGTTCGAATCAGCCATCTTCTGGAGGTCTTCACGCTGCTTGACCGACGCACCAACGGCGTTGGAGGCATCGAGAATCTCGTTCGCGAAGCGTTGTGCCATCGAGCGCTCACGACGCTTGCGAGCATTGCCCACAAGCCAGCGAATTGCGAGCGTGTTCTGGCGACGGGGACGAACCTCGACGGGCACCTGATAGGTAGCGCCACCGACACGGCGGCTGCGAACCTCGAGCTGCGGGCGGGTGTTGTCAACCGCACGCTTGAGAACCGCGATTGGTTCGCCGCCAGTCTTTTCGGCGACGGTTTCGAGTGCTTCGTAAACGATTCGCTCGGCCGTGGCGCGCTTGCCGCGCTGGAGGACCTTGTTGACGAACTGGGTCACGAGGATCGAGTCGTAGACAGGATCGGGGTTGAGTTCGCGACGTGGGGCTACATTCTTACGCATTTGATTCAGCCCTTCTTTGCGCCGTAGCGGCTACGAGCCTGCTTACGGTCACGGACACCAGAGGTGTCGAGCGTGCCGCGAATGACCTTGTAGCGAACGCCGGGAAGATCCTTCACACGACCACCACGAACGAGCACGATGCTGTGCTCTTGGAGGTTGTGGCCTTCGCCCGGAATGTAAGCGGTGATTTCGATGCCCGACGTCAGGCGAACACGACAGACCTTGCGGAGTGCGGAGTTCGGCTTCTTTGGGGTGGTGGTGTACACACGGGTGCACACGCCACGACGCTGTGGAGCGCCCTTCAGTGCAGGCGTAGTTTCCTTACGCCGCTTGGATTCACGGCCCTTGCGGACCAGTTGATTGATAGTTGGCATAACGAAACTTTCACCTCTGTGAACCCAGAATGGGTCCCACTGTCTTCATCAGGGCGCTGCGGGAGTGCAGCAACCAGGATCTGAATGGGCACAACCGTGGTTGGGCCAGCTGTCGAGTCTATGTCCGATGCCGAGGAAACCCAAAACAAATTCGGGTTTGTTGCAGCCGACAACACACCACATTCCTCACATCTGGATTGGTGGGTACCGACGGGTATCCCGAGGCTACGCCGAGCAAGAAAGGCGAACGCCTGAGCTCAGACGAAACCGTCATCGTGAGTTAGAGCAGAGATCTATTGATCGCACTCACGACGGCTCGCATCGAACTGGTCGTGATGTCGGTGTGCACCCCGCAACCCCAAAGGTCGACGCCGTCGATCTGCATCTCGACGTAGGTCAGTGCAACGGCGTCGCTTCCCGAACCCTTCGAGTGCTCGTGATAGTCGAGCACCCGTAGCTCGCTGCCGGTTAGTTCTTCTAAGCCAGCCACAAATGCGGACAGCGAGCCGTTGCCCGTTCCTTGTACGACCCGAGGCTCACCGTTCTCCGTAATGCGAGCGGTAAGCAAGGTCTTGTCCTCGCCCTTCGCGTTCTGCGCCGCCTCAAAACCGTTCAACAGGTAGGGGGCATCAAGGCCGAGATAGGTGGCATCGAACTCGTCAAAAATATTCGACGCTGTCATCTCCTTCCCGGTTCGATCGGTGATGCCCTGGATGACCCGCGTGAACTCGATCTGCATCCGACGTGGAAGGTCGAGGTTGTGCTCGGTCTTCAACAGGTAGGCAACGCCGCCCTTGCCCGACTGGCTGTTGACACGAATGACGTCTTCGTAGCTACGCCCCACATCCTCAGGATCGATGGGGATATAGGGAACCTCGAATATCGCCGAGTCGCTGTCGGCGAGAGCGTCGAATCCCTTTTTGATCGCGTCCTGATGCGAACCACTGAACGCCGTATAGACGAGGTCGCCGACGTATGGGTGACGCGGGTGCACGGGCAACTGGTTGCAATACTCGGCCGTGCGACGCAGCTCGTTGATATCGGAGATATCGAGCTCGGGATCGACCCCCTGGCTGAACAGGTTCATAGCAACGTTGATGACATCGACATTTCCGGTGCGTTCGCCGTTGCCGAACAGTGTTCCCTCGACCCGGTCAGCGCCCGCCATCACGCCGAATTCTGCGGCGGCGACCCCGGTTCCGCGATCGTTGTGAGGGTGAAGGCTCAGCACGATCTCATCGCGACGCGCCAGGTTTCGATGCATCCACTCGATCATGTCGCCGTAGATGTTCGCGGTGCTCATCTCGACCGTCGCTGGCAAGTTGATAATCACTGCGCGGTCGGCGGTCGGATCGAGGACGTCGATCACCTCATCGCAGATTCGTTTGGCGAACGGCAGCTCGGTGCCCGTGAATGATTCGGGGCTGTACTCGTAGTGCACCGCGGTCTCGGGAATCGTCGACTCGAGCTCTCGGCAGAGGGTCGCACCCTTGAGGGCGATGTCGACAATGCCATCTTCATCGAGACCGAACACGACTTTGCGCTGCAGCGTCGACGTCGAGTTGTAGAGGTGAACGATCGCCTGCTTCGCGCCCGCAATGGACTCGTATGTCCGGGCGATCAGATCGGGACGACACTGGGTGAGCACCTGGATCGTGACGTCGTCGGGAATCGCGCCTTGCTCGATGATTGCGCGGACGAAGTCGAAGTCGGTCTGAGACGCTGACGGAAAGCCGACTTCGATCTCTTTGAAGCCGGCGGCGACCAAGGCCTCGAACATCTTCCATTTACGCTCCGCGTCCATTGGCTCAATGAGCGCTTGGTTTCCGTCGCGAAGATCGACCGAGCACCACAGAGGTGCCTTGGTAATGGTCTTCGTGGGCCAGGTTCGGTCCGGCAGATCGATTTGCGGGAACGCTTGATACTTGTGCACCGGCATTGAAGACGATGTCTGCGCTGAGCGATTGCTCATGGGATTTTCTCCTTCAGAATTGTTTCGGACGTTTCGACAGGGGGCGCCCGGCGATCACGAGCAAGTGCTCGAAAAGGCCGGGCCCATAAGTCGAAGTCCGAGGAGAAACGTCATCGGGAAAACACTAGCCCGAAGCGTCGGTCACGCGCCGTCTCCCACGTGCAGATACCAAATCCGTTGACCCAATAACACCTCCGTGAGGCATCGCTTCTCCCTCGGCGCAACCCCCGTGGGAACGCCTTAACGAAAACGACCGGGATTGAGGTGGCGCGCGTCACATGAACGCGGCAGACTCTCACTTGTTCCACTACAAATCAGGAGTGCGCCGATGGATGTATCGATCACGGTCAACGGGAAGACACATAGTCATGACGTCGAACCGCGAACGCTGCTGGTACATCACATTCGAGACAACGTGGGCCTCACCGGCACGAACATTGGGTGCGATAGTTCGTCGTGCGGAGCGTGCACCATCCACATCGACGGCGAATCGGTGAAGTCGTGCACGGTGCTCGCGGTACAGGCCGATGGAGCCAACATCACGACGATCGAAGGCCTCGCCGCGGAGGCGATCGCTGACGGTTCGGCAACCGGCGTCCAGAACTGGCACCCGATGCAGGAGGCATTCCAACAGTGCCACGCACTGCAATGCGGCTACTGCACGCCAGGCATGGTCATGGCTTCCACCTCGTTCCTCAAGGAGAACCCGAACCCGAGCGAGCTCGAGATTCGTGAAGGCCTCGAAGGCAACCTCTGCCGCTGCACCGGCTACCACAACATTGTCAAGGCCGTACAAAGCGCTGCTGGAGGTGCCTCATGACCTCAGTTATGGGTACTCGGATGCTTCGCAAAGAAGATCCGTCCTTGCTCACAGGCGAGGACAAATTCATCGACGACATCCATGCTCCAGGCGAACTCTGGATGGGCATGGTCCGCTCGACCATGGGTCACGCAAGGATCAACAGCATCGACACCGCCGAGGCCGAGGCAATGCCCGGAGTCGCCGCGGTGTACACCGGCGCACAGCTTGACGAGATGGGTCTTTGGGCAGCGCCACTTCCTTGTGCGTGGCCAGTCACCGATGACATGGTGAACCCCGCACACAACCCGGTGTGCATCAACGAAGCAAAACATGTTGGCGACATCGTCGCGGTCGTGTTGTGCAATGACCGATACGGCGCAGTTGATGCTGCCGAGAAGGTCGTCGTCGACTACGAGCAGCTCCCCGCTGTCGGTTCGCTCGAAGCAGCCGTAGCCAATGACGTCATGGCACATTCCGACCTCACCACCAACAAAGCCTTCCACTGGCCGTTGATCCCAGATCCCGAAGGGACCGAGAAGGCCTTCGCCGAAGCAGCACACGTCGTCAAAGCCAAGTTCGTCCAACAACGGTTGATCCCATCAGCGATCGAGCCGCGAGGGTGCCTCGCTATTCCCTCCCCCGCAGGTGGTGAGGTCACGTTTTACTCAGCGACCCAGATCCCACACATCGTAAAAGTGTTCATCGCTGCGACGACGGGGATTCCCGAGAGCAAGATCCGCGTGATTGCACCATCCGTCGGCGGCGGATTCGGCGGCAAGATCAACTACGACGCCGACATCACCCTCTCGGTCACGCTGGCGAACCACCTGGGTGTTCCCGTCCGCTGGACCGAGACTCGCACTGAAGCGGCGGGCTCGACGCATCACGGGCGCGGCCAGATCCAACATATGGAAATTGCTGCCGACGAGAGCGGCAAGGTCAGTTCGGTTCGAGTCCACATCGACGCCGACATGGGCGCCTACATGACGATCCTCACGCCGGGAGTCCCGGTGCTCGGCAGCTTCCTTTACACAGGCGTGTACGACATCCCGAACCTGGCGTTCACATGCGACGGTCACTTCACCAACCTGACTCCAACAGATGCCTATCGGGGTGCCGGTCGACCAGAGGCCACCTACGCAATCGAGCGCATCATGGACCTCCTCGCTGGCGAGGTGGGGATTACACCGGAGGAAATTCGCGAACGTAACTACATCAACGGTGGCGAGAAGTTCGAGAATCACGCGGCAGCGTCGACATTGATCTTCGATTCTGGTCACTATCGACCCGCGCACGATAGGGCTCTCGAGATGGTCGAAATCGCAGATCTTCGTGCCGAGCAAACTCGGCGACGTGATGCCGGCGAGAGCAAGCAGCTAGGCATCGGCATGGCAAGTTACGTCGAGATCTGCGGACTCGCACCTTCGCGAGCCCTCGGTGGATTGAACTACGCCGCTGGAGGCTGGGAGCACGCGACCGTAAGGGTGCTGCCGACCGGCAAGATCGAGGTCGTGTCGGGTTCGACCCCTCACGGTCAGGGCCACGAGACCGCATGGTCGATGATCATCGCCGACAAGATGGGCGTCGATCCTAACGACGTCGAGGTGTTGCATTCCGACACTGCGAAGAGCCCGCTCGGTCTCGACACCTACGGCTCTCGCTCGCTTGCCGTCGGCGGTGTGGCGATTGCCATGGCTGCCGACAAGGTGATCGAGAAGGCGAAGCTCATCGCAGCCCACCAGTTCGAGGCCGCACCCGAAGATGTCCAGTTTGAAGCTGGGGCTTTCTCTGTTGCCGGTACACCATCGAAATCGGTGCACATCCAAGAGCTTGGGTTCGCAGCGTTTGCGGCCCATGATCTTCCCGATGGGATGGAGCCCAACCTGCAAGAGCAGGTGAGCTTCGACCCGCCGAACTTTGCATTTCCATTCGGAACCCACATTGCTGTCGTCGAGATCGACACCGGCACAGGTGGCGTCGAGCTCATCAAGTATGTGAGCGTCGATGATTGTGGCAACCAGGTGAACCCACTCATCGTCGAAGGCCAGCTGCATGGTGGCATCGCCCAAGGAGTCGCTCAGGCGCTTCTCGAAGAGGCGGTGTACGACGAGGATGGAAACATCAAGAACCCGTCGTTCATGGACTACCTGGTGCCGTCACCGACGGAGATGCCGATGTTCGACCTCGACCATACGGTTACACCGTCGACCACGAACCCGCTAGGGGTCAAAGGCGTTGGTGAGGCCGGAACGATCGGTTCGGCGGTCGCTGTCATGAACGCCGTGTGCGATGCGCTCGCCCCATACGGAGTAAAGGACATGGACATGCCGGCGACACCGAAGAGAATTTGGGAAGCGATCAATGGAGGTGCAGCATGATTCCAGCAGCATTTGACTACACGGTGGCCGAATCGGCCGAACATGCAATCCAGCTCCTCGGCGAGTATGGAGACGAGTCGAAACTTCTCGCCGGTGGGCACTCGCTCATCCCGATGATGAAGTACCGCCTCGCCACGCCGACGCAGTTGATCGACGTGGGTCGTCTGAACGATCTCAGTTACATCAACCGGAGCAACGGCCACATCGCCATTGGCGCCATGACGAAGCACAAGCAGTTGGAGACGAGCGATGTGCTCGCCGAAGCATGTCCGTTGCTCGCCCACGTCGCCTCGCTAGTTGGCGATCCGTCAGTGCGCCATCGAGGCACTCTCGGCGGAACGATGGCACACGCCGACTCCGCGTCCGATCTTCCCGCCGCGGTGCTCGCACTCGGTGGCACGATCGTCGCACAGGGGCCGAACGGCCGACGTGAGATCGCAGCGACAGACTTCTTCAAGAGCTACTTCGAATCCGCCCTCGAGCCCGATGAAATGATCATCGAAATTCGGGTTCCGGCGGACACGGGCGGCTGGAATTATCAGAAGTTCAACCGTCGTGCGCAGGACTGGGCGATCGTCGGCGTGGCTGTGGCTGATGGTGGCAAGGGCATTGCGTTGGTCAACATGGGGTCGACCCCGTTGCGAGCCAGTGCGAGTGAAGCCGCCTTGTCAAGTGGCGCGACGGTGGCCGATGCTGCTGCAATGGCAGCTGATGGCACCCAACCTCCTGAGGACCTCAATGCGGATGCGGCGTATCGCACTGCATTGGCCAAGGTTCTCACCCAGCGGGCATTGGAGGCGGCCAACGGCTAGCCGCTGAAGACCTCGTCATCAACTTGGGGGATGACGTTTCGTTAGCCGCTTAGGCGGCTGGCACTGAACAGGCTGGTGTGGTCCGGGGGGTCCATGCCAGCCTGTTTCTTCATTTTGCCGCGGGTCCGGATCCGTCGCCTTGCGGCTCCTCGACCGGCCTGCGGACGATGACCCAATTCCGGCCGACCGGCAAAGCCGGATCGGCCTACCCCGGCGACGTTTTGAGCCGCTGGGCGAAAAACTCGAGAAACGAACGGCAGTAACCTCGTGGCATGTTTGACCTCGTCGATCACCGTCTTACCGTTCCGCTGGATTACTCAAACCGCAACGGTAGGACGATAGAAATCTTTGCTCGCGAAGTTGTTCCTGACGGTGGACGGGATCTACCGATGCTTGTCTATCTCCAAGGCGGACCCGGTCAAGAGTCCCCTCGTCCATCGACGCGACCAGCGCAACCCCCGTGGCTCGCCAGAGCTTTGCAGGACTACCGGGTGCTCTTCCTCGACCAGCGAGGCACCGGATTGTCCACCCCGTTCGGACCACACACGATGGCCAACCCGCGATTCGAGTCATCGGCTGACATCGCGGCGTACCTCACACACTTTCGGGCCGACGCAATCGTGCAAGACACCGAACGGTTCCGAGAACACCTCGGGCTCGATACGGTCAGTCTCCTGGGGCAATCGTTCGGTGGCTTCACATCGCTGCACTACCTCACCGTTGCCTCTAGCAGCCTCGGCGAGGTGTACTTCACAGGTGGCTTGCCACCTGTCGGCCGGCACTGCGACGACGTTTACTCTGCGACGTATCGAACTCAACGAGCGAAGAATGGCGAGTTCTACGCGCGCTTTCCGGCTGCCAAGACTCAGGTGCAGCGTGCGATCGAGCTTTGCCACACTGGGAAGATTCTTCTTCCGGGCGGCACTCCCCTCAGTTCTCGGCTGTTCCGCACAATCGGAAGCCACTTCGGCTTCACCGGCGGGGATCAGACCCTCGCGTTTCTTCTCGAACGCGACCCTCGGTCGCCCGCATTCGGAGCCGATGTCGCCTCGCTTCTTCCCTTCAAGGGCCGGAACCCGCTGTACGCAATCATCCACGAGTCGAGCTACGGCGACGGCTGCGTGACAGCGTGGTCAGGCGACCGTGTGATGCCCTCAGACTTCGCAGACGATGAAACGCTCTTCACCTCAGAACACATTTTTCCTTGGCACTTCATCGACGACGTTGAGCTGTCGCCCTATGCCGAGGTAGCGGAGATTCTGGCGGGACAGGAGTGGCCTCGCCTGTACGACGCCGACGCACTGCGGGAGGCCAACACTCCCTGCGCAGCAGCCGTATTTACCACCGACCCGTTTGTCGATCTCGAATTCTCTCGAGAAACCGCCGCCCTTCTACCCAACCTCTCGACCTGGGAAACCGCTGACTTCGACCACAACGCCATTCGCGTGGACGGCGGTGTAATCCTCGACCGACTCTTCAACGTTGTGTACGACAAGGTCTGACCCCTGTCCTACACATATTCAGCGACTGACGAGGCTTGATATATCGTGGCCGGACGGTCGGTCCGTGCAATCATCGGTGATGGACAACGTGCCTTGGCAACATCTTTCCGATGCGGAACGGGAGCGCGAATATTCCCCCAGCTCGTGTGTCGGAGGAGACCTCGCCCCGTTCCTCGATGCCTATGCGACGCAAAGCCGGGTCGCTCGAGAGCTGTGTGCGTCAGCGGGCAGTCCAGTTCTCGAAATTCGCTATGGCCCCGCCGACTCTCAGACGATCGATCTCGTCGTGCCACCGGGCGAAGATGGCCCCTGGCCGCTCGTCGTCTTTATCCATGGTGGCTATTGGCAGGAGCTCTCGAAGCAGGAGTCCTTCTTCCCGGCCGCCGACTGCCTCGCACACAACGTTGCTTACGCCGCGATCGACTACACACTCGCTCCGAGCGCCTCCATCGACGACATCGTCAGCGAGAGCCATCTCGCCATTGGCGCGCTACGAACTTTGGATCAGTCTCATCGCATCGATGTTGGTCGAATAGTGGTCTGCGGAAGCTCGGCGGGCGCTCACCTTGCGGCAATGGTTGGCCTCGGTTCGCCCGACGGATTTCGTCCGGCTGGTGTTGGCCTCGTATCGGGCATCTTCGAGATGGAACCACTTCTTGGAACATCGATAAACAACGCTGTGCGACTCGACGATGCCTCGGCCCATCGGAACAGCCCAATGCGCGCACCGCTCGATAGCTTTCCGCCGACGCTGATCGCGTACGGCGACAACGAGACCAGCGAGTTCAAACGCCAGAGTGATGATTTTGCGCTCGGTCTCTCGTCGGCAGGCGTTTCCGTGGAGAAGTACGAGGTTCTGGGCCGAAATCACTTCGACGTCATCCTGGAGCTGTGCGACGAGGACTCTACGCTTGGCGAGGCTCTCTATCGGCTAATTTCCCTTTCAGATCCAACCTCTGGAAGGCCCATCTCTTGAAGGATTGTGCATGCCTAGCTATCGCGCTCACCGGCCAGAAATAGTCGACCCCAGTGGTGTAGACGGTTCTCCCTACCCCCGTCCCATGCCGATTACGACCGACGAGTCCCGTGAGGCAACGGCGTCGGAGACCGGCGGGAAACCAATGGTCGATTTCGAAGGCACCTCCAACCCGTACATCGACTATCAAAGCATCGATCTGTTGCTGTCTCTCCAGCATCCGCGGAGCGAGGGATACGACGAGATGTGCTTCTTCGTGATGGGACAGGTGAAGGAGCTCCTGTTTCGGGGGTTACATCACGAGATCGTCAATGCACAGATTCAGATCGATGCCGACGAGGTGGGGAATGGGCGTGAGATTCTCGAGCGCGCCGTCATCTTCATCGACTACATCACGGATTCGTGGAACGTGTTGTCAACGATCTCGCCAGCAGGGTTCAACCAATTTCGCGACACGCTTGGCACCGCATCGGGCCAGCTGTCGTTCATGTACCGCCACGTGGAGTTCGCGCTCGGCAACAAGAACCGCGTTCTCGCCGATGCTCATCGGAACGTCCCACACGTTTGGCCAGCGATGAAGACCGCCCTGGAGTCACCCAGCTTGTACGACAGCGTGATCGCGCTTCTCGCACGTCGCGGCTTCGAGATCGACGACGACGCCCTCGACCGAGATTGGTCAGATACCTACGAGCCCAACGCGTCCGTCGAGGCAGCCTGGCGACAGGTCTACGCGAACCCCGTCAACCAGAACGACCTCTACGTTCTCGGCGAACAACTCACCGCGCTCGACCAACAATTCTCCGTGTATCGGTGGCGACACTTCGTATCTGTGGAACGCATCATTGGTTACAAACCGGGTACGGGAGGGTCGTCAGGTGTCGCGTGGCTCGAAGCGGTCACCCGCCATCGATTTTTTCCCGAGTTGTGGGCGAGCCGAACGTGATCCGAAGTCGCCGCTAGGTTTGCCGAATGGAAAAAGCTGACTACCTCGACGTGCTGGAAGCGGAGAGCGACGCGTTTCTCGCCGCCGTCGCGTCCATACCCCCCAATGCGCTGGTCACTAGTTGTGGCGACTGGACCATCGCCGACCTGACCGTTCACCAAACTGAAATGTGGGGATTCGCCACAGCCAACGCGCTCGGGGGCGGCGAACTGACCAGAGCTGCCACGAAGAAACCAGATGACGACAGCAAATTGTTTGACTGGTCCGCAAGCGTGCGGTCCACCATGCTTGAGGTTTTGTTGGACGCCGATCCATCAGCGCCCGCGTACACGTTCGCAGCGAAAGATCAGACGGCCGGATTCTGGCAGCGTCGCATGGTCGCCGAAACAGTGGTCCATCGATGGGACGCGCAAAGCGCCAACGACAATGCACAACCGATCGACCCAGAAGTCGCCGCCGACGGCATCGACGAGTACACCCAAGTCGGCTTGCAATACTCCTCCAGTCGAAAGAATCGGATCTACCCCTCCAGCTCGCTCCACCTCCACTGCACTGACACCGAAGGTGAATGGATGCTCACGGGAGATGACGGCCCCTCTGTCACCGTCACTCGGGAACACGGGAAGGGCGACGCCGCCGTTCGCGGCGACGCAAGCACGTTGCTGTTGTGGATTTGGGGCCGAGACGCTGGCAACGTCGAAATCTTCGGCAATGCCGATATCGCCACAACCTGGAGGATGCTCGCTCCATGAGCCAGCCAACATTGAATCTCGACTTCGTCCGATCGCAATTCCCCGCGTTCGACGAACCATCGCTCGACGGCTGGGCGTTCTTTGAGAATGCCGGTGGCTCCTACGCGAGCCGTCAAACAATCGACCGTCTAAACAACTACTACAAGCGCACCAAGGTGCAACCGTACGGGCCGTACCCAGCGGCGGCGGCGGCGGGCCAGCACATGGACGATGCCCATATCCGTCTGGCTGGGATCATGAACGTGGGTGTCGACGAGGTCCACATTGGACCGTCCACGTCACAGAACACCTATGTGTTAGCTCACGCGTTTCGTGCTGGTTGGGAAGAAGGCGATGAAATCATCGTCACCAACCAGGACCATGAGGCGAACAGCGGTGTGTGGCGACGGCTCGCCAACGTTGGAATCGTCGTCAAGGAATGGCAGGTCGATAGCGAGACCGGCATGCTCGATCTCGCCGACCTCGAGGCGCTCATCAGCGATCGTACGAGGCTCGCTGCTTTCGCTCATTGCTCGAACATCGTCGCCCACATCAACCCCGTGGCCGAGATTTGCGCGATCTTGCGAGCGTCCGGTGTTGTGAGCGTCGTCGACGGTGTCTCTGCAGCTCCCCATGGTCTTCCCGACATCGCAGCCCTCGGTGCGGACATCTATCTCTTCTCTGCGTACAAGACCTGGGGACCGCACCAGGGCGTCATGACGGTACGCCGTTCGGTGTGCGATTCGCTCGCCAACCAAAGCCATTGGTTCAACGAGAACGAAATCACGAAACGGCTCATCCCTGCGGGCCCTGACCATGCGCAGGTGGCTGCGATGAACGGCGTCGTCGACTACATCGATGCGATCCACGAGGCACATTTTGATGATGGAGCGGGTCCCGACGAACGGGGTCGTCGAGTTCATGAGCTGATGCGGGCCCAGGAGATCGAACTTCTCACCCCGCTCCTCAGTTTCCTCGGTGAACGAAGCGACATCCGAATTCTCGGTCCTGCTGATCCATCGATTCGGGTGCCGACAGTTGCTCTTGTGCCTTCGAAGAACCCGCACGAGATCGCCAAGGCTCTCGTCGATCACAAGATCATGGCGGACGCCGGCGATTTCTACGGCGGCCGGGTGATCGAGGCCATGGGTGTCGCTGCCGACCCCGGCGTCTTGCGCGTCAGCTTCGTTCACTACACCTCGCCCGCCGAAATCGATCAGCTGATCAACGCCCTCGACGCCACCCTCTAACGACACAAGTTGTGTAACTCAGGGTCTGACCCCGGATCACACAACTTTGCGCGCGGGGGTAGCCTCCGATGATGACTCGCACCGCCCTCGCAATCTTCCTCGTCCTGGCGCTCGGCGCAGGTGCGTGTTCGGCCGACGGCTCGGATGCGAACACGGTCGACGTCTCGCCGGTCGCGACAGATCCGTCGACCACGACGCCGGCCGAGCCCACAGACACCACAGCTGCGCCGACGACCACAACCGCGCCTCCTACAACGTTGCTTCCGACCCTCGAACTGATTGGCTTGGGCGAGCACGACGTGGGTGTCACGACGATCATCGTCGGAGAAACTACCGAGCGCCCGCTCACCGTCGACGTCTGGTTCCCAATCGGGAGCGCTGGCGAGCTGCCAGACCACGAATACACGTTCTTTCCCGGCATCTTTTACCGATCGCCCAACGCGCTCACCGCGACGTTCGACGACCTCTCAACCGCTGGTCCATTCCCGCTCATCGTGTATTCACACGGAACCGGTGGTCAGCGTTTCATCCATTCGAACTACGTCGAGACGTTGGCCAGCCACGGATATGTCGTCGTGTCGGCCGATCACATGGGAGACACCCTCGTCGAATCGCTGACCGGCGCGGCCGGCGACATCATCAGCTCGATTCGGGCACGTCCAGACGATATTCGCAACGTGTTAGACGCCGTGCTGGGAACGCTTGACGAGACAGAGGCCAGCCGCGCTTTGGAGACTGCGATCTCGAACGAGCCGGTGGTAATGACCGGTCATTCGCTCGGTGGTTTCACCTCCTACGCTGTCGTCGGCGGGATCGAAACCGATGCGTTCACGGTCGAGTCCGATGACCGAATCGGCGCGGTAATCACGCTCGCTCCCTTCGCAACTTTGGACGTTCTCCCAGACGAAACTCTCGCCAATATCAACGTGCCGCAGCTGATCATCGTCGGTTCCGACGACAAGACCACGCCGATCGACCCCAATGTTGAACGTCCGTGGGCCCTTTCACCTGGCTCTCCTGCCTACCGCGTCGAACTCGCCGCCGGCGAGCACCTGACCTTCACCGACATGTGCGACTACGTGACGTTCTTGCCCGAACTTGGCACTGTTCCAGATTTCATCGTGAGCGAGCTCGACACTCGTTCCGCACTGGGTTGCTCACCCGACGACATGGCGATCGAGCGGGCGCAAGATCTCACGAACACCTTCGCAGTGCGGTTCCTCGACGCGTTCTACGACGACGAACCCTTCATCGACCCGGGCACCGAAATCTTGCCCGACGACATCGTCTTCGACGCTCGGTAACGACTAGCCGTGTGCAGCGGCGTCGAGCAGGACCGTGGCGCGAGCCTGGGTCGGTAGCGTCGCTGGGATCGAGGCATCGTTGTCGAGAAAGAGCCGCACGGCCTCTCGTTTCGACTCGCCACCGACCACCCACAAAAGCTCCTTGGCACGGTCGAGCACCGGCCATGTAAGCGACATCCGACGACGACCCTGATACTCACCGCTCATCGCGACGTCGCGGTCGTCGACATCGAGGATTGGGTCACCGGGTATCAGCGACGCCGTGTGGCCGTCAGATCCCATCCCGAGCTGGATCAGGTCGAGAACGATCGGTGAACCTGATCGCCGGTCGAGCTCTTCGGAGTACGTCTGCGCGGCGCTGTCGAGATCATCGGTCACCGGCATCAACCAGATTCCGGCGGGGCTGTTGTGCTGATAAAAATTTTCGGTCAGCAGTGCCTGATCGAGCATTGACGCGTTGCGGTCGGGATCGCCGTCGGGCGCGACCCGCTCGTCGACCTGAAAGAGATGCGTGCGGCCCCAGTCGAGATCACGGCGCTCACTCAACAACTCGAGCATCCGACGGGGCGTCGATCCGCCCGACACTGCCCACGCGAACGCGCCGCGTTCGTCGATCGCCCGAGCCGATGCTGCAACTACAACCTCGGCGGCACGCTCGGCTAGCGCCTCGGCATCTGCAACAACCTCGACGTTCATTCACAGGCCGAGCTAGGGGAGAACGGCGCTACCCGGTCCGCCTCGGCCGGGCCCCAACTCCCGGGCGCATATGGCAAGACCTTTTGGACGGGACTAAACATTGGCTCAACGATTCGCCACGCTTCTTCGACACCGTCTTGGCGAGCGAACAGTCGCTCGTCGCCAACCAACGCATCGGCGATCAGTCGCTCGTAGGCATCGGGGCCATCACCACCGAGTGCCTCTTCGTAATCGACGCTCAAGTCGACTTCATCGCTCACCATCGCGAGTCCAGGGACCTTTGCCTGCATCGTCATGGTGATTCGATCGTCTGGCTTCATCCGAAAGCGAAGCCGATTCGGTTCGGGACATACGTCGGCTTCGGCGAAGAGCATCCTTGGTGGTTGCTTGAACTCGACGACCGCCTCGGTCAGGGTTTCGGCAAGCGCCTTTCCTGCTCGGATATAGAACGGCACACCTTGCCATCTCCAGGACTCGATCTCTAGTGTCATCGCCGCAAACGTCTCGGTATCTGACCCCTCGGCCACCCCAACCTCGTCGAGGTATCCCTCGACCTGGCCCCGAACTACCTTTGCTGGATCGAGTGGTTTCATCGCCTTAAAGACTTTGACCTTCTCGTCTCGAAAGGCCCCGGCGTCTTGGCTCGCCGGCGGCTCCATCGCCATCAGCGCAACCATTTGCAACAGGTGGTTCTGAACGACGTCTCGGATTGCGCCGACCTCGTCATAGAAGGCTCCTCGACCCTCGACCCCGAACGCCTCGGCCATCGTGATGGTCACCGAGGCGACATGATTGCGATTCCAAATCGGCTCGAGCATCGAGTTCGCGAATCGAAATACCATCAGGTTCTGCACTGGCTCTTTGCCCAGGAAGTGATCGATACGAAAGATCTGCGACTCGTCGAGATGTTTGTGGAGCGTCGCGTTCAGTTCTTGAGCCGACGCAAGATCTCGCCCGAACGGCTTCTCGACGACGACGCGACCTCGATCGGTCATTCCAACGCTGGCCATACCTTCGACCACGTCGTCGAACAGGAACGGCGGGATGGCCAAGAACGAGACCGGGAGCGCCGCGCCTTCGGTGAGTTCGGCGACCTTTCTCCACGTCGCCTCGTTCGTGTAGTCGCCAGGCAGATAGCGGATCCGAGCACACATCGCCTCAAGGGTCGCCTCATCGACGGCGTGGCCGAGTTTGGTACGAACCGACTCGCGGGCTCGCTCACGAAGCTCCTCGTCGGTCAGTTCCGATCGAGCAATTCCGACGATCGGCATGTCGAGCCGACCCTCTGAGGTCAGCTCATACAGCGCGGGAAATAGCTTCTTCTTTGCGAGATCACCAGTTGCACCAAATAGGAGGAACGCATCGGCGTTCAAAAGAGCCTCCATGTTCAGTCCTTCTTCTCGTGATGCCCACCGAATTCTTTGCGCATCGCCGAGACAACCTTGTTCGTGAAGTCGGCATTTCCTCGACTCGAGAAGCGATCGAACAACGACGACGTGATCGTGGCAGCGGGTACGCCAAGCTCGACCGCCGCCTGCACGGTCCAGCGACCTTCTCCAGAGTCGGAGACCCTCCCTTGAAACTCATCGAGTTGTGGATCGACCGCTAGCGCGTGAGCTGTGAGATCGACCAACCAGCTACTGATCACCGAACCACGACGCCAGACCTCAGCGACTGCAGCGGTGTCGATGTCGTATTGGTAATACTGCGGATCGCGCAGCGGTGTGGTCTCGGCATCGGCCTGACGAAGCTCCGTGCCCGCATCGGCCGCAGCAAGGATTCCAAGGCCTTCGGCGAGGGCTGCCATCATTCCGTACTCGATGCCGTTGTGGACCATCTTCACGAAGTGGCCCGCGCCGTTCGGTCCGCAGTGCAGCCATCCGTTCTCACCGGGACGTAGCGGCCCTCCATGATCGAGCGTCCGTTCTGCGGAGTCGACGCCGGGTGCAAGCGTGTCGAGCAGTGGAGCGAGGTGCGCTATTGCATCGTCATTGCCTCCGACCATCATGGAGAATCCACGCTCTAGCCCGTACACGCCACCGCTGGTGCCGATATCGACGAAACGGATACCGCGTTCTGCGAGCTTTGCGGCCTTATCGACGTCGTCTTGCCACATCGAGTTGCCGCCATCGATGATGATGTCACCCGCCTCGAAATATTCGGCTACGGCGTCGACGGTCCGACCAGCGAAGGCCGCTGGAACCATGACCCAAGCAACCCGTGGGGTTTGTAGCGCTGCGGCGAATTCTTCGAGCGTGAAGGCAGGGGTGGCCCCTTCGCTAGCGATGGCTTCCACGGGCTCGCGGTGAATGTCGTACGCGACCGCTTCGTGTCCGTCACGCATTGCTCGACGAACGAGTCCTTGACCCATCCTCCCGATTCCGACCATTCCAAACTGCATGCGCGACCTCTGATCTTCACCGGTCCGGTGGCCCCAGATCCGGTGTTACCGTCAACCCATCATGGCTCCGATCTCATACCCGATGCGGGGTTTCGGCGATCGAATCGTCGATGCCCACCGCGCCGACCTGCGCGAGCCAACGCAGGCATCACTTCGATGTCACATTTCGAGTGATGCGCACACCGACCTCGACACCGCGAGCGACATCGTGTCACTGTCACTCTTCGATCTTGGGGCACTGGCCGTTGGGCAGCCCGAGACCACCAGCGGAGCGTCAGTTTTGGTCGCCGGTTTCGAAACCACCGAGTCGGCGAGCAGTGTAGCCAACATGCTCGTGGAACTGCACCCGTCCCTCATCTCCGAGACAACGATCGAAATGGTGAGTGCTGCTGGTTGGGTGGACGCTCAGCGGGCCGGTCTTCAGACGTCCCGCGTGGGCCCGTGGCATATCCGAGCGCCGTGGCACGATCTTTCCGATGACGTCCCTCCCAAGTTCGACATCCAGATCGATCCGGGCGCTGCATTCGGACATGGAGCTCACGCATCGACACAACTCGCCGCAGAGCTATTGCTTCGACATACAACCGCAGAGTCGAGGGTGCTCGACCTCGGAACCGGCACGGGGGTCCTCGCGATCATCGCGGCTCGCATCGGCGCGGCGGTGGTCGCCATTGAAAGTGATCGACACGCGTGCGAAATCGCTCGGAGAAATATCGACCTCAACAGCACCCATCCGTTCGAGGCGACGGCCGACCGAATCGAACTAATTCACGCTGATGCTGCGTCGGTCGATCCCGAGTCGAATGATCTGGTCATCGCCAACGTCACACTCGACGTCCAACGCCGACTTGCTGAATCGTGCGCGAAAGCTGACCGAGTCGTACTTTCCGGCGTGCTCTGCCATCAGGTTCGAGAGCTGCAAGACATGTATCCAAACCACTATGCATCTACGATTCGGACAGCGGGCGAGTGGGCGTCCGTCGAATTCTCACCAGCCGGCTCATCCCGTCGAAAGAACAACCAATGAGCAAAAAGGGAACTGCGAAAGGCGACGACTACTACCCATTGCGGTGGAGGCTCGCCGACTTCGTGGAAGACATCTTCATGCTGCACCGCGCCGCCGCGATCGGAATCCTCGCCCTGGTCGGGTTGGGTTTTATCGTGCTCGGATTCCTCGCGTTCGGCTGGGGATCGAACGGATCGACCCAGACCGCTACGACGGCGTCGACCACGGCGTCGACCACAGCAACGACCGCTGCACCAACAACGACAACCGCTCCGGCGACCTCCTCGGCTCCCACCACGACTGCGCCGCCCACGACAGCCGCTCCTACGACGACGACAGAAGAACCTGTTTCAAGCCGCGCGCCGACGTCGCTAGAGCAGCTTTCGGCAACTGAAGCGGGCCCCGTCATCGAGATAGGTCCGACGGTTGCTCGGCTGATCGGCGGACTCCCGACGGACGCCCTCGCCGATGACACCGTCGGCGTTGCAGCCGCCATCTTTCCTGGGCTCGAGATCGAAGACTCTCTGGTTGTCGACGAAAGCTTCTCCCCCGCGACCAACATGATCATACGCCTCTCGGCTCCCGACCTCTTCGGCTACAACCGCGCCGAGCTCAATAGCGCCTACTTTCCGCTCATCGACCAGCTCGCTGCGGCAGCAAACACGGAGGAAGGCTGGAAGATTGAGGTCAGCGGCCACACCGACGACTCAGGGCCCGCAGATTCAAACCAGCGTCTCAGCGAGCATCGCGCTGCAGCTGCCGCACAACGTCTAGTCGACCAAGGGGTCTCGTCGGACCGGATCACCTCAGTGGGTCGCGGTGAGGATCAACCCGTGGCGCCGAATTCAACCGATGCCGGACAACTCGCGAACCGTCGAGTGGAGTTCGCGCTCACCGAGTAACACAACTCGGCATCAGCCTCGTGCGGCCCACCAGGTGTCGAGTCGAGCCTCGAGTTCGCTGCGATCGAGCTCACCTTCGGCGCGCTTGAGTTCGAGCAGCATCTTTACGGCCTCGCCAACAGCTCGGCCGGGTGGGATGTCGAGGTATTCCATGACCGCGCTCCCGTCCATGTCAGGTCTTTCGGCAGCATGTCGGTCGGCTTCGGCCAACTCGCCAATTCGGCGTTCCAGGTCGTCCATCGCCTGCTGAATTCCCTCCAGTTTGCGAGCGTTCCGGGTCGTGCAGTCGCAGCGGATGAGGTGGTTCAGACTGCCGAGCAGTGATCCGGCCTCTCGGGCATAACGACGGACAGCGGAGTCGGACCAGCCATCTGAATACCCCTTGAATCGTCCGGACATCCGAACGAGTTCCGCCACATCGTCGATCATTGCCTCGTCGAACTCGAGCGCAGCGAGGCGCTTGCGAACCATGCGAGCCCCGACGGCTTCGTGATGGCGGAAGGTGACGCCCTCGTCGTCGATACGTCTCGTCCTCGGTTTTCCGACGTCATGAAACAGCGCGGCGAGCCTGATGGTTATGTCGGCGCGGGTCTTGGCGGTGACGGCCACCGTGTGCGCCAATACATCCTTGTGGCGATGGATCGGGTCTTGCTCCATCCGCAGAAGGGGCAGCTCGGGCGCGATTTCATCCATCCGGCCCGAATCCAGGATCACCCACAGCGAGTCCGTGGGGTCGTCGGGGCTGAGCGCGTCGATCAGGTCTTGTGCTTCAGGAGTTACAGCCACGGTGGAGAGGATACCGACGAACGCCGTATTCTTCTTGGAGTGCACGACGATCCGCTAAACCCACCACCGCCAGCGCCGATCGTGCCGCCAGCTCCAACGGGTCTTCCGAGCCCACCGGACGCTGGGTCAGGGAAGACCACCGACAATCCAATAGCAGTGGCCGGCTTAGTCGTCTCCCTTCTCGGTCTCGTACTGGCAGTAATCGTCGTCGGCGGTTTCATTGGCTTCGTGGGTCTCGCGCTCTCGGTCATCGGATTGCGGCGATCGGCAACACTCGGCCGGGGACGCGGTGCGGCGATCGGAGGGATCGCGCTCGCGGTGCTGGCGATTCTCGTGGCGGGGCTATCGCTCGCGTTCATCGTGATCGGCCTGCGCGGTGGTGACGAAATCGTCCAGAACGGGATTTCAACCCATTCCACGAATACCGAGTTTCCACCGCAAGACGATCTCGAATCGGTCGAGTGCACTGCGTCGGAAGGCGGCGGGCTCGGACTCGCCGTAATTGCAATCTTCAACAAGAGCGGCGGATCGAGCTCCTACACCATCACGGTCGAGTGGGATGCGGGTGCCGGATCACCAGTGACCAACACGGTGAGTTCCAGCTTCCTCCCCGATGGCGAGACGGAAGAGCTGCGGCTCTTCGATGTGTCCGGAAGCGGCGATCCCGGGTCGTGCCGGGTGTCGCAAATCGAGCGATCCGGCTTCGACTTTTTGTCCAGGTAGGGCCACCTCCCAAGAAATTTCCATTTCGATTTGGAGCGATTTTCAGCCACCACTACGTTCACTAGCGCACACGGGTGGAGCCGGGGCCTCGGGGACGAGGACAAGTGTCAACTCAATCACTCACGGTCGTATCAGAACTTCACCGTTCTATGGATTTCGACCAGGCGATGGCATGGTTCAACGGTATTCTCAGCGGCGACGACTGGGGTATGCGTGACCGTGTCGAACTCGTGGACGACGACGGTCTGCGCACTGTGCATTTGACGGTGTGGGGAAGTCGTTGGACGTTGGAGATTGATGTCGAAGAGTCTCGAACACTCGGTGGAGTCATCGTGAGCGCGCGTGTCAAAGACCCTGCGGTGGGTCATGAACTTCCCGAACTTGCAGGATTGGCGAGGGCACTCGTCCCGTAGGCAGCTGCACCATCTGGCAAGATCGCGTCATGGACGATCATCGCGCCAACCGCTTTCCGATCATTCCGCAGGCAACTCCTCCCCTGGTTGTCGAGCGAACCGAAGGCGTATGGCTCGTACGTCCTGACGGCCGTCGGATTCTCGACGCTGGCGGCGGCGCGATCGTGACGAACATCGGTCATGGCCGCCAAGACGTCGTCGACGTGGCGGCCGCAGCCCTGAGCAATATCGATTACGTCTTGCCGATCTGGGCCACGGAAAATCGCGTCGCTCTGATCGAAGAGCTAACCGAGCACTGGTTACCTCCCGGATTCACGCAAGCTGCGTTTTTCTCAGGCGGATCCGAGTCGGTCGATGCTGCCGTTCGTCTTGCGCGGACGTACCACGTCGCGAAGGGACAGTCTGGGCGCTGGAAGGTAATTGGGCGCGATGTTTCCTACCATGGCTCGACGTTGTCGGGCCTGAGTGTCGGCAATCACGACCGCCGTCGAGCTGGCCTCGAACCAATACTTCACGACCATCCAAAAAGCGACTGGCTCGACGTCGAATCGTTCGCCAAGGTCGTCGAGCGAGAAGACCCCGCAACGATCGCGGCTTTCATCGGCGAACCCATCAGCGGTGCTTCCGGAGCGGCGATGGTGCCTCCCCCCGACTATTGGCGAGCGATAGAGGAGGTCTGCCGGGCGCACGACATCGTGCTCATCGTCGATGAGGTAATGACCGGTTTCGGGCGAACGGGTCGCACGTGGGGCTTTGAACATTTCGATATCACGCCCGACATCATCGTTGGCGGCAAGGGGCTGGCTGGCGGGTACGCCCCGATGGGTGGCGTGTTCACGACGCGCTCCATCGTCGATCCGATTGCGAGCGCCGGCCTCGGTCTCATGTACTTCACCTTCAGCGGGGCCGATCTCGGCTGCGCAGTCAGCCACAAGGTTCTCCAGATACTACGCGAGGACGAGATGATCGCTCGTGCAGCGAAAATGGGCAACCGCCTACGAAATCGGCTGGAAGCCGAACTCGGCGACCACCCAAATGTCGCCGACATTCGCGGTCTCGGCCTCCTCCAAGGCATTGAGCTCGTTCGATCTACCGAGACCGGCGAGCCATTTCCTCACTCGGCCGAGTTCGCCGCCTCCGTGGCGGCCGAAGCGCTCGAACGAGGTCTCTGGCTCTATCCGTGCGGCTCTGGACCCGTGGTTGATGGGCTGTTGTTCGGTCCTCCGTACACGATCGACGACGATCACATCGAGTTGATCGTGAGCGTGACGAGCGCGGCGATAACCGCCGCGGCCGCCAAGCAACGAACGCCTAGAACGTGACGGTTTCGTCGAACACGAGACCGGCTTCGAGCGTTCGATGGACCGGACACTTCTTCGCGATTTCCTCGAGTCGGGCGCGCTGCTCATCGTCGAAGTCGCCGTCCATGTAGATCTCCGAGGTGACGTTGTGAAGCATGCCGTGTGCGTCGTCCTCGCAGTGGGCGCAGTCGTCGGCGTGAATCTTGTCGTAGGTGTATTTGGCCGAGACCGAGTGCAACGTCCAGCCCTTGCGTTGGCAGTAGTACGAGATCGTGATGCAAGTGCACGCGCCGAGGGCTCCGAGTAGCTGCTCGTACGGGTTTGGGCCGGTGTCGGTTCCGTTCAGTTCTAGAGGTTCGTCGGCGGTCCAGGTGTGTCGCCCATTGCGAAGCTCAACGACTGTGCCGGTGGTGAGATCTGCGGTGATTGTTGTCATGTCCGAACGCTAGTGCTGCGGAAAGAATCCGCTCAATGACAAAGTCATTCGCTCCGACATGAAACTTTGTGACAAATATGTAACAATCATTACCGATACATTTCGCTTCGTCGCACAAAAGCAGTCTGAACACCCCGCCCCGTATGCCTTCGCCTCTTCCTCCCCTCCGCCGTGTTCTCGCCTGCGTGGCGATCGCCTCCATCACGGCACTCTCCGTGGGCGTTGCGCCATTGGCAGCTGCTACCCAGTCAGCCCCGCTCGGCACATCGGCCGAGTCGCCGATCGCGGTGCCATTCATTGGCTCCTTCGAAGTCTGGTGCACGGATCGCAACCCCGCTCCGGACAACCGATGCAGCCGTCACCACGGTTCGCCAGCGATCGACATTGGCATGGATCCTGGGGTACCGATCTATGCGACCGGCTCTGGCGTCGTCGTCGACGCCCAAAACAACTGCCCCGCACGCGGCGCCTGCAACAACGGAAAGGGCAACAACGTTGTCCTCATTCACGCGGACGGCACCTATTCGCGCTACTTGCACCTCGGCTCCGTCGCGGTGCAAGCCGCGGATCTAGTATTGGTTGGTCAACAGATCGGCACCTCAGGGGAAAGCGGCCAATACAGCTCTCCACATCTGCACTACGACGAGCACTTCCCCTTCGGAACCCGCACCGACATGGGGGCGTGGATCGGTTGCATCGATGGAGCTCCGGTCCGGTATCCCGATGTCTTCGGTGAAACCGACTGGAACGACGTTCCCTACGGCTCCATCATCGAGAACGAAGGTTTCGAGTGCTTGGACGGCGTCGACGTAAGTTCGATCAGGCTGCCACGTGTTCTCTCGGGTTCGACCCACTTCGCTGTCGCACCTCCGATATCGCCAGCTCGCGCTTGGTTCGAGCTCAGCGTCGACATGAACGACGACACCGGAGCCCAAGTGACTGCAATGCCCGGCTCTGGCCTCCTGAGGATGCTGGCGCCAGTCGGCAGCGCAGAGGTTCGCGTTCGTGAGCGCATCGATGGGCGGTGGCAGCAATGGTCTTCGCCGATCAGCTACACGGCCGCCGAACTCGACGCACCGACATGTGCCGGGCTCCACGCGACCCTCAATAGCGCCGTCGGCACTCCCAGCGCCGACGTGATCATCGGAACCCCCGACGCCGATCAGATCAATGCAAGGGGCGGCAACGACATCATCTGTGCCGGTGCTGGTAACGATTCGATCTTGGCCGGACCCGGCAACGACATCGTGTTCGGCGGAATCGGAGACGACACGATCAGTGGCGGTCGCGGCGCGGACGACATCAAGGCCGAGTCGGGCGAAGACATCGTGCGTGGCGGCGAAGGCCCCGACGTACTCCATGGGGGCCGGGGCGACGATCACCTGCATGGCACAGCCGGCAACGACACGGTCAACGGCGGCAACGGTGCCGACACGGTGATCGGCGGGATCGGCCACGACATCTTGCTCGGCGGAGCCGATGATGACCGGCTCGAGGGCCGCAATGGCCGTGACACGCTCGGCGGAGGTAACGGCGACGATCATCTCGATGGCGGCAACGGTCGCGACCGACTCGTCGGCGCTGGTGGCACCGACGCACTCGTTGGCGGACCAGGCTCAGATCGCTGTGTCCCCGATATCGAAACAACCGAATCTTTCGAAGGATGTGAACGCTGATGCAGCGTGTTGGACGAGTTCGGTCCGTAGCAATCGCCGTCGTGGCCATGGCCGCTGCAGTGGTCGGGCTCGGCTCGGTGCCGCTCGGCGCACAGAACGGCAGCGCGGTAGCAGCGATCAACAACAACGACCGAGCACAGGTCGCGGCTACTTACCAGTCCGCCATCGAAGCCAACATGACTCTCGCCACTGGGTGGAGCGGGTCCGCTTCGACCTGTCGAGCCGGAGCCTCGACCGACACGCACGACGCAGCGACGGTCGAGTCGATCAACTGGTTCAGGCGAATGGCTGGACTGAACCCGGTCGCCGAGAACGCAGCGCAGAGTTCTGGCGCGCAACAGGCAGCGCTGATGATGCACGCGCAAGACCAGCTCTCGCATTTCCCCTCTTCAGGTTGGAGCTGCCACACGGCGTCCGGCTCATCAACCGCTGGCTTGAGCAACCTCACACTCGGTGTGGTCGGTCCTCGTGCTGTGGTCGGCCAGATCGAAGACCCCGGTGCCAGCAATCAGGCCCTCGGCCACCGTCGCTGGCTTCTCTTTCCCCAACTCCAAACGGTCGGGATCGGCAACACCAGCCGTGCGAGCGTCGTGCAGGTCATCAATGACTTCGGACCTCGACATAGTGAAACGGCGTGGGTTGCGTGGCCGCCCGCCGGATTCGTTCCAGATGCAACCGTGTTCCCTCGTTGGTCGCTTTCCAACGTCGCCGCCGATTTCTCTCGAGCCTCCGTATCGGTAACGGAGAACGGTCGCTCACTTCCAGTCCGGGTCCTCCCCGTGGAGAACGGCTTCGGCGACGCCACACTCGGCTGGGAGCTGACCGGAGCGAATCCTGCGGCGAGCGGCGATG
>JBLIMK010000063.1:0-24807 GCA_047638715.1 Verrucomicrobiales bacterium
TCCTCGATTGTTTGGAGCGTGAGTCGGACTTGGTCGGCTAGCTCCAGCCGTTCTCGGCTAGCTCTTTCTCAAAGCCCGAAAGGAGCGTATTGAAGCCCGCTTCAAGCCGCTCCTCGGCAGTCCAGGCGGTGCAACATTCCATGAACTCGATGGCTCCGTAGAACTCTTCGGACACATCGTCTCGGGTGAACGGAATGCCGTTCTCCTGGAGTTGACGCATGAGGGTCAGTTCGCTGTGGACGGTGCCGGTCATCCAACCTGCAACCGTGTTGAAGGCGAGTGCCGCCTCTTTGGGCGGGTAACCCGCGCCGACGAAGATCTCGTAACACTCCTGCAAAAAGAACAATTTCGTAATGCTCGGAATGGGTCGGTCGAGCATGATCGACACCATGTTCGGGTGTTCCATCGCCACGTCGAAGAACGTCCGGACGAGCGCCCGAGAGTTCTGCTGCCACGCGACATCGGGGTCTACTTCGTATCGCTCAAGAATCTGGGCGTACAGAAGGTCGCCGATCGCGTCGAGCAGGTCGTCCTTGTTCGCGACGTGGTTGTATAACGACATTGCTTCTACGCCGAGTGACGCGCCAACCTTGCGCATCGACAATCCGTCGAGACCCTCAGCATCGCCGAGCGCGAGCGCAGCGTCGGCCACGCGCTCGCGAGAAAGAGGGGATCGTTCGATGACGGCCATTTGCTTCAGCCTAGAACGTAAGTCTGTTCAGAGTCGTTCCACGCTCCACGTCGATGGGTCGACGATGTTGCCGAGGTGCACGTGCGACCGGATCGACTCGCCAACAGCGACGGATTGGTCGAGCCGAAAGAGACGGTTCCCCCAACTGGTGACAGGGGCGAGTGGTGAGGTGGACAGCACGGTCTGGTCATCGAAGCCAGCCTCGAACCATACGCAGAAGCCGTCGACGATGGCATCGAAGTCAGCCGTTCGCTCGACGACGTGATCGATCTGCAGGGCGTCAACCGATTCGAGGGTGTGCAAATCGAAGTCGAGGATCGGTTCGGCGGCGCCAATCGCGGACGCGACAGAGCCGGGTCGAACCCAGAGCTGCTCGGTTCGGCCCGTATCGAACCGATTAGCTGCCGTTGAGCGTTCGGTTGCACGTAGATCGATGTCGTCGGGGAGTTCGATGTTCCAGAACCTCCGAACTCGCATCGAGTCGATGTACGACACCGGCTCGACGAAAAGACGAAAGTGTGCGGGCAGAATCCTGCCTCCCCGGCGAAGTGCTCGCTCTCGGAGGTCGAGCAGATTCTCGAGCATGTTCTCGTTGAACAACTCGTCGCCCATCTGCTCGTGAAGTACGACGTCGACCCGCTCGGGAGGGGTGAACTCTCGGCTGTTCTCCTGAATGAACTCAATGTTCGAGATGTTGTTGTGTGCTGCGATTTCGCGCGCAACTTCGATGAAATTGGAATGTTCGACGGCGTACACCTTCGCTGCGCCTGCTCGGCTCGCCATGAAGGCGAGGAGCCCGGTGCCGGTGCCGAGATCGAGCACAACATCGCCGGGTGCGACGTTGCGATGGATCGCCTCGTGGTACGCGTTGACCCGGACCGTGTCGCTCAGCATCTCCTCGTGCTCGGACAGCCCAGCAAAGTTGGTTTCGTTCGTAAGGTCATAAACAAGGCCCATGAGCCGATCGCTCGATGCCAGCTTGGAGGCTCCAAAACCGATCGTGGACCGCAATGCTCGAGTAGCAGCTTGAGAGACGCGTTGCTTCATGTCGGAAGACTAGGCCGAGCGCTGGTCTTCCAATCGGGCCGAGTTGCCGGGTAGGTTTGCGCGATGATCATTGGAACCATCCATCGACGTTCGACACGCTGATGCGGTGGGACGATGTTGTCGGCCATGCAGCGTTGGTCGCGTCCGACGAGCAACGTGCGCAGTTCGATCGGCTCGGATTTCTTCTCTTTCCGCGGTTGCTCGGCGAAGATGCGCTCGACACGTTACGACGTGCACTCGCGTCGCTCGTGGCCGAGAGCAGCCAGCTCTCACTGTCGAATGAATGGTTTGACCTGGAACCAGGACACACCTCGGCCAGCCCCAAACTCCGACGAGCCATGATCGCAGACGACGCTCGCTCCGCCATCTGGGACCTTTGTCGAGATTCGGTGATCGTCGATATCGCAGCCGACATCTTGGGGCCGAATCTTCGCTTCCGCGATTGTTTTGTGAACTTCAAGTGGGCGGGTGGCGGTGCTGCGGTGCACTGGCACCAAGACATTGCGTTCTATCCCCATACGAACACCGGAACGTGTCAGTTTCTCGTGGCGCTCGAAGACGTGGGTTCCAAGCAGGGTCCACTCCGCGTCATCCCAGAGAGCCATCGAGGCGACGTGTTGTCGCACTACGACGATGCGGGGAATTGGGCCGCCAAAATCGCCGATGAAAACGTAGACGCGTCAGGGGCGATCGAACTGACGGGGCTGGCGGGGAGTGTCTCGGTGCATCACAGCTGTCTCTTGCATTCCTCATCGGCAAACACCAGTGATCGTGGCCGGCCGATGCTCGTGCTGACGTATGCAGCGGCTGATGCGATTCCATACTCAGCGCCCCCATATCGCAGCTCGCATTACGGGGAACTCGTTCGGGGGGTGCAGCCCGCGTACGCCCATCACGAGCCCATCGACCTACCGCTTCCGCCGGATTGGACCCACGGGTATCAGTCGATCTTCTCCGACCAGCACGACCGAACCTGAGGACCATACATGGCTCCACCCTTTGTGAAACAAGAATTCGACGATCGACTCACTCGGGTCCGCGCCGCCATGGCAGAGCGGGATATCGAAGCGCTTCTCATCGGCGACCCATCGAACCAGAATTGGCTGACCGGCTACGACGCATGGTCGTTCTATACCCCCCAGGTCGTGCTCGTTCGACACGATGGCGATCCGATCTGGATGGGGCGCAAGATGGACGCTGGCGCTGCTCGTCTTACGACGTATCTCTCAGATGACTGCGTCCGTCCCTACCCCGAGGACGTGGTCCAGCGCGCCGGAGTTCATCCAATGGATGTGATTGGTGGCTACCTCGCCGAGCTTGGTCTAAACGGGCGACGTGTCGGTTACGAGAGCGACACCTACTTCTTTAGTCCCAAGGCACTCGTGTGCGTCCAGGCGGCGCTGCCTCAGGCCACGTGGGTCGACGCTGATCTGTTGGTGAACTGGTGTCGAACAATCAAGTCCGATGCTGAGGTCGCGGTGATGCGTCAGGCCGCCCGGCTGGTGGAAGGCGCAATGGAGGTCGCGTATGAGACGATCGCTCCCGGAGTTCGACAATGCGATCTCATGGCTGCTGCGGTCGCGAAACAGATCGGCGGCAACGAGGAATTCGGGGGTGACCTCACCGCGCTCTCACCCTTGATCCTCGCGGGTGAAGCAGCGATGACCGCACATCCGATGTGGACGGACGAAAAGTTTGAGTCCGGTCAAACCGTCGCTCTTGAGCTCGGTGGCACGCGCAAGCGGTACAACGCTGGACTTGCCCGAACCGTCCAGCTCGGCGGCGGTTCCAAGGAGCTCTTCGATACCGCTGCTGCAGTCGAGGAAGGGCTAGAGGCGGTCCTCGCAGCGATGGCGCCCGGTGTCCTCGCGCACGACGTGCACAAGGCATGGAAAGATGTGCTCGATTCGTACGGTCTCGAAAAGGAGAGTCGTATTGGTTACGGCATAGGTGTGGGCTACGCGCCCGACTGGGGCGAGCACACCGTCAGCCTCCGCGCAGACGAAGAGACCGTGCTCGAACAGAACATGACGATTCATGTGATGCTCGGCATGTGGATGGATGACTGGGGTATGGAGATGAGCGAAACCACGCTGATCACCAGCGATGGGGTCGAGTGTCTGACGAACTTCCCGCGCCACGTGCATGTGATCGATTAACGCAGCCGCCTACCGACGCAACCACCCGGTGAGCACACGCGTGAGTCGGGGCATCAAGAGCCAGCTCAGTATCGCAACGCTCACGACGAGTCCGATGAATACATCGAGCAGGTAGGGCAGGTCGTTGGGTAGAACCCGCCCGAGAGTCTCGTTCAACACGAGGACGGTGGGGTACAACGCGAGCAGGACGATCGCTGCCTGCTTCCAGGTCTTCACCCGGGCTTCGCCGACGCCGAACCATCCGCCGAATCCACCGACGACGTTGATCTGCCGTTCGCCTTCGATGTGCTCGTCCATGTTCGCCAAGCCAACGGAACGTTCTTCGGACCCGAGCCACGCGTCCAGCTGATCGCGGGATTGGAAGGAAAAGACGATCACGGTCTCGTCTTGGACGCCGTCGACGGGTGGAAACAATTGAGCTCGGAGGAAACCGTCGAACTCGTCGATCGAGTCGAGCACCTGTTCGTAGCTTTGCTCGAACGCGGCCTCGCTTCCCGTTCGGACCCGAAATGACGCGACGGCTGTCACGGGATCTTGGCCTGCGCCCATCGCCAACTTTTGGACCCTGGCGGGGCCATCTGTGAGCTCCGCTCCCTCAGCGAGCAGCTCCGCGCGACTGGGCGAATCGATCCACGCGGTCAGCTGCTCCTGATCCTCGAACTGGTAAATGATGACCCACTCATTCGGATGCTGAGTTCCCGGTGGCTGTAGATCGCTCCCGAGGTGCCCGGGCTGGCGTGCGGCGGTCTCTGTGATGCGATGCAACCATCGTTCAAATTCGCGTTCGCGCCCCGGCCGCGCCGTGCGGGCGACGATCACTGTGGGCAAATCTCGTGCGTTGATCTTCGAAGTGTATGCAACGGATATGCGGTAGAAAGGTCGTGACCTGAAGGATCTAATGATGAGCGACCACGAGAGCAGCCTGGGAATCCAGGGCCGCGATGCCCCGGAGCTGCGTGTGCCGGAGTGGCTCGAGAACGTCGACGGTGGATCACTGCTGCTGGCCGACATCGATGCGCCGTTCATTTACCTTTACAACTTTCAATCGTGGTGTCCCGGCTGCGACAGTCATGGTTTCCCTGCGCTCAACGCAATCAAGAACGGATTGGCTGAGCGCGGGTTCGAAGATCGAGTGCAGTTCGTTGCAATCCAGACCGTGTTCGAAGGTCATGAGGAGAACACCCCAGCGAAGGCACGCGAGTCGCTCCGTCGCCACGGCCTGAGCGATATTCCGCTAGGCCACGATTCGGGCCACCCACCGACCGTGATGGCCGACTATCGCACCGGCGGAACCCCGTGGACGGTCATTATCGGCCCAGATCGACGCGTCGTGTTCGACGGATTTCAGATCGACCCCGAACAAGCCATCGATGCCCTTATCGCGTGACCTCTAGGGAACCGATTCGAGTGCCTGCTCGATGAGGCCCATCGTCTTGTCGAGCATCATCGTCGTTGTCCGTTGACTAAGAAACGCTACGCGTACGTAGGCGAGGCCTTCGATCGTCGTGCTTGAAACATGGACCTCGCGCGAGCGATTGATGAAGTCCATGACCGCCAGGGTCGCACCGTTTCCGCGAACGTCTCGGAATGCCACGACCGAGAGTTCCGGTTTGCACGCGAGCTCGATTCCAGGAAGTTGCAACAGGCGACGCGATGCATCTTCGGCCAGATCGAGCATCTCATCGAGCGTGTCGCGAAACTGATCGGTGCCGTGCAGATGTAGGGCGAACCAAAGGGGGAGTCCGCGGGTTGGTTTCGTGAGCTCAGGACCCATCTCGAAGAAGTGCGGGCGATCCTGATCGCCTACATCTTGCATGTATGCGCCGCTTCCCTCATGGGCTGTGGCAAGTGCTGCCGGATCGCGGAAGATGAGACCGCCGAGGCCGAACGGAGCAAATAACGACTTGTGGGCGTCGACCGTGATCGAATCTGCCAGCTCGATACCTGCGAGACGGTCGCGACCTCGCTCGGTGAGCTGAAAGAAGCCGCCGTATGCCGCATCGACATGAAACCATGCCCCGCACGAAGCAGCCTCAGCCGCGCAGAGAGCGAGTGGGTCGATCGCTCCCGTGTCGGTCGTTCCAGCGGTTGCAGCGATCATCATTGGCCGTAGACCTGACGTGGCGTCTTCGGCCACGGCTTGACGAAGCGCGAGCGGTTCGATCCGAAATTCAGCATTGGTTGCCACGATGCGCACTCGGTCGGCTCCGATGCCAGCGATACGAGCAGCCTTGGTTATCGAATGGTGTGCGCGATCGGACGTGTAGATAACGCCGTCGTCGAAGCGATCGCCCAAACGCGAACGGGCTGCGACCACAGCAGTCAGGTTGGCGATCGACCCACCAGAGAGCAGAAGCCCGCCGGCGCCGGTCGGGAGCCCGAACAGTTTCACCATCCAGTCGACCACCGATTGTTCGATCGCCGTTACTCCGGGGCTCGCGTGGGCGGCGCCCGTGTACCGATTGATCGTGCTCGCAACGAACGTGCCCAATGCAGCCGAGTACAGGCCGCCACTCGGGATGTAGGAGAGGAAGCCAGGGCCAGCGGTGTCGAATCCGGTTTCGGTCGCCTGTTTCAGAACCTCCAGAAGCGCCTCGATATCGCGACCGAGCTCGGGCGGTCCGACGGAGAATGCCTCGGGCAGATCGGTGGGTGAATCCCACGACGCCGGTGAACTACCTCGCTCTTCAACGAAGTCGTTCAGAAAGTCGAGAACAGCGAGGCCGAGGGCTTCTCGTTCTCCCTTGTCCGGTTCTATCGGGATCGCACTCACGTGATCGCCGCTGTCATCGTTGGGTGTCATCGTTGGGTGCCTTCACTCAGACAAACTGTAGCGATGGCTTCACCCCTTGGATTCGGTTGGGCGGAAACAGCTAGGCGAGCCACAAGAGCTGATGGCTCGCCTCACCGGCAATTACAAACGCGGCAACGAACGCGACGCTCGGAACGATCGGCGCAACCGGAGTTCGTCATTTCTCGCTAAAGGCACCTCCGTAGGGCGCCGTTCCTCTACCTATGGATGGAACGCCGTGGGACGCAATTTCACCGCCACGCCCGTCGCCGCCAGCTTCGCATGCGACCCCGAGCACTCCCGCTGGCCCATCCACCCAGACCATGCCCCGTCCTCCAGTGGCGCCGGTGCTGGTGTGGGGCGCAAACCCCATATCTCAGCCGAAGAAGGGAATGTCGAGCGGCAAAGTTGCTGCGCTGGTCGTCGGCATTGTGGCATTCGCCATCGTTGCACTCGTGATCTTCAGCATGGTGTTCGCCTCATGGAGCACATCGGTTATCGACGACAACGTGCCGCTTAACGCAGAGATCGGCTCGTGTTACGGCCGCTTCGATGACCGACTTCCTGTGAGCTGTGAATCGCTCCATCACTACGAGGTCTTCTCGGTCATCGAATATCCGATCGATGCCACATATCCAGGACGCCTCGAACGCCTCGCTGGAGCCGATATATGCGAGCAAGACTTCCAGTCCTACACCGGCCAGAGTTACTGGACTTCTCCGCTCGACTACTCCATTCCGTTGCCAACCGAAGATGCGTGGGCCGCTGGAGTTCGCACCACGGTCTGTGTCCTACACGACGCAGATCATCAGCCGATTTCGGGTAGCAAACGGCAGTAGCTAGAGTTCGGGCATGATCGTTCGCTCACTGGATGACTTGAAGGCCCAGGGTTGGTACCAAGAGGAGCCCGGGTCCTGGACGAGTTCGCGCTATCTACTCCGAGATGATCACGTCGGCTTCACCATGACACAAACAACGGTCGCCGCCGGGACGAGACAGCTCATGGAATACAAGAACCATATCGAGGCGAACCTCGTCATCGAAGGTGAGGGTTCGGTCGTCGATGTGGCGACTGGGGAAGAACACGTTCTGAAGCAGGGCACCATGTACACCCTCGACGAGCATGATCGCCACGAGCTCCGTGCAGAAACCGATATGCGATTTGTTTGCGTCTTTAGTCCGGCATTGGTTGGCAAAGAGAAACACGATGAAGACGGCTCTTACCCCGTCCTCTAAGTAGCACCACGTGTCCTCGGCCTACACCTCGGGTTTCGGGTTTCCCGCAGATGTCCTATTCGACGTCGGCCGAGCGCGCCGGGTGTTGTCGAACAAGTGGTTCTTCGTTGGCACGCGAGGAGACGTTCGCCAGCCGCGCGACTACTTCACCTTCGATGTCTTGGGTGACGAGTTCATGTTGTTGCACGGATCCGATGGCCGAATCCGGTGCTTCGTCAATCGATGTGCTCACCAGAGCGCCCGTGTTGTTCGAAACGAGACCGGAACGTGTGCTGCCAGCCTTGTGTGTCCGAATCATCAATGGACGTACAACATCGATAGCGGCTCGCTACGCGCCGCGCCGATGATGGGAAAGTCATTCATGGACACCGACGTTGCACGAATGGCGTCATTGACCGAGATCCCACTCCGAGAGGTTGCGGGTCTGCTCTTCGCATGCCTCGACGATGAGACCAGCGGTTCCGATCTCGACGAAATCGATGCGATCATCTCGCCGTACACCGATCCGTTCGCGCTTGAGGAGGGCCGGTACAAGCTCGCGTACCACCATCGAGAGGTCGTGCCGGCGAGTTGGCTCTCGGTGATGATCAACAATCGAGAGTGTTGCCACTGCCGGCAGAATCACAAAGGGCTCCTCAACCTCTTCGATCCATCGAGTTTCAACGGTGCCACGTCCGCCAGATACGACGAGATGTTTGCCCGAGGTGTGGCCCGCTGGGAAACGATGGGGCGGGAATGGAAGGAGCAGGCCTTTGAGCCGAACGACTGTTGCCGGATTGCTCGTTACCCGCTGGAAGAAGGGTTCGAGTCGATCACCTTCGATGGCAAACGGGCGTCGAACAAGCTGATCGGAGGGTGGGAGGCGTACGACGCGAGCACGCTGTCGATGTGGCTGAATCCGAACGTCTGGATCCACTTCACCTCCGATCACATCGCGACGAATTGGGTGCTCCCGATAGACGGCGAGACCTGCACGATGTACTCGAGTTGGATTGTTCACGAGGACGCGGTGGAGGGCCAGGACTACGACGTTGCGCACCTCACCGACGTGTGGAAGGTCACCAATGCTGAAGACGTGGAGCTCTGCAACTCGATGACCCGAGGAGCAAGGTCGTCGTACTACGAACCCGGCCCGTTCTCCGACGACGAGCGGTTCTGCATCCAATTTTGCGATTGGTATATGCGTTACTCGGAGTAGCCGAGATCAGGTCTTCTTCGCCTGGTATTTCGCCAGGTTCCCGAGTGCGGTTGCTCGAACTTTCTTCTGCAATGGGGGGGGCGACCAGCCGAGCAGCCGAGCAGCAGACCGGCCATCGCCTCGCCGTCGGTGGCGGCGAAACTGGAGTAAAAGTGCTCGACGAGTTCCTTGGACATAACGCTGACCCTGGACATAACGCTGACCCTAGGCCGCGGGGATTGGGCTAGCGGTGTTGATCGATCAGGATTGGGTTGCCGTCTGGATCGATCACCGCAAACGATGCGGGGCCCTCGACCGACCCCTGCGTAGTGTCTGATTCGATCGGAATACCCGCTGCGATCAGTTGGTCACGGAGTGCCCGAACGTCGGTGAACGGGTCAACCTCGGACGTATCGTTCGCCCACCCCGGATTGAACGTCAGCATTGGTTGATCGAACATGCCATGGAAGAGACCGATGATCGTCGGGCCGTTCATGAGGATCGCCCAGCCGTCACCGCCCCCGGTCGATGTGAAGCCGAGGGCCTCATAAAAGGCGACCGAGATCTCGAGATCGGCCACCGGCAGGCTGACCGAGAACGCGCCAAGGGATGAGGACCGAGGGTCGGCGGCCGGATGGAGGTCGTTGTCGGGAATCGTCATGCCCCCGGTCTAGTCGCATCGCCTACGCTGCTCAATGCAGCGATGTTCCATGCGCCAGAAACGGGAGAAGAGATGAGCGATGTCGAGGACCTTCTCGCAACGATGGATGGACTCGGGCTGGGTGAGCTCGTGCGCGACGGCGAAGTCTCGGAATCGGAGCTACTCGAGGCGTCGATCCGTCGCATCGAGACACTCGATCCGACACTCAATGCGGTCGTGCAGCGAATGTTCAACGAAGCAAGAGCCAAAACAACACGTGAGCCCCGAGGGTTGTTCGCCGGTGTGCCCTTTCTGCTGAAGGATCTGAACTGCGACTACGCCGGTGTGCCGACAAGTCGGGGAAATCGAGTCCTCAACACGATCCCGGCGACCCATGACAACGTTCTCGTCGAACGTTTCAAGGCGACCGGCGTTTCGATCCTCGGGAAGACGAACGTGCCCGAGTTCGGACTTCAAGCAATCACCGAACCCGAGCTCTTCGGTCCCGCTCGAAATCCGTGGAATAGCGACTACACCCCCGGCGGATCGAGCGGTGGAGCGGCCGCCGCTGTCGCCGCCGGCTACGTCCCGGTCGCTGCCGCTGGCGATGGAGGCGGATCGATTCGAATTCCGGCGTCGTACTGCGGTCTATTTGGACTCAAGCCAAGTCGGGGACGTATGCCCCTCGGGCCAGATATTGCGGAGGGCTGGTTCGGGGCTGCCCAAGCCCTCGTCATCTCCCGTACGGTTCGCGACTCTGCGGCGATGCTCGATGCCTTGCACGGAATGGACGTTGGAGCACCCTATGGCGCGCCCGAAGTGCCGGTCCCGTACCTCAAGGTCGCAAGACGAGATCCACAACCGCTCCGTATAGCGATCAGCACGGCCTCGCCCATCGGCACGGACGTCGATTCTGAGAATCGTGCTGCTGCCCAAGACACTGCGCACCTGCTCGAGTCGCTCGGACATCACGTCATCGAACGGGATGCGCCAGTCGACGGGAAAGCACTCGCACGGTCCTATTTCACCATGTACTTCGGTGATGTAGCCGCAACGATCGCGGAGATCGAGCAGATCCTCGGCAGACGAGCCACACTTGCGGACGCCGAGCTCGGAACGCTGGCACTCGCAGCCATTGGGCGCACCGTGTCCGCTGGTGACTTTGCACAAGCGCTTCGCCACTGGGGCAAGGTCGGCCGCCAAATGGGACGTTTCTTCGAAGAGGTCGACGTGTATCTCACCCCGACCACCGCTGCTCCGCCCGCTCAGGTCGGTGAACTGACTCCAACATCATCGGAACGCCGACAAATGAAGGCCGCACTAAAGCTGCACGCCTGGCGGGCGGTGTTGAAGACAGGAATGATGGACGAGATGTTCGAAAAGAACTTGGCGCGGACACCGTTCACTCAGCTGGCGAACGTCAGCGGGCTACCGGCGATGTCGGTGCCGTTACACATGCACTCGAACGGCCTCCCGTGCGGCGTGCACTTTATTGGACCGTACGGAGCAGAAGATCGGCTCTTTGCCCTCGCTGGACAGCTCGAGCGGGCAACCCCTTGGTTCGATCGGACCCCTACCGCGGTCGGTGTTGAATCCACTCGAGGAAAGTGACCTTGTCCCACGTATTGATCACAAGATCTCGAGGCGCCCAGCCACGCTGAGCCGTCAGGACGCCATATTCCATTCGACCGAGTTCGGACGTGTGGTGACTGTCGGTGTTGATAACGAGCTTCACGTTTCGATCGACCGCTTTTCGCACGACATCGGACGCAGCGTCGAGTCGTTGAAGTGCGCCATTGACTTCGAGTGCGACGTCGTATTCGACGAGGGCATCGATCACGGCGGAGTAGTCGATCTCGATGCCTGGGCGGCGCCCGATATATCTGCCGGTCAGGTGCCCGATCGAATGCACGGTCGGGTCGGCGATCGCTGTGATGAGCCTGTCGGTCTGTTCGGGGATCGTCTGATCAAAATGGGAATGCACCGAGGCCACTGTGTAGTCAAACAGTGCCCGAAAGTCATCGTCGTAATCGAGGCCACCGTCGGCCCCGATGTTCAGTTCGCAGCCCCATAGAATCGTCATATCGGGATGTGATGCTGCGACCTCGGCGATGTGGTCACGGTGTTCGAGCATCTCCTCAGCAGTCGATCCGTTGATGGCGAGATCGACCCCGTGGTCGGTGATCGCCAAATACTCATACCCCTGTGATGCAGCTTCGGCGACCATCTCTTCGACCGTGCTTCGCCCGTCGCCGGAACGATCGGTGTGGTAGTGCAGGTCACCACGAATGTCGCTGCGCTGCACGAGTTGGGGAAGTCCATCCCCCGCCGCTGCCTCGACCTCGCCGGTTCCCTCGCGCATCGGCGGCGGCACGAATTCAAGACCGAGCGCTTCGTAAATTTCCTCCTCGGTCTTGCACGCGACGATCGGGCGGTCGGCGGCCGCCTGCCCCTCGTCACTCGCATCCATCAATCCGTATTCGTTGAGGAGCATGCCGCGATCGATTGCGCGTTGACGCAAGGCGATGTTGTGCGCTTTCGATCCAGTGAAATACATCGATGCCGCGCCGAACTGGTCCGGAGCAACGACACGAACATCGACCTGGAGTCCATTTGCGGTCAGAAACGATGTCTTGGTCTCGCCATTCACCACGAGGTCCGCAACTTCGTGGTGGCCAACGACGAAAGCCATCACCTCTGTTGGTTCATTGGACGAAACCGTGATGTCGATGTCGCCGATCGTTTCCGACATACGGCGGAGGCTGCCACAAAACTGTACATCGACGGTTTGGGGAAGCGCTTGTAGATCGTCGACAAGGCGCTCGGCGAGCGGCAACGCATCTGCGATCGGCGTCCGTCGATCCTTGCCGGTGAGTCCGAGGCGCTCGATCGCCTTGCTGATCTTGGCCTCACTCGTTTCGCCGAGACCGGGGAGGGAACGAAGCTTCTCGTCCTCGATCGCTTGTTTCAGCTGCTCAACATTTTCCACGCCGAGCTCGGAACGCACGAGCATCAGTGTTTTGGGACCCAGGCCCGGAATTCGGCTGAGTTCGACAAAATCTGGCGGAAACTGAGCTCTAAGCGTGTCGAGCTTCACGACCGAACCTGTTTCAACGAACTCGATCACCTTGCTCGCGGTCGCCTTGCCGACACCGGCGATACTCGTGAGCTCTTTCATGCTGAGCGTAGTTATGTCTCGCCCGTCGGACTCCAGTCCGCGGCTCGCATTCTCGTACGCCCGGACCTTGAAGGACTGTGGGCTACCTTCGGCCAGCGCGGTGAGTGTCACCAGGTCGTTGAGCATGGCCAACACGTCTCGCGTCGTCGTCATACCCCGATCGTATTCGAGTCGGTCCTATGACTCGACCCGGAGGACCGCTCGCGGCACCCGCAGTCGAAGGTTGGAACGCAGGAGCTCAGCCGATGTCGAATCGACCGCGGCGCAAATCAGCACCGCCTCTGCATGCACGGCAGGATCGACGGGCACGAGTGAAAGCGGAACCAGATCGTCCCCGAGGAGAGTCTTGAGCTTTCCGAACTGTGATTCGGCCGCGTTCATGTCCGGAATGATCATCCGGATCTCCCCAATAGAACCTTTGCTGAAGAGAGGGAGGGGTGAGGATTCGTCGAGCATCCACGCCCGCCCTCCTCGAGAGAACAACCCTTCGAGCTGCCCTTTATCTCGGAACAAGACGGACCGCTCGTACGGACTTTCGCTCCACTCCGACGCGACCTGCTCACGACCGGTCATTCCTGGCCAAGAGCGGAACCCTGGGATTGCTTCGTCTCGGTCCTCGGCATTGTCGAAGATGATGACTCGGGTGAATGCCGGCTTGTTGACCTCTGGAGCCGCTTCTTGTTCAGTGGGCTGTGCTGCGTCTGGCGCCGATTGGGCCACTCCGGGTGCTGCGGCGGCATGGAGCGTTTGTCGAACCGGATCTGGTTCGACAGCCACGGGATTGGCTTCGGCCGGTACTTCGAGATGAGGGGGAAGGCCGTCGATCTTGGCGTCGTAGCGTTGCAAGGCGCGAACGGTCCTGACACCGATTGCGTTGATCGAGTCGCTCGACCACTCGCCCTCCTGAAGGCGAAATTCCTTCACTCGCCAGGGAAGAATTGTGTAGTCGGTGCCGGCGACTGGATCGGGAACCCACTCGATGGCGCTCCCTGGGCGCGGAGGGCATAGCGGAACGGTCCAGCCAATCGAGCGAAGCTTGTCCCAGAGTTCCATCGGCTCGCTCAGGCCTTGAAACGACAGGGTGACTTCGGGTGGACGGTTCGTCGAAGTCCAGACGAGTTCGGCCTCGACATCGCTCGCGAGCGTTTGAGCAGGGGCGTCGGTTTTTGTGGGAGTGTCCGTCATCTCAGCGGGGTCCAAGGGGCAGCGTCCGTTAGAGAAAATATCGGTCTCTAGGCACGTCTCTTAAGTAGTCCCGTCGACGAATTTGAGCGTGTTCCTGCAGAATGTCGCCCGAGGTGATCGCTGTTAGCTTCTGAGCCCATGGCAGATATCTTCGAACTGAGCGATCGAGCGACCGATCTCGTCGCGGCGGCCGATCCTGTACTGGCCACGTACCAGGGCATCTCGGGACATGACCATCAATGGCCTGATTATTCGCCGGCTGGACATCGATCAACCCGCGACCTCTATGCCGAGCTACGGGAGGCCACACTCGCGTGTCCGATTCCCGACGATCGGCACATGCTCGCACAACGGGTTCTGCTCGAACACTGCGACATGTCGATCCGACTTCACGACTCCGGCGGTCATCAGGTCTCGCTGAACAATATTGAATCCCCGCATCAGGACCTTCGTTTCATCTATGGCTCGATGGGCGACGAGACCGACGAGGAGTGGGAGGCCATAATCGCCCGTGTCGCGTCCGCTGGCGAGGCGTTGGAGAGCTATCGGCAGACGCTGGAGGAGGGTCGGCGAGCGAGCAACGTCGTGAGCAGACGGCAGGTCGAAGCCGTGATCGGGCAGGGAACTTCGGCCGCTGGCAACGAGTCGTCCTTTCATGCCCTCCGCGAGAAGCTCGCCGAAGCGCCCGTTGATAACGCCACATTCTCGGGCCGACTCGATGCTGCGATCGATTCAGCAAAGACGGCGTTCGGCACGTTTAACGACTACCTGCGAGAGGAGTATCTCTCATCTGCTGCCGAAGCCGACGGAGTTGGCGAAGAACGATACGTACAATCCGCCGAGCTCTTTCTCGGAACCCAGCTCGACGCCCGGGGAACCTATCGATGGGGTTGGGACGAGGTGGAGCGGCTCTGGGAGGAGATGCGGATCGCGTGCGCGCAGATCGACCCCGATTCGCCCGCCGAGCAGGTTCTGCACGACCTCAACACGAAACCTGAGTATGCGGCCACCGACATCGACGACTTTATTGCCGTGATGAAAGAACGCCAGGTGCAGGCGCTTGCGAACCTCGATGGCCTCCACTTCGACGTACCTCCCGAGATCCGTACGATCGACGTACAGGTCGCACCTGCTGGCGGCTCGTTGGCTGCCTACTATGTCGGGCCATCGGAGGACTTCAGCCGGCCAGGTTCTGTTTGGTATCCGGTCGAGGGGCGAGAACATTTCCCGCTCTTCGGAGAGATCACTACGGCGTATCACGAAGGATTCCCCGGACATCATCTGCAAGTGGGTGTGCAGTGTGCGTTGCGCGATCAGCTCTCCCGATTTCATCGAAGCGTTGTTTGGTATTCGGGATCGGGCGAGGGATGGGCGCTGTACGCGGAACACTTGATGGGCGAGCTCGGATACTTCGAACGACCCGAATACCTCGTTGGACTGCTGGCAAGTCAGCTCTTGCGGTCCGCACGGATCGCGATCGATATCGGCGTGCACCTCGATCTCCCGATTCCGAACGATGTTTCATTCCATCCGGGCGAGCGCTGGACCTTCGAGCTGGCCCACGAGATGCTCACGAGCCGGGCGTTTGTCTCGCACGACGAATCGACATCGGAGGTGCTTCGTTACTTCGGTTGGCCCGGGCAGGCAATCAGTTACAAAGTGGGGGAGAAGGCCATCCTCGATCTTCGCGATGACTGGAAGACCGGCACATCGTTCGATCCCAAATTGTTCCACTCCACCGTGCTCGGGGTCGGTTCGGTCGGGCTCGACCTCCTCGAAGACCGCGTTAGGGCACTGAAGCCCCGCTAGCGCCTGAGTAATCCTCGGCGCTTCTTCTTCTTTTCGGCTGTCGTGTTTCGTTGGCCCGACGCGAGCTTGCTCGCGAGACTTATCGCTTGATCTTGGGGAGCGCCGTTGGTCACGAGGAATTTCACGATCTCGGACTCGTGGTAGCCGCTTTCGACCATCTCGCGAGCCTTGGCAATGACCTGCTCGCGCTGTCCGCTTGTCGGTGCAGTTCGTTGGACCGTGCTACCCAAGTTCTCGGTCATCATCATTGGACCGTCCTGGTCGATCTGCTCGCGGACACATTGATCTATGTCGGCTGGATGAGCTCGTCCAAACATCCCGGCGAACAGGTCGACCTGGTTCGCGAGATACTCAGCAGCGGTCTCGCTGACGCCGTACGAAGACAGCTGAGCAATGACGTTGGTGCGGGGGTGCCCTTGGGCTCGCATCTCGGTGGCGAGCTCTATTGCTTGAGCCTCGGTATCGACAGCGGGAGCGATTGCTGTTTCAGCGGCATCTGGCATGGGTGGAGCAAGGGTTGAATCAAGCACAACAATGGTGTCGGACCGAAGACCAAGGCAACCGCATAGTCCGTTCGTCCCCGATCAGGGGCTAATTCCCTCCGCCCCCTTCTCAGAAACCAACCCTGAACCTTCTCAGAAACTAACCCTGAACATTCGGCGGCGGATTCTGACGGATCCAGCGGTCGAAGTCACGAACCGAACCAGCGGCAGCGTTTCCGGGAAGAGTGATCCAGAGACCAGCTGTCCAACCGGTCGTGACACGGTGATACTTCGCAATGCCTGGGCCTGGCACCTTTGTTCCCTGTCCGCCGGTCGTGTTGTAGTAGTCGACGCCGCACTGGAAGAGGACCTTGACTTTGCTGAGGTCGACCGTCTTGCCATCGGGCTGCTGAAGGCGAACCTCGCTCGTGAGGAATTCTGCGGTCTGTCCGGCGGCCGGGGCCTTTCGCTGTCCCGCCCAGAAGTGCATCATGAGGGCTGCTGAATTCCATGGAGCCGAGTAGCTGCCATCGGCCTCGCGTCGCCACTGAATCTGTCCGTGGCTTCCGGAGCTAAAGGGGTCTTGGTTCACGCGGCCTGCTCGACCGAGATACCCACCGTGATTCCCGCCCGTGAGGTCGGCGTCGAAGCCTTTTCGCCAGCTGCTGTTGGCGAACTGGTAGTAGGCGCCTTCACGAACGTTGATGCGGAATGCGACCGGGGGACGGTGGCCGTTTTCTGGAATCACTGCGCACCGGAACTCGGCGTACTTCGAGCCGCCTGTACCGAGTTGGCCCCAGACGGAGTTTCGGGTTGGGCCTTGGGCCCAGTTCCAGCCCTGTGGAAGATAGAGCGGTGCATCGTGGCGGCCCATCGGGGCCTCTTCGTTCGGGTTTGTGCCGTCGCCATGACCAATAGTGCCGTCGATGACCTGGGCGATTGTGTACGAGCCGTCCGTCGACCCAGCTGCAGCCGTTTGATCCCCAAGGGCTGGCGCAGGCGCTATCGCGGTGACCGGCGCGGACTGGCCACCGAGCGCGTACCGGAACCAACCGTTGCAGTACAACCATTCCGACGTCGAGCGTCTCTCATTGCAGCGGGTGCTCTGTGTGAAGCTGCCCTTGGCGAGCGTTGCGGAGGACTCGCTCTGGAATCGGGTTCCGTCGAGCTCGAGGTAGTCGACCCGTAGGTCTCGGGTGGAGGCGTCGTTGACGAACTGCACCTCTGCCTGGGCAATGTCGGTAGTGCTGGCGACATCGAATGTATAGAGCTTCCATTGTGAAGCAACCGTCCAGCTCTTCACCGCAGTTCCGTTGACCCGGAGATGCATGATCTCAGATCCACTGCGCCCCATAGCTCGGATTCCGAGCGTTTGGGTCTTCGGCGAGGCCGTCGGTGCATCGGGTGCCGCTGCCGTAGTGCTGGGCGGCGTGGACGTGGTGCTTGGAACTGTATTCGTGGGGCCTTGTTCTTCGGTATCGGGAGTCTGCACGACCGGTTGTGGAACAGGATTGGCCGAGGTCGTCGCGGGAACCGCGTAGGTAAACGACCCCGAACAGTGGAGCCATTCCGAAACCGAAGCTCGTGCCCTGCACCCCTGACCCCTTAGGTAGGTGCCGGTCGACCGGGTGCTGGTCGCCTCGGATTGAAGTTTCCTTCCATCGATCTCGAGGTAGTCGACGCGGAGATCGTTGGAGCCAGCACTGTTCGAGAAGTGGACCTCGGCGTTGATGATCGTGTCGCCGGCAGGGATTGTGTAGGAGAAAACGCTCCACGTTGTGCCAACAGTTCTCCAGAGAACGGTCTTGCCGTTCAGCCGAAGCTGAAATTGTTCGTTGCCGGTGGCGCCGCGGGCGCGGACATTGACGACCTGTCCCGAAGTGACCTGTGGGCCCAGAACCAATCCGGCGGGAACCGCGTAGGTGAACGACCCATTGCAGTGGAGCCATTCCGAAACCGAAGCTCGTGCCCTGCACCCCTGACCGCTTAGGTAGGTGCCGGTCGACCGGGTGTCCGTCGATTCGGATTGCAGCGTCACGCCTCCAATGTCGACAAAGTCGACTTTCAGGTCGCGCCCGGCGCCGTCGTTGATAAAGGCGACCTCTACCGTCGATACCTCGCTCCGGGCGACGACATCGAATGTGTAGCCGGCGGTGCCCTTCGCGACTACCCAGCGTGCGGCCTCCTGGCCGTTCACCTTCAGGACCATGCGCTCGGCGCCAGAGGTCCCCGACGCTCGTATGACTATCTGGTGCGGTCGAGCAGCATCGACAGGGGCCGGTCGGATGGCAAACGACAGGCCAGCGGCAAGGGTCCCAAGGAGTGTCACTGCGGCCACTCGCCGTAGCCAGGCGGCCCAACGCGTACGGGTTAACCTCGACGCTGTCGCCATTACTTCGATCTGGGTAACTCTGTGTGGGGAGTTCATGTCTAACATGACGATAGTGTTACAAAACGACATCTGTCAGGTCGCGCCGAGAAATTCTTCTGCGTGGTTCGACGAACCACTCAAGAGCAGCATCACGTGGGCCGAGTGGGAGAGGTGGACTTTCCAGTACCAGAAGCAGCAGGCAAAGCGCAGCGATCGATCGCCGAACGGCATCGAACGGTCGTGCTCGCCGTCGCCCTCATCTCGATGATTCCAGTCAGCCTTTTGATGGGCAAGCTGATTTCACATCCCCTTCTCGCGCTGGGCGCGACATTCGTCAGTTCTTACGCGCTGGTCGTCGGCTTCGTTTTTGTTCTGCGAGCCCGGTTCCTCGCGAAAGCGTCGCTGACCGACTTCGAACTTCGATCAACCACACGACCTGTGCCGCACAAAGCACAAGGCAAAGTCCATGCGCTCACGACAAGGGGTTTTACCGTCGCGGACGTTGTCGTGGTAGCGAATTCCGATGGTGTGGTCTTCACCCGGCCGCTCGCGTTGCTCGGTCGATTGCAGGGCGGGCAGAGCGCGACCGTGAGCGCCAACGGCATCCAACTCGTGTCACTTCTGGCCGATGGCCGATGGCTCGTCACCGCCGACTCGAAGGTCGTGACGCACCAACAGCTAATCATTCAGCCAGCCGGCACGGGACGCGTGGAAGACGTGGTGAGAATCCACAATCATGGACTCGACGTCCTCCGTGACAATGGCTACGCGCTCGCCGATCAACCCACGCCTTTTGCATCGGCGCTACAAATCGAACGCTTTGAACAAGAAACCCTCCGGTCGATCAAGGATGCAGGCACCGCTTCGCCGCGGTCCTCGACGCTTCTCGACTCGGGATGTGTCCTCACCAATGACATGGTGTCTGCGTGGGGCAGCGCTACAGCCCTGGTGCCAACGTCCCTCGCTGTGCCCGGCCCGTGACTCACTGCTGACTCAAGGCCTCGCACCATGCTCGCCCGCTGTGTGCGATCCTTCCGACATGGCAATTACCACCGGAGCCGCAGAACGAGGCGTCTTCGCCAATCGAACGTTGAACCTTCGAACCGTGCCGGTCGTCGGCTACGACATGGACTACACACTCGTCCATTATCACGAAGCGGAATGGGAGGGTGGCGTCTTTGAGCACGCTCGGAACGCTCTGTCCGACCGCGGATTGCCGGTTGCGAATTTCGTTTTCGATCCGGCCAAGTTCACGGTCGGCCTCGTCTTCGACCTGGAACTCGGAAACCTGCTGAAAGCGACCCGGTTCGGCAGGGTCGTTCGCGCGCAGCATGGGAACGAACTGCTCACCTTCGAGCAACAACGAGATGAATACGGAACCACGATCGTCGAATTGTCATCGCCACGATTCATCTTCATGAACACGCTGTTTGAGCTGAGCCGCGCGAGCCTCTTTTGTCAACTGATCGCGAGCTATGACGAACAACCGCTTCGGGGAATTCGCAGCTACACCGATGTATACCGAGTTGTTGATGAGGCGCTCACGGTCGCTCACCAGGGCGGTGCGCTGAAGGCCGCGATCGTCGCCGACAAGGAGCGCTTTGTTCATCTCGACCCAGACATGGCTGGAACATTGCAAGAGCAACGCCTCGCCGGCAAACGGCTCGTCCTCATCACCAATTCCGACTGGGCGTACACGAGAGAGATGATGCCCTATTGCTTCGATCGCTACATTCCGGGGACGGACACGTGGCGCAGTCTCTTCGACGTGGTGATCGTGTCGGCAAACAAGCCGCGATTCTTTCTGGAGAACGACCCGATCTATCGAGTTGTCGATGAGGACGAATCGCTCTTGCATCCGCACTTCGGCGATCTCGAACCCGGACACGTGTATTTCGGTGGGAACGCCAAACTCGTCGAACGGAGTCTCAACCTCGATGGCGGCCAGCCGTTGTATGTCGGCGACCACCTCTTTGGCGACGTCCACGTGACGAAGGACGTGCTGCGGTGGCGGACGGCCTTGATTGCACGCGAACTCGAATCGGAAATCCGCGATGTGATCGATTTCGCCGACCAGCAGGCAGCGCTCGAGGAAATGATGGGCGAAAAGGTCGAGTTGGATCGACGGCAGGCACGACTCCGGCTCGAAAAGTTGGCTGGCGGGGGCAAGGACGTGGCGGACGACCTCAGCCGAACGACCGCCAAGGCCGTACGCCTCGACGAGAAGATCTCGCCGCTCGCACGAGCCGCGGGCGAGGTGGGAAATCCAATCTGGGGTCCACTCATGCGGGCCGGCAACGACAAGAGCCTCTTTGCGCGCCAAGTCGAACGCTACGCCGATGTCTATACGTCGCGGGTCTCGAACTTCCGAGCCGAGACGCCGTTCGCGTACTTGCGCGCAGCTCGTGGGTCACTGCCTCACGACTCTGCAGGCGGCTAACCGATTACGTGAGGCGCTCGAAAGCTTGTTCAAGGACGTCGACGGGACGATCGAAGCAGATGCGAATGTGCGGCGTTGCTCGCTGATCCACACGGCACGCTGAGCCGGGAAGCAACGCCACGCCGCGAGATTCAGCAAACGTTGCGTACTCCTCTCCATCGACCGGAAGTTCCACCCACAAGGCGAGGCCGCCATCGAGTTTCTGCACCTGCCAGTCGGGAAAGTCGTGGGCGATGCGCTGCATCATCCACATCGAGCGTTCCAACAAATGCGAACGTCGCTGATCGAGACGATCATCGAGATCGACGAGCGCGCTCGCAGCGAACAGCTGCGACGGCACCGAAGGGCCAAGATCGAATTGTTGCCATCGGCGACGAGCTATCGCTGCGCCGGTAGCAGCGTCGGTGATAATCCAGCCGGTGCGGAGGCCTGTCCACAACGACTTCGATAACGATCCTGTCCGAATCGAGGCGGGGCCCAGCGCAACCGACAGTGGGCGTCCCGCCGGGTTGAACTCAAGCTCAGCGTACGTTTCGTCCAGAACAACGCGCGCATCGATACCGCGGAGAACCTCAGCGAGGTCTAGACAACGTTCAGGCGATGAGACGACCCCCGTTGGAGAATGCACCGACGAGACCAAAACAATGAGCGATGGCCGGTGTTTCGTGATCAGATCGCGGAGTACGTCGGGAACTGGGCCGTCGGCATCGCGAGGGATCCCAATGGGATGGGATCCGTTGACGTGAACCATGTCGACCAGGCCGCCATACGTCGTTTCCTCTAGCAACACGGTCGAACCCTGAGGTGCGAGAGCTGCGATGACCAACGCGAGCGCTTGATGCGCGCCCGATGTGACGATGACATTGTCGGGCGCCGTCGGTACGAATCGTGACGCTCGCTCCGCAATGGCCGTTCGAACATTCCAGAGCCCCACTGGCGTGAGGCCGTTCGCTGGCTCGGCCCCGAGCAGATCACTCGTATCTATCCGCATCGCGGGCAGCAGGCTCGCGTCGGGCGCCGTCGCCGATGCAAGGTCGATCGAACCGGTGGCCTGGACGCGTTCGACAAACGGAACGGCTGGGCGAGTCAACTCCGCTTCGCCCGACACCCACGAACCGCTTCCTTGTCGTGACGAGATTAGGCCGGCCGTCCGAAGATCCTCGACCACACCTGAAATCGTGGGACGGCTGACGTGGAGAGCGACAGCGAGGGTGCGTTCCGGTGGCAGTCGGACACCTTGGGCGAGTTGACCGGTGGAGATCGCTTGGCGAATCGCGAGGGTTAGATGTGCGCGAAGGGGGCCCTCATTCGGAGAGAGCCAGGGCGTGATTGCCTCGACGAACTGCTCATTGTTCATGCATCACTCTGGCATGCTCCACAATGGCCAAATTGGCTAGTTCTCATATAGACCAATGTATCTAGTGTGGCGGTATGGAGATCGCCGCCCTGGTCGCGTTGGCCTTCGTTGCTTCGATCACGCCGGGACCCAACAACCTGATGCTTCTCGCGTCCGGAATGAACCATGGGATTCGGCGAACGATTCCACATATCGCCGGAGTAAGTCTCGGGGTGCACTTCTTGGGGTAACCGTGGTTCTGCTGTTGCTCTAACGTCGTTGATACGTCGACGTTCGGGAAACTAGGGTGGTCTGACATGCCCGCTGGTTACTCAGGAACTCCGCTCGCGAAGAAACTCGGCATAGGAGAGGGCGCCGTCGTCACCCTCCTTAACGAACCTCCCGGTTTCCGCTCTTTGCTCGATCCGATGCCGGCCGATGTGAGGTTCAAAACGTCGCTCCGCGGTGGAGCGGACGTCGTCGTCCTTTTCACGATCGAGCGATCGGAGTTTCAGCGACGAATCGGCGCTGCGGGTCGCACGATCTTTCCCGCGGGAGGGCTGTGGATCGGCTGGCCAAAGAAGGCGTCGAACGTGCCGACCGACATGACCGAAGATGTCGTCCGAGAGGTGGCCTTGCCGCTGGGGCTCGTCGACAACAAAGTGTGTGCGATCGATGACGTCTGGTCGGGCCTGCGAATCGTCTGGCGCCGCGAGCTCCGCGGTTGACGATCGCGGTTTACTTCAGGTGCAACACCTGTCCATGAGGTGCAACCCGAGTGGTTGCTGTGCGTTGTTCAACTCCGTCATCGATCGTCGATACGTTCGTATTCGTGCATCCGCCGTCCTCCACGCGCTGATAACTCAGCTGCGCTGATGCGACGGCGTGGGAACCCTCAGGAGTCACTGTTGTCGGGTTCGACCATCGCACCGCTGTGCTCGGTCCCTCGCATGGAGCGAAGACCTCCGACCACATAACGACGCTTCCCAAGCGGGACCCGGAACAGAAGAGCTCGCGCACTACCGTCGTCTCGTTTCGCTCGATATCGGTGACCAACCCACTCCAGCCGGTCTTGCCACGCTCGATTCGTAGGCGATACGCGGTACCCGGAATCCAGGAGAAGTCTCGAGTATGTGGATTGTTCTTCGCGCTCGGGAGCGAGGAAACAGAACCTGGCAATTCGCCCCCGCCCTCGAAGTAGCCGCCCCAGTTCACAGCGGTGTTTCCCGGATGTCCAGAAATTGACTGAAGTCCAAGATGGCCAGCGCCATGGATTTCACCGTCGTCGACGAACGAGGCTTGCAGCGCCCAGAAGTACAAATCTGAGGTCTTCGGGGGATCGACGATGGTCAGGTCGACCTGCACCGCGATCGTCTCGGGGGGAGTATCGAGCCATCGAACATGCATTGACGACGCCCGATTGCTCGACGTTGGGAAACCTGTGGTGCGTTCATTGCGAAGCCGATCCCAGAAGGACATACGAGATGTTCTAGCCGTTGTCCTAACATCGAGTGATGCCCGAGATCATCGAAACTGACGTGATCGTGGTTGGCGCTGGGATTTCAGGTATTAGCGCCGCGTACTATCTGCGTCGTCTCTGCGCGGATCGGTCGTTCGTGATCCTCGAGGGTCGAAGCGACATCGGCGGCACGTGGGACCTGTTCAAATATCCAGGCGTCAGGTCCGATAGCGATATGCATACGCTCGGCTACAGCTTCAAACCCTGGAATCACGACAAGGCGATCGCAGATGGTCCATCGATCATGGACTACTTGCGGGAGACGGTCGACGAATTCGACCTCCGCAAACACATGCGATTTTCTCATCATGTCGATCGTTCGGAGTGGTCGAGCGAGACCAGGTCGTGGTCGGTAGAGGCGACGACGCCCGAAGGAACGTTGACATATCGATGCAAATTCTTGTTCGTGTGCTCGGGTTACTACCGGTATGGCTCCGGGTACACGCCCGACTTTCCTGGGCGAGACGACTTCCACGGCCAGATCGTGCATCCCCAAGACTGGCCCGATGGCCTGACGACGAACGACAAACACATCGTGGTGATTGGATCGGGGGCAACAGCGGTGACCCTCGCTCCCGAACTTGCAAAGACCGCGGCCAGCCTCACGATGCTCCAGCGCTCGCCCACATATGTCGTTGCTCAACCCGACGAGGACGTTTGGGCAAACCGGCTGCGCCGCGTGCTTCCGGACAAGCTCGCCTACGCGATCACGAGACTGAAGAACATTTCCCGCAACGAGTGGACGT
>JBLIMK010000064.1:0-24779 GCA_047638715.1 Verrucomicrobiales bacterium
CCGTTCAACATGTGGTTCGCTGGAGAGTACCTGCCAGCGCTTGCCGAGGTCGCCGGGGTCACCTCCGTCCGCCGGTACCTCGCTGTTGAAGGTGTACCCACCCACCTCGTGCTCTATGAAGTTGCAAACCCTTCGGTCACTCACGACGCTGCCTGGATCGAGTTGCGAGATCGATTCTCGAGCGCAACGTCTGGTCTCTATCATCGACGGCTTCCGGTCAGCGATACACCCGGCACTGCCGCGATGTAGCGTCACAACATGACCAAGCCAACGTCAGATCTGGTCTCGGCAGCGCTTGACGTCACCCCCGAGGTGATCGAGCTCCGGCGCGAGGTGCATGCGAACCCGGAGCTAGGGCTTCACCTACCGGGAACCCAGCAGCGAATCCTCGAATCGCTGACCGGGCTCGGACTCGACATCACGCTCGGCGAAAGCCTCAGCTCCGTCGTCGCGGACCTCGATACGGGTCGAGATGGCCCGACGGTGCTTCTCCGCGGCGACATGGACGCGCTTCCTCTCACCGAAGACACCGATGAGCCGTTCAAGTCGACGGTAGAAGGTCGTATGCACGCGTGCGGGCACGACTCACACGTGGCGATGCTGGCGGGTGCGGCCAAGGTGCTCAGCGACAACCGTGGCGAGTTGCGGGGCCGGGTGAGGTTTATGTTCCAACCTGGCGAAGAAGGTTTTCATGGTGCTCGTTACATGATCGAGGAAGGCCTGCTCGAGGGCGTCGATCGAGCATTTGCGATCCATGTTGACACGAACGTCGCGGCGGGCGCGGTGTTGTGCCGAGGTGGCGCAATGTTTGCGAGCAGCGATGAGCTCCACGTGTCGGTGACCGGAAGGGGTGGTCATGCGGCCGCTCCCCACCTCGTGCGCGATCCGATCACTGCCGCTGCCGCGATGGTCGGCGCGTTTCACACGATGGTCACGAGAGAAGTTGCGGCATTCGACCCTGCGGTCGTGACGATCGCACACATCGACGGCGGAAGCACCAACAACATCATCCCCGAGGTCGCGCACATGGAGGGCACGATCCGTGCCTTCAGCGAGGACACTCGAAACCTGGTGCATTCGAGCATCAAGCGAGTGGCGGCCGGGGTTGCCGACACGCACGGCTGTAGCTGCGAGGTCGACATCCTGAAGGGTTATCCAGTCACGGTCAACGACGAATCGATGGTCGACCTCGTCGAACGCACGACCCTGGAAACGCTTGGGAATGGCAGCTACATCGCGGCACGAAATCCCGACATGGCGGCAGAAGATTTTGCGTACGTTCTGCAGAATGTTCCCGGTGCGATCATGAGCTTGGGTGCATGCCCAGGCCACATCGAGAAGGAGCTAGATGCACCTGCGCTGCACTCAAACCGGATGGTGCTGAACGAAGACGTTCTCCATCGAGGGGTAGCCATGTATGCCGCAATGGCGATGGCAGACTCCGGATAAGACCGGATCTGTCAGCTGGTGTGTGGCTTGGGCTGGGGAAGGACCATCCGCAATGTGGCATCGGATGGGCCACCCGCTTGAAAGCCAGGACCAAATGCATCCCGGAAGCTGGTGTAGGTGTTTTGAGCGTTCTGGAAGTTCTTCATGTAGTAAGTATCGGCCCCTTCCATCCATGACACAACCATGTAGAGGTTGTAGTTTCTACCCATTCTTGTCATGATAGAATTATGCAGCTCGACGTGGAATCTCTTCGTACATTCATCAGCGTTCTCGATCTCGGCGGTATGACCCGCGCGGCCGAGTCGCTCGACATCAGCCAGTCCGCAGTCAGCTGGAAGATCAAGCGTCTCGAGGAGAAGGTGGGTCGTGATCTTCTCATCCGAGAGGGGCGGACGGTCCGTCCTTCGCTCGACGGCCGGCAGCTCCTCGGCTATGCACGCACGATCGTTGCGACGCACGACGAAGCGGTCGCGCGGCTGGAGAGCTCGGAACTCACCGGCACGGTCAAGCTCGGAACCACCGAGGAGATCAGTGCGGCTCGAATGTGCGACGTTTTGGCTCGCTTCAATCGCATTCATCCCGGAGCGACCATCGAATTCGTCGTCGATGCATCAACTCGCCTGAGCGAGATGTTGCAGCGCAGTGAGCTCGATGTGGCGGTTCTGCAGGTGTTGCCCGATGAATGTCGCGCGACGGACACGTTGCTTTGGCGCGACTCGCTGGTGTGGGTGAGCGCGCCCGACTGGACGTACGAGACCGGCACGGTCCCCCTGATTACTTTCGGCGATGGCGGGTTCTATCGGCCGCTGGCGGAGCGAGCGCTCAGCAATGCCGGAATCCCCTACACGATCGCCTTCTCCGGGCCGAGCGCAGCCAGCGTGATCGGCGCGACCGAAGCAGGACTCGGCGTCGCCGTCCTCGCCGATAGTTCCGTCGACGGCGAGTTAATCCCCTGGCCCCGCGCCGTCGGGCTTCTCACCTTGCCGATGTCCTGCCATATCGCTCGATCATCGGACGGTGAACCTAGCCGGGTGGCCGCAGAGCTAATCGCCGACATTGTGAGCGAGTTGGGCGAATCGGTCTGACGCCGATGGTTTGAAGCGAAAATGACGATCTTTCGTTCGGTATGCCACACTGCGTGAGTAAGCATTATAGAAACATCGCGTACTGCGGTGAGGTGACCGGAGTGTGGGATATGAGCAGGATTCGAATCGTTGGCGTTCTCGCGGTCGCGCTCTTGTTCGTCTCGGTTCTATCGATCGCACCAGCGCGCGCAGCCTCGGGCGACCTGACCATCACTGAATTCATGGCGAGCAATAGCGGGACGCTCAACGATGAGGACGGCATCAGCTCTGACTGGATTGAGATCTACAACGGCGGTGTGGACGTACTCGACCTGTCAGGAATGCACCTGACCGACAACGCAGGCGACCTAACGAAGTGGACGTTCCCCAGCCGTCTCCTCGCCCCAAATTCGTACCTCATCGTTTTTGCCTCGGGCAATAACAGAGCCGGGGCTGAGCTGCACACCAACTTCCGTCTCGGTTCCACTGGCGAATACCTCGCACTTGTCGAGGCCGACGGCAGCACGATCGCCACTGAGTTCGCTCCGCAGTACCCGGCACAGATCGGCGATGTGTCGTACGGCGAAGGATCGGGTGGAGGGCTCCGCTTCTTCCCCGCACCCACGCCCGGTGATGCGAACAATGCAGGCGTGGCCGGGTTCGTCGACGATGTGACGGTGAGCGTTCCCCGAGGGTTCTTCACCACGAGCTTCAACGTCTCGCTGGCCAACACCACGCCGCTTTCCGAGATTCGATATACGACCGATGGAAGCGAACCTACGGAAATCTCAACGCTCTACGCGTCGCCGATATCGATCACGACCACGACCACGCTCCGGGCCTCGGCGTTCGCCATCGATCTCGCCCCAGCCACGATTCAGACGAACACGTATATCTTCGTCGCCGATGTTCTGAACCAGCCAGCCGTCATCCCCGGTTACCCGAACAACCTGTATGACACCGGCGGCGGCAGCGTTCAACACGACAACCAGATGGATCCAGCCATCGTTGGCGATCCGGTCTACGGCCCACTCATGACGGACGCGATGACCGCCATTCCGACGATGTCGATCGTGGCCGACCCAGGATCGATCTTTGGAGCGACGGGCTTCTACGACGGAGAGGACGTCGAACTCCCGATGTCGCTCGAGGTCATCTACCCCGACGATCCACTCGCCTCGCACCAGGTGAATGGCGGCATCGAGTCGCACTCTCACGACCGATTGAAGCGGTCGCTCCGGCTGAACTTCCGGGGCGTCTACGGGTCATCCAACTTCCAGACCGACCTCTTCCAACGCGCGACCCTGAACGGCGAAACAGCTCAGCCGCAGGTCAAACGGATCGTGCTTCGCGCTGGCAACAACCGAGCATGGACCCGGATGTGGAACCCGGACATGACCGCGTTCACCGAGGATCAGTTCTACCGAGACACCCAACTCGCGTTGTCTGGAATCGGGTCGCACGGCAACTTCGTACACCTCTACATCAATGGGATCTACTGGGGCCTGTACAACCCGGTCGAACGGCCCGATGAACACTTCGGCGCCAACTATTTTGGCGGCGACAACCTCGAGTACTACTTCTTGAACCATGGCGGCGCTACCGATGGCGACGCCACTCGTCATGCACATCTGACGCAGACCCTCACCACTCGCGATCTGTCCACCCCCGCGAACTATGCCGAGCTGGCGGACTATCTCGATGTCGATGGTTACATCGACTACTTGGTGACGAGCTTTTACATCGGGCTCAGCGACTGGCCAAACAACAACTGGTACTACGGCGATCGCTCAGCGGCGTCGCCGTCGGGCTCAAGGGCTGGCCAGTACTACGCATGGGACGGCGAGTGGTCGTTCGATGTGCGCAACGCCGGCACGCCGCCCAATGGCGCGTGGGTGCACCCGAACTTCCGCGAGGGGACCTCGAGCACCTTCGAGATCCCCAAGATCTGGCACGCCGTTCGCCAAAATGATGAGTTCATGACACGGTTCGCGGACCGCGTCTACCAACACCTCCACCACAGCGGACCTCTGACCGACGCGAACGCCCAGGCGCGATGGGCCTCGATTAACTCCGAGATCCAACTCGCGATCTTGGGCGAGTCCGCGCGGTGGGGCGACGCGCTAGAGCCCCTAGGACAACCAACGCGAACTCGCGACGTCGACTGGCAAGACGAAGTCGATGCGATCTCCGCGATCCTCGACGGCAACGCTGCGCAGCTCCTCGCAGCGTTGCGCAACGAGGGCTTCTACCCATCGATCGATCCACCGGTGTTCAGCCAACGTGGTGGCGAGATCCCGTTGGGAACCCCGGTGACACTCACTGACCTCAGCGCTACAGGAACTATCTACTTCACAACCGACGGTTCTGACCCTAGGTTCGCGGGCGGTGAAATCGCGCCGGGAGCCACCGAGTATGTCGGACCCATCGTCCTGCCAATCGCCACAACGATCGTGTTACGAACGCTCGCCCCCAATGGTTGGAGCGCCCTCGACCAAGGAGCATTCACTCTCGGGCCTCCCACCGGTCCCCGGTGCAACGGGCTGACGATCACGATCGATATTGGCGCAGGCGACACTCCCACCGCCGGTGATGACGTCATCTTGGGAACGCCGGGAGTCGATGTGATTTCGGCTTTGGAGGGCAACGACACGATTTGTGGACTGGGTGGCGCCGATATCATCAACGCCGGCGCCGGCGATGACTGGGTGGATGCTGGTGATGGCGACGATCGTGTGTTTGGCCTTGGCGGAGTCGACACGTTGTTCGGTGGAGAAGGGATCGATGAGCTAATCGGGTTCGATGGCAACGATCATCTCGACGGTGGTACTGGCGCCGACACGCTCAACGGTGGTCCTGATGACGACTTGATCATCGGTGGCGATGATGATGATCGGATTTTCGGCCAAGGCGGCAACGACACCGTCTTCGCAGGTGCTGGTGCGGACTTGGTCACGGGATCCGATGGTGTCGATGTGCTCAACGGCGGCGCCGGTGACGATCTGCTGAATGGTGGCCCTGGTGGGGACACGGTTCATGGCGATGCGGGCGCGGACACGATCTTTGGTCTTATCGGCGATGACATGTTGTTCGGCGACGATGGCGACGATCTTGTCTTTGGTCAGCCCGGCTTGGATTCCGTGGATGGCGGGGCCGGGAATGATCTGTTGTGGGGCAACGAACAGGACGATGTCATGTCCGACCCGTCGGGATCGAACACAATCAACGGAGGCTCCGGCAACGACACGATCACGGGCGGTACCGGTATCGACAGGATCTTCGGGGACGGAAACCTTCTTCAGGCCGGTGACGATGTGCTCGACGGCGGACCTGGTGAAGATCTGATACTCGGGTTCGCTGGTGATGACACGATCTCCTCGCTCGACGGCGAGGTCGATGTGATCAACGGCGGCCCGCACACCACATTGGACTCTTGCACCGTCGATCCTGGCGACACCGTCTTCAACTGCAGTCCCTGACTTCGCTTAAGGCTTGCCGACCATCGCAATCCAGCCGGGCGAGACGTCGCCGGGGACGCCTGCGAACTCGACGGATTTCCCGGTCAGTGTGTTGAGCGCGATCACGATCGCCTTGGACTCCTCGAGCAGCCACAATCCGTCGGGAGACCATGTTGCGACGCCCGCTGAGACCCCTGGGTTCAGCAACTCGCGGGCATGGCCGGTTTCGATCGTCAAGACGCGAAGAACATCGTCCTCCTTAAAGAAGACCGCCCTCGATGCGTCGTAGTTGAGGCGCACAGGCAATCCGGAATGAAAGGAGTCGACGACGAACATGCTCAGAAACGGATCGTCCGGGGTGCCGAACCAGACTTCGCAACGACCACCCTCCTCGCAGGACCTCGTCCACAACACCCCGTCCGGTCCAGCAGCGAGCAGTTCCCCCTCCACATAAAGTTCTGTGACTCCGGTTTCAGCGTCGGTCCATACAATTTCCCCCGATTCCGTTTCGAGTAGGAGCCGCCCGTTCGTCACCGAGACCAAAGACTCCGGCGCGAGATCGTCGATACCGACGCTCGTCAACCCACCTCGACCATCGGACATGAGGAGGTCGCCTGGCCCTCCCGTATCGACCCGCGAAAAGAACACAACATCGCCGCCGAGCTGGGCTGCAGGGCGATATGAATCGCATCCGACAAGCTCGCGTCCGCTATCGAAGCTTGGTACTTCGATGATCTGCCAGCCTCCGCAGCCCGTCTGGATAGCGAGACTGCCGTCGACCGTCACGAAGCTACCTGCTCGAACTCGAGACCGTGTCACGATTCCGGAGTTGAGATCGACGGCGACCAAGCGGCCATCGAATCCGGTGGATACGGCGATCGCATCAATTTCGACACCGAGGACCGGAGCGTCGAGCTGGCCGATGACGCGCACGTTCGGCCCGCGTTCTGCCGCAGATGAATCCGAGGACGATCGACTCGTTCCGGCTAGCGATGACTCTTCCTCGCGAGGAGATGTCGACGGCGTGCGCTCAGCTCGTTCCCCTGCTTCGTCCTCCGTCGCGGCCCCGCCGGTGAGACCGAGCACAACAAAGACCAGCGCTATCACGCCCACTGCGACCATCGACGGCAGCTTCGGAGCGCTCGCGCCAGGCGTTGCTCGTGGTGGCGCGCCAATATCACCTTCCCGTGCGGCATCTTGCACCACATCGTGACTGGACCATTCGATGTCCACCAGACCAGTGTGTCATTCCTCCCGTGCACGGGCTCGGGCGAGCCCGTCCGGCCATGGCAGTACGACGAAACGGCATGTAGTTTTCGGGAATCGAGAAGTTGTCAACATGACCGAGGAGAGAAGATGTCACAGGTCTATCGAGAGCACGTCGATCATCCGTCGGCGTGGAGTGCAAGCGATTTCGAGTCGATCGACGAACTCGGTTACTCACTCACACAACGTCACCTCGACGCGCTCGACGAAGCGCTCACTTCGGTACGAAGCAACGGTCTAACTCTCGACACCGTCGAGAAGCACAACTTCGATCTGTCGTCGATTGCCGACGACCTTATGCAACTCGAAAACATCATCCTGCACGGCAGAGGCATCGTGATTCTGCGTGGGTTCCCGGTCGATCGTTATTCACTCGAAGACATCGAGATCATGTACTGGGGACTCGGGTGCTACTTGGGCACAGGAGAATCGCAATCCACGCTGGGGGATCGCCTGGGTAGAGTCGAGGACGTCTCGGGGAAAGATCGCAACCAACGCGCGTATCGCAACAGCGTCGAGCTGATGATGCATACCGACCTCACCGACATCATCGGAATGTTGTCGATCCGTAAATCTGCCAGTGGTGGCCTGAGCCGGTACGTCAGCGCAGCATCGATTCACAACGAGATCTTGGCCACCCGGCCTGAATACCTCGAGCCCCTCTATCGGGGATTCCGATACCACCTCTTCGGCGCAGAACGCCCCGGCGAGGCGCCAGTCACGCCCCACGAGGTCCCGGTTCTTTCGGAGAAGGACGGTTTCGTGAGCGCTCGTTACGTCCCTGATTACGTGTATATGGCCGCTGATGAGCTCGGCGAACCAATCTCGGATTTCGACAACGCTGCGCTCGACTACTTCAACGAGCTCGCAGTCCGCCCAGACCTCTCTTTCGACGTCACGCTCGAACCCGGTGACCTCAGCTTGATCAACAACTACACGGTCCTTCATACTCGCAACGCCTTCTACGACGGCGACGCACCGGACGAGAAGCGGCTCTTGCTGCGGCTGTGGTTGTCGAGCGAATATGAGCGTCCCGTCGCCGACGGCATCGAGCTCTTCGCCGAGAGGGGCATCGATGCCCAAGATGGCAAGGACACCTATTACAGCGGTCCGGTCGACGTGTCGACGCAACTCGGCCCGGCGAGGTGACCCGGACCGAAGCGATTGGCCGGTCGCAGGCCTACTTCGACGATGGCTCGTTTCAACGTGAACTCGCTGAACGGGTCGCGGTGAAAACCGAAAGCCCAGAGCCAGCAAGGCGACCGGAGCTCTACCGTTATCTGAACGACTTTCTGACGCCGGCCTTGGCCGCAATGGGCTTCACCTGTGTTGTGCATGAGAACCCGAGGGCCGAGGGTGGCCCGCTCCTCGTCGCGAGCCGGCATGAGGATGACGATCTCGTCACCGTGATGTCGTATGGCCATGGCGACGTTGTTCTCGGATACGACGAGCAATGGCGCGAAGGGCTCGATCCGTGGCAGATCGTTGTTGAAGGCGACCGCTGGTATGGCCGAGGGACGGCCGACAATAAGGCGCAACACACGATCAACCTGGCGGCGATGCGAAGCGTGCTCGAGCAACGAGGTTGCCTCGGCTTCAACGCGGTGTTGTTGTTCGAGACCGGCGAGGAATGTGGTTCTCCGGGCTTGAAGGAGTTCTGCGCAGCCAATGCCGACTTGTTCCGGGCTGATGTATTCGTGGCGAGTGACGGCCCTCGGATGCAACCGGACTCGCCCACCGTGTTCATGGGTTCTCGGGGTGCGTTCAATTTCTCGATGAAGATCAATCTGCGTGAAGGCGGGCATCACTCCGGTAACTGGGGCGGATTGCTGTCGAATCCGGGCGTGATCATGGCGAATGCGCTGTCGACGATGGTCACGTCCAGCGGCGAGATCTTGGTCGACGGTTGGAAGGCGGCTGCGATGATCGATTCCGTTCGTGAATCGATCGGTCGGCTCACGGTCGGTGGCGGCGACGGCCCGGCGATCGATGCGGGTTGGGGCGAGCCCGGGCTCACTCCGGCCGAGCGAGTCTTCGGCAGCAACACGTTCGAGGTGCTGGCATTCGAGACCGGCAACCCTCGTAATCCTGTCAATGCGATCCCGCCCACTGCCGTTGCGCACTGCCACCTGCGGTTCGTTGCTGGCACGAACGCCGACGACCTTCTACCTGCACTGCGCCGGCATCTCGACGCTCTGGGATTCGACAACATCGAACTCGAGGCGTCGGGTGTGGCGATGCAGGCCACGCGCCTCGACCCGGATCATCCGTGGGCTCGTTGGGCAATCGACTCCGTTGGTCGCTCGAGTGGCAAAGAGGTTGCCGTGCTCCCGAACCTCGGCGGCAGCCTGCCCAACGATGTCTTCGCCGAGGTACTCGGGCTGCCGACGATATGGGTTCCGCACTCCTATGCAGGATGTTCCCAGCACGCTCCGAACGAACACGTTCTTGCGCCCATCTGCGAAGAAGCACTGCAGATCATGACCGGGTTGTGGTGGGACCTCGGCGCTGGCGACACGCCGACGACCTAGTCGGCGACAGCAGCGATCACACTGATCTCAACGAGAAGCGCCGAGCGGGCCATATGGGCCTCGACGCACGCTCGTGCTGGTGCATGTCCGTTTGGCACCCACGCGTTCCACACTTCGTTCATCAGCGCGAAGTGGTTGTCGATGTCACGCAGGTAAACAATGGCCGACAGGACATGTTCACGATCGGAGCCGGCTTCAGCGAGGAAAGCATCGACGCGGGCGAGCGTCGAACGAGTCTGATCCTCGATATCGGCCTCGGCGTCTTCAGCCACTTGGCCAGCGAGATAGATCACACCGTTGTGGATGACGATCTTGCTGGCCCGTTCGGTCGTGTGCATGCGCGAAATTGACATGGACACAACCTATGGGTGCGTGATTGCGTCAAGGTCGTTCAAGAGCTCACTTGACGAATTGACCTATTGTCCGTACAAAGTAGGTACCACCATCGAGGGAGCACGACACCATGATCTTCGAACAGCATTACCTCGACTGTTTGTCTCAGGCCTCCTACCTGATCGGTGACGAATCGAGCGGGAAAGCTGTCGTCGTCGATCCGCGGCGCGATGTCTCGCCGTACCTTGAGTCAGCGGCCGAACATGGTCTCGAGATCACCATGGTCATCGAGACCCATTTTCACGCCGACTTTCTTTCTGGTCACCTTGAGCTCGCCGCAAAGACGGGCGCACCGATCGGATACGGCTCGGCAGCCCAGACCGATTTCGACTCGGTCGGCCTCGCCGATGGTGAGTGCATCTCACTGGGCGACGTCAAGCTCGAGATCCGCCATACTCCTGGGCACACGCCCGAGTCGATCAGCATCGTTGTGTACGAGACCCCTGATGGCGACCCTTACGGCGTCCTGACGGGCGATGCGCTATTCGTCGGCGACGTTGGACGGCCCGACCTGTTGTCATCGGTCGGAATGACCAGTGAAGATTTGGCCAGCCAGCTCTATGACTCGTTGCACAACAAGCTCATGACATTGCCAGATCAGACCCTCGTCTATCCGGCTCACGGAGCAGGATCCTCCTGCGGCAAGAACCTATCGTCCGAAACGTTTTCGACGATCGGAGCACAGCGGTCGAGCAACTACGCGGTTCAGCCAATGGCGAAAGAGTCCTTCGTCGAGCTCGTCACATCGGGCCACACGGTGCCGCCCGCCTACTTTGCTTTCGACGCCAAGCTCAATCGTGAATTGCGCCCAGTCCTCGACGAGGATGCAGCGCCCGCGCCTCTCGAACTCGACGCCGTGTTAGGTCTTCGCTCGAATGGGTTGACGATTCTGGACACACGTGGTCCTGACGCCTTCGGTGCTGCTCACATCGCGGGTTCTGTCAATGTCGGACTCGCTGGACGTTTTGCTGAATTCGCCGGAAGCGTGGTCGCCCCAGAATCGCCGATCGTGTTGGTCGCTGATCCAGGAACGGAGCTCACGGCAAAGATTCGGCTTGCTCGGATTGGGTTCGACAATGTCGTCGGACATCTCATCGACCCCGAGCGATTGCTCGATCTCGGCCACGAGGTCGTTGTTGCGAGCAGCAGAGTTGATGTGGAACGCCTTCAAACCCTGCTCGACGAAACCCCCGATCTGCAGCTCGTCGACGTGCGTCAGCCCGGTGAAACCGAAGGTGGCGTCATCGAGGGAGCAACGCTGATCCCACTCACACGACTACGCGAACAACTCGACACGCTCGACCCGAATCTGCCCACCGCTGTCTATTGCGCTGGCGGCTTTCGCTCATCGATCGCAGCGAGTGTCCTCATGGGCGCGGGTTTCGATCACGTCTGCGATGTGCTGGGGGGCTACGGCGCGTGGCCTGAGTCCCGAGTCGACGTCTGAGCTGTGCCTCTGCTGAGCCTGCGTTCTTGCGGGCGTAAGACTCGGTGAGCCAACCTGTGTCGTCATCCGCGTCGTCGGCGTCGATGCCGAACTCCGCGGCCAAGTCCGACACCGTGGTCGACGCAACGGCCGTTAAGGGAGAGGCGGCTTCGGCCTCAAGTTGAACGATTCGTTGCAATGCAGACTCGAGCTCACCGCGCAGCGCAATCACGTGCTGCTCAGTGTGCTCAACCGATTCGAGGTCTTCGAGTTCAGCTCGCGCTTCGTCGATACGCCCGTTGGGCCCTTCAACATGGTCATCGAGGTGCGCCGCGGCGTTTTCCTGGGCTTGCTCGAGGGCTTCGGCTCGTGCGGAGAGGAACCGGATCGATGTTGCGACCTCGTCGACCTGGTCGAGCCGACTTTCGGAAGTGGACACTCGAGTTTCAAGATCTGCAACCGACTCGAACAGTGCTTCGGTTGCCGCGGTAGCAGACCCGTCGATCGAGGAAGAGGCTTCGTTCATGCGGGCTGTCAGCGAGGTCACAGCCTTGGTGACGTCGGCGATCCTCGCGTCGACCTCAGTGCTGAAATTGCCGATTTGCTCGGATGATTCTCCGCGGACGGTTGCGTTCGCTCCCCGTTCCTCCTCGATGAGGGTGGCGAGTTCTGTAATTCGACTGAATGCTTGCTCGAGATAGCCGGTCAGCTCATTGAGCTCGGCGGATTGCGAGAGGCGTGCGTCTTCGACAATGCCGAAACGGGCGTCGATGTCTTCGCCCGAAGAGAGGGCTGTTGATGTCACGCGCTCTTCTGCGACGGCGATTCGAGTGGCCAAGCCTTCGAAGCCAGTAGCGCTCGATTCAAGCTCGGCGCCGAGGTAAGCGAATCCTTCCAAATGCTCCGTCGATAGTTTGGCCTCAACCGACGCATCGAAGACTTGCCGTTCGAGCAATGACAAGCGAGTGCGCATGACGTCGACCTGTGCGGTCACCTCCAGGATCCGGCCGTCAGCGTTAGCTCGAAGGGTGTCGAGCGAGATCGACCGTGTGGCTACACGCGAGAGGTTGAGGTCAGCCGAGAGTTCAGGCCACGCCGCTCCCGCATTGTCGTTATGCATCTCTTGGTCCATGAGACCCTCATTGGCTAGTCGAATTACCTATACCGAACATCGGCGTCCAAGGAACCTTTATGAGCGCAATCAGCGAATTGTTCCTGACGGAAATGTCGCGCCGTTCAGAGCCGTTTGAGCCTGTTGAGAAATTTTTTTGGGGCCGGCTCGATAGCTCATACCGCCTGCAGTAGGTGGTGTGAGGTGCAGCGATCCCGTTGCGTAGCCGGGTTTGGTCAAATCCGACCAATGGCCGCTCAGCGCAAGTTTTTGACGCAATCGAGCCCTTTAAGCGATATTGCGCACCGTCGAGAAGCTGCACAGGCTTACACCTATGTTCTCCGACCTCGCCCTCATCGACTGGATAGCGCTGATCTTCGCAGCTGTTCTCCTCTCGGCCGCGGCCGCAGCGGCGGTCATTGCCTACGCGTCGGCCCGCGCTCGCCCTGCCAGCGCGGTCACAGCTGCGCCCCGCCAAACTCCCGCTCATGCAGCGCCATCGAGATGGTTGTCCCACGCAGCGCCATCGAGATGGTCTTCGCGGGACATAGTTGTTGCGACCAAGAGGGTCAGCCGTGTGCCAGACCCGCCCATTCTGAAGCCGAAGACGGCGCCTACCTCAGCAAGAGCGAACGCTGAGGCGGTCATCGACCTCCGGGTCGTAACCGCCACAGAAGAATCGCTTGCCTTGCGTGCAGCGAAGCTCCGCGGTCGCCCCGTACCAGAGACGACGCGGACAGCGAAGAGCGCAGGAACCGAGCAGGTTGAAGAAGATGTAGCGCTGGTTCACGTCAGCCGTCTCGCAATGGTCGGCGGTGTTCCGAGCAGCTCCGATAGCGCCCACAAGGGTCGAGTCGTAGGTTTCGCGGCTCGAAGCCCCGGGTTCTTCGACGATCCCGTTGGCCGACATGAACTTCGCTATTGGGATGGCCACCGTTGGACCGAATACGTGAAAGAGAGCGGCAAACGGTTCACCGATCCGCTGTAGCGGTCGACCGAACGTCAGCCCACGTCTTCAATACGGCCGGTCTCGACGCGTGCGCCCGCAAGGGAATCCGATACGAGCTCTTGTAACTCCAAGCCGAGTCGGGTGAAGGCGACCCCCATACGTACCTGCTCGGCGATGAGCGGCGTCAGATTCCGAATCTCGATGATGCCCTCGTGGTCGGCCACATGCACGCGGTAGCGCTTCTTGACCTTCAGTCGAGCGTCTCCAGGGAGGATGAGCGCGGCCCCTCCCTCCGACAGGTCGACAAGGAACGCGTCCAGCGTGTCAGCGGTCCGCAGGATGCCGTTCGAAAGTTCGACCGTCATAGGTACAGCGAAGTCATACCGCGACGCGGCGCGTGATGTTTGTTCATCCGCCTTGCCTTTGTGACACCTCATGGGTCGACAATCGGCAATCGCGGCGATGGCTTGAGCTGGTCAGTGAGGCTGTGCGTTGGCCGGGGGAGGGGGAGGCAGATGCGCCTCGCGTGCCTCGACATCTATAGCGTCGACGTTGTCTACGGTTCCCCGGCGTGCAAGTCCAAGCACGAAGTCGCGGTCGTACTGGCTGAAGAATTGGTCCGCCTGTTTTGCGAACTCGCGCATCATGAAGAAATTTGCGCTACCTCCGACCGCCGCACCAATGCCGAACGGCAACAGCTTGCCAATCGTGGCGGCGCCTCGTCGAGCCCCCCACTTCTTCAAAACTTGGCTCACGAGTGTGGTGTTGATTCGGCGCAAGGCGTCGATCGTGGCGACTTGACCGGCTCCGCCACCAATTGCTTCACCAGCGATTTCGATCGCGTGTCCCTCACCGACCTTGAGGCCGATATCGCGGGCCAGGGTCGAGAACTCCTCTGCCGCGTCGTCGCCGAACGCCAGCACGGCGAGGATCCAAGCGCGTCGTTCCTCAGGACCAGCATCGTCATGTCCGTACGCCGCGCCTATCGCCATGACCATGTCGCTGGTCCGTAGAGCGACAACACCGAGCTCGGCAATGAGCGTCCCGACCGCTGCACTCGTTCCCACGCCGGGAGCAGCCGCGGTGGCTCCTGCAGCGGCGCCGAGTGCCGTCATCGACCTGCGCACCGGGTTGGCAATAGCGCGAGCCTTAATCGCGGGTGAAGCGCCAGGAGCGGTGGAGCGAGCGGTCTCTTGGGCGCGGTCCCAGCGAGAAACAACCGCACGATCGACTCCCTCGATCAGTGCCTTTCCCGCCGCGTCGAGAAGTGGCGTCGGAATCCGTTGGGTCGCCTTCTTTTCGATGTATTTCTTCGCGATACCCATGAGATAAGCCTATGGCCTGGAGGGCGGAGCCCGGGAGGGACCGCGTATGATCGAACGATGGCAGACCAGGCGACATTCGCCGATGCGGCGATGCCGCTCATGGACCAGCTCTATTCCGCCGCGCTCCGCATGACCCGGAACGCGGCCGACGCTGAGGACCTCGTACAAGAGACGTATCTGAAGGCCTACCGCGGCTTCGATCGTTTCCAGGAAGGGACAAATCTCAAAGCGTGGATGTATCGAATCTTGACCAACAGTTACATCAACCGGTACCGAGCTAAGCAGCGCCGCCCCGACGAGAGCGACATCGCCGATGTCGAGGACATGTATCTGTATCGACGTCTCGGCGGCGAACATTCCGATCTCGGCACAAGCGCTGAGGAGACGTTCCTGAGCTCGGTGACCGATGAGACCGTCAAAGCAGCGATCGAAGCGATTCCGGAGAACTTCCGAATCGCGGTGCTGTTAGCCGATGTCGAAGGCTTCGCCTACAAAGAAATCGCCGAGATTCTCGAGATCCCGATCGGCACGGTCATGAGCCGGATTCACCGTGGAAGAAAGGCGCTCGAGAAGCAGTTGCACGACTACGCAGGAGAGCGAAATCTCCTGCCCGACGATATTTCTGGGAATGCCGAGACCGATTCGTCTGTTGTCGCCGCTGAAGAGCTGGGAAATCACCTCTCCTCTTCACTCGAAACCAACACATCCCAATATGTGGTACCCGACGGGGAGGTCGTTACACCATGAGTACAGACCCGCAACAACCGAGCCAGGCCGATGTCTTTGCGGCTTCAGAGCCGTTCGTGACCGAGGCAAACCCACAGCCGGGTGGCTTTGTGTCCGCCTCGTTGCCGTTCGTCGGCGTTGATGCCTTCAACGCTGCTGGCCCCATTCCGGCAATGTCTCCTCTCCCGAACTCTCGTATCGACGCCTCGTGCCTCGATATTTATCGGGCGCTCTCGGTTTTCCTCGACGGTGAACTCGCAATCCCACAGGCCCAAGCAGTCAGGTCGCATCTGACTGTGTGCGGACCCTGTCAGGGTGCCCAAGCCTTCCAGATGCAGTTGCGCACCACGGTTGCAGCTAAGGCGCTCGATCCAATGCCCGAAGACGTTCGTGCCCGAATCACCAAGGCGCTGGGATTCGAGTAATCCGCCGGGTGTCGCCCTGCGATTGTTCCCTCCCCGCTTAACCCGTAGGCTGTTTTGATGCTCGCTGTTGTTTGGACCTGGTGGATCGCACTAATTCTCGTTCCCGCGACGATCGGTCTGCTCGTGATGATCGTTGGCGGGTATCTGTTCAGCGTGACGCGCCAGCAGTACCCGAGTCGCAAGCAGCGGAAGCTGCAATAGATCCAGTGAGCGAATCCAAAGCAATCGACTGGGATCTTGCTCGAACTATCGCGGCCAAGGTCAATCGGAACGAACCCGAAATCGCCGGCGATGAACGAGCGAAGATGAACGCAGATTTCGAAGAGTTCACCGCGCTCGCTGAAGAACTCGTCACCGCTGAGACCGGTTTGAAGTCGCTCGACGGAAACGCTCGTGGCCGTGTTGCAGATCGTGCCGACTGGGTCGACGCGAACATTCGATCGTTTCAACGTTTACTCAAGCCGATGCTCGAGAAGATGGAAGACGGTATGGACGGGCCATTCAAGGCCGTTGGGCCAAAGGTGGCGGGCGCCGAGCTCGGCTTGCTGCTCGGATGGATGTCGACGCGGGTACTGGGCCAGTACGACCTGTTGGTCATCGAGGATGAGAACCCCGAAGATCAAGACATCGTTTATTACGTCGGATCAAACGTCGCGGCTCTCGAAAAGCGTTTCGCATTTCCTGAGCACGACTTTCGCCTGTGGCTTGCTTTGCACGAGGTGACACACCGGGCTCAGTTCACGGGTGTTCCGTGGATGCGAGAGCACTTCCTCGGCCTCGTCTCGACCACGATGGACGACGCCGACCCCGATCCACAGCGTTTCACCGATGGGCTTCGCCGCGCTCTCGCAGCGAAGAAGTCTGGGGAAGATCCGCTCGCCGACGGTGGGCTGACAGCGGTCTTTGCTTCCGAGTCGCAACGCCAAACGCTCGATCAGATCGGTGGGCTCATGAGCCTGCTCGAAGGTCACGGCGACACCACGATGGATCGCGCCGGTGTGGGTCATGTGCACGATGCGGCCAGATTCGGTCGAGTGCTTCGGCATCGGCGCCAGAATGCGTCGAAGTTCGTTGCCCTGATCCAGCGACTCGCTGGTCTCGAGGCCAAGATGAAACAGTACGCCCAGGGCGAATCGTTCATCGAGGCAGTCGAAGACCACGGCGGGCGTGAGCTGATCGATCGAGTGTGGGAGGGGCCGACGCTCCTGCCGACACTGGCAGAAATCCGCGAGCCGGAACAATGGATCAGCCGCGCTGCACCAGTTGAGCAGGTCGCCTGAGTGATCGATCTGGAACCGTGGAGCAATCGCTGTACGTTTCCGGCTCCAGGCACAGCTCTTCGCTGCGGGGTTTCCGGTGGTGCTGACTCGTTAGCATTGCTTGCACTTGCGAGCTACGCCTTATGCGACGTCACGGCCGTGCACGTCGATCATGGGCAACGACCTGGCGGGGAAGCCGAAGCCGCAAACGTGGCCGCTCGAGCTGCAGAAGTAGGGGCACGTTTTGAAGCCGTCACGGTCGACGTGTCGCCCGGCCCGAATCTCGAAGCGCGGATGCGCTCTGCAAGGTATGTCGCTCTCGGACCCGACGCGGCCACTGGTCATAGCGCCGACGACCAGGCCGAGACGGTCTTGATCAACCTGATTCGAGGTGCCGGGATGGTCGGTCTCGGTGCAATGCAGCCAGGGCACCGTCGACCAATCTTGGCGTTGCGTCGCAGCGACACCGAGGCCGTGTGCGCTCACTTGGGTTGGCGACCATTCACCGACCCGTCCAACGCTGAGGCACGATTCCTTCGAAACCGAGTCCGCCATGAGGTCTTGCCGCTGCTCGATGATGTTGCAAATCGCGACGTTGTGCCGCTGCTGGTCCGATCCGCCGACCATGCTCGCGAGGCTGCCGATCTGTTGGACGAGCGAGTAGATCAGATCGACCCGACCGATGCGAAGGCGCTTTCTGAGGCACCCAGATCCATCGCCGCTCGAGCGATCCAGCGATGGGTGCGTGCCCAGACGGGCGATGATCATCCCATCGATGCCGCCGCCATCGCGCGCGTCCTCGAGGTAGCTGCCGGTGCGACGATCGCAGCCGAAGTTCATGGCGGATGGCGGGTGAGCCGTTCGCAACAACGCCTCAGCATCTCGGCGATCGTTGAGAGCGGATGAGCGATTCGACGGGCGCAGGTCGTCTCGGCGCGAATTACGCGCGGCTCTCACCGGAGCGATCGTCGCTGTTGCCGATGGTCCGCTCAGTCGAGAATCGGCGCTCCGTGCGCGCTCATCTGCCGAACCGAAGGGCCCTCTTACCTAAGGGTTTGCTAAGTTCCCGTCCATGACCCGGCCTCTAGTTCCTCAGATTCCGCGGCAAGACGACGAGTGGACGATGCTCACCGCGTTTCTCGACCACTACCGCGCTGCACTTCTCGATCGTGCCTGGGGTCTTGATGAGGAACAGCTGGCCACGCCGTTGGCCCCGTCGCCGCTCACGATCGGTGGATTGATCGGGCACATGACGTTCGTCGAGTACGTCTGGTATCGCGTGCGCTTCGCCGGGCTCGACATGCCCGAGCCGTTCGGATCGCTCGACTGGGATGAGAATCCCGACGCTGAGATGGCACTCGCAGCGAGCTGGCCGGCCGATCAACTTCTCGGAGCGTTCGACGTGGCCGTCCGAGACTCTCGTCAGCGCGTGAAAAATGCAGCATCGCTGGACGACCTCTCTGCGAAGAACAGCAACAGTGATCGCGAGAAGTGGAATCTCCGCTGGATCATGATCCATATGATCGAGGAGTACGCGCGGCATTGTGGCCATGCGGATCTGATCCGCGAGTCGATCGACGGAGATATTTGCCAGTAACGTCAGGCACTGCATGAGCAGCGACACAAGATATGACGGCACGCCGATGACCGGACGGGCGCCCGCCGCCGAAGTCGGTCGTACGTTGGTTTCCGAGGCGGAGATCAACAGAAGAGTCCGTGAGCTCGGCGCACAGATCACTCAGGACTACGCGGGAAAGAAACCGCTCCTCGTCGCGGTTCTCCGCGGGGCCTACATGTTCCTGGCAGACCTGTCGCGCGAGATCGATCTGCCGGTCGAGATCGACTTCATGGCGGTCTCGTCATACGGCAACCAGACAGCATCGTCAGGAGTCGTGCGGATCCTGAAGGACCTCGACGAAGACCTTGAGGGACGCCATGTGATTGTGGTCGAAGACATCATCGACTCGGGGCTGACCCTCCGCTATCTGCGGCGAAATCTTCGGAACCGTGCTGCGGCTTCGGTCGAGGTCTGCGCGCTCTTGGTTCGCGAAGGACGTCAAAAGGTCGACGAAGAAATCGCGTATGTCGGCTTCGAACTGCCACCAGATTTTGTCGTTGGTTATGGACTGGACGCATCTGGCAAGTACCGAAACCTTCCCTACATCGCGGAGTACACGGCCTAGTCGAGACTTTCGGAGGCGGCGCTAGGTTTAAGGCCATCGTGAAGAAGCTTTCTCGCTCCGCCTTGCTGCTCGGCGGCAGCCTCGCCCTCGTCGTCCTCCTCATCGTCTCCGTCCTCACGCGAGACCCAGCGCCCAGGGAGCTGACGTTCTCCGAGCTCGAATCCAAGATCGTCTCCGGCTCGATTTCCGAGGCCACGATTCTGGACCGATCGCATCAGGTCGAAGGAGTCCTCATCGAGGGCGACGAACGTTTCATTGCCGGGTTCCCGAGCGAAGCCACAGATGAACTCTTCGCCGAGCTTCGAGCTGCCGAGCCGCCGATCGAGCTCGACATCGACCGTCAGGCCTCGAGCTTGTGGGCCGAGCTCTTTCAGCAGTTCCTCCCGATCCTTCTTCTTGTCGGTATTTTCTGGTTCTTCCTCAGGTCGATGCAGGGTGGCCGTGGGCTGATGTCGTTCGGCAAGGCCAAGGCTCGCAAGATGTCGAAGGATCAACCGACGGTCACCTTTGCTGATGTTGCAGGAGCCGATGAAGCGGTCGACGAGCTCATCGAAATCCGAGACTTTCTCGCCGATCCTGATCGCTTCCAAAAGATTGGGGCGAAGATACCCAAGGGTGTGCTGCTCTACGGGCCACCGGGAACCGGCAAGACGCTGCTCGCGCGAGCGGTCGCTGGTGAGGCGGGCGTGCCGTTCTTCACGATTTCGGGATCAGACTTCGTCGAGATGTTTGTCGGGGTTGGCGCAAGCCGCGTTCGAGATCTATTTCAGCAAGCCAAGGACGAATCGCCGGCGATCATCTTTGTTGACGAGATCGACGCGGTCGGCCGTCATCGTGGCGCAGGCCTCGGCGGTGGGCACGACGAGCGTGAACAGACTCTGAACCAGCTTCTGGTCGAGATGGACGGCTTCGACGTTGCGACCGGCGTCATTCTGATCGCGGCGACCAACCGACCGGACATCCTCGATCCGGCCCTGCTCCGTCCAGGTCGATTCGACCGCCAGATAGTGGTCGATCGCCCCGATCTTGAAGGGCGCAGAGCCATCGCAGACGTTCACGCTGCCGGAAAGCCGCTCGAAGACGATGTCTCGACCGACGTCATTGCCCGACGGACACCGGGTTTCACAGGGGCCGACATAGCAAACCTCCTGAACGAGGCTGCGTTGCTTGCGGCCCGACGGAACAAAGACACGATCGGACAGAGCGAGATCGAGTCGGCGATCGACCGTGTTATTGCTGGACCTGAGCGTAAGAGCCGAGCGATGTCACACAAAGAAAAGATGGTCATTGCATACCACGAAGCAGGGCATGCTCTCGTCGGTCACGCACTCCCGAACACCGACCCAATTCACAAGGTCTCGATCGTCGCTCGAGGTCGGGCGCTCGGGTGGACCTTGGCGCTCCCCACCGAGGACAAATACCTGAAATCGCGATCGGAACTCACCGACAACATGGCGATGCTGCTCGGTGGTCGCACCGCAGAAGAGTTGATATTCGGCGAACCGACGACCGGCGCGAGCGACGACATCGATCGAGTCGCAACGATCGCACGAGCAATGGTGACCGAGTACGGAATGAGCGAATCCCTCGGACCTCAGCGACTTGGGCAGAAGTCAGGTGAAGTTTTCCTTGGTAAAGAGCAGGGTCATCGGGCCGATTACTCCAACGATGTCGCCGCCCAAATCGACGCCGAGATTCAGGCGCTCGTCAACGTGGCACACCACGAGGCCAGAGAAATCCTCACGATCCATCGGTCCGTTCTCGATCATCTGGCTGAAGCCCTTATCGAGCACGAATCGTTGGATGGCGATGCACTTGAGCAGGTTCTCTCTGAAATCGGCGGAGCGATCGCTGACTCGCCGGGCGCTGTGAGCACGCGGCCTAACCTCACACAACCAGAACGCGCAGAGCAGACGCGCGCTGAAGGATCGGAAACACATGGCTGACGGCAACGAAACGACAGACTCAGAAAAGGGCGCGATCGATCACGGAAGAATCGAGGCGGCCGTCCGAGAAATCCTGTCCGCGATCGGCGAAGACCCGGACCGTGATGGGCTTCGCGACACCCCGGCGCGAGTCGCACGCATGTACGCCGAGATAACCAGCGGATTGCGGGAGGACCCCGAAGAACATCTCCACAAGGTCTTCGATGTACATCACGACGAGATGATCATGGTGCGCGATATTCCCATCTATTCGATGTGTGAGCATCACCTCTTGCCGTTCTATGGAACCGCTCATGTCGCCTACATTCCCAAGGCCGGTGGCAAGATCACGGGGCTATCGAAGATCGCTCGGTTGGTCGATGGCTATGCGCGTCGCCCGCAGGTGCAGGAACGGCTCACACGTCAGGTCGCCGATGCGGTGAAGAGCGTGCTCGACCCTGACGGCGTTCTCGTCGTGATCGAAGCGGAACACATGTGTATGTCGATGCGCGGCGTCCGCAAACCTGGATCATCCACAGTCACGTCGGCGGTGCACGGAACCATGCGCGACAGCCCAGCCACACGAGCCGAAGCAATGCAGTTCATCACCGGACGTGCATGAGCGAGACTCCTCGAGACGGGGCGTTTGACCATCGAGGCGGCTTGGCCGCGCTCGACCATCGGGGGCCCCTCGTGATGGGCATTCTCAACACGACCCCGGACTCGTTCAGCGACGGCGGATCGTGGGGTACGGTCGATCGAGCGGTGCGCCAAGCCGAACAGATGTTGATCGACGGCGCCCACGTAATCGACGTCGGCGGCGAGTCGAGTCGTCCCGGTGCCGACCCGGTCGACAAAGACGAAGAGCTTCGCCGCGTCATCCCGGTTATAGAACGGCTTGCCGGGCGCTGCGTCATGTCGATCGACACCGCGAAACCTGAGGTTGGCGAAGCGGCCCTTCGCGCTGGGGTTCACATCGTGAACGACATCACAGCGTCACTCGAAGATGTGGCTGGTGCCTACCGCGCTGGATGGATCGCAATGCACATGCAGGGGAAGCCCCGCGACATGCAGGACGACCCGAAATATCGGAACGTGGTCGCCGATATACGAGCAGCGCTTGAGCTTTACGCGAAGCGCGGCGAGGTCGCCGGAGTGCGACGGATGTGGCTCGATCCGGGCATCGGATTCGGAAAGACAACAAATCACAACCTGAACCTGCTCCGCGACCTCAAAAATCTGAGTAATGTCGGCCCAGATCTAGTCATAGGAGTCAGTAGGAAGAGATTGATTGGGCAAATTCATGCACTCAGTGACCGCACTGAACCTGACGTCGTTGTTGGAGTGGCCGACCGGCTCGAAGGATCGGTGCTCGCTGCGGTGTGGTCCTGGCGCGCTGGGGCGCATATTGTGCGGGCACACGACGTGCGCGCTACCGCTGCCGCTGCACGAATTCTCGCCCGCTAGCTCCGAAACCAGACACGAAGTATGCGGATTGGCGCGCCGGCGCCGATGGCAACATTGAACGGAAACAGACATCATGGCAAGCAGCCAAAAGCTCAAAGGCAAGTGGGCGCTCGGAATCGAGCCTCGAAACTTCAAGTGGGTCCTTCGTGGGCAGCTCGCTGTTTGTGAACGGCTCGGCGGATACGGCGACGCACATCGCCGCGTGCGCCGGCAAGAGGAAATCATCTGGACGAGGGTGAACGGCTTCGATCGGATCGTGTCGCTCATCCCGAACAACGCGAACCTTCACAACTATGACGAGGAAGACGTCGCGTGGATCCATCGCCCGTTTCGCGGTCCCGAAGATGGTGAGCGGTTTCTCAATCACCTGTACTCCGACATGAACATGCTCACGACTCAGGGGTTCAAGATCCTGATGCACCGTGAGGAACTCAGTGACCACGTCACGGGCCTCATCGCTGGTTACCTGGTGTGGACCAAGATGGTCGAAGATCAGCCCAAAGCGATCGTGGCCGTCGAACAGTTGTTGTCGCGCCAGATCGGACCCGTTGGACGCGAGATCGTCTCAGTGGCCGGGGCGATCGAGAGGTCGGCTGCCAAGGAACCTGAGATCGACCTTCGTGACTGACTCAATCGAGCTACGCGGCCTTCGGGTGATGGCATATTGCGGGATCCTTCCCGAGGAGGTTGCGCGGCGGCAACCATTCGAGATCGACGTCGATATCGAATGTGATCTTCGCGCTGCCGCGACATCGGACGATCTCGACAACACGATCGATTACGGAGCGGTCGTCGGAGACATTGCACACCTCGCGAATGAGGGCCGTTACGGGCTACTCGAACGGTTCGCGTCAGAAGTAGCCGACCTGGTCTTGGGTTACAACAAAGCTGTGGCTTGCCGGGTGAGCATCCACAAGCTCCGTCCGCCGGTGCCGCAGGATCTCGACAGCTCCGGTGTGACCGTCAGGCGGGACCGTTCGTGACACGGCGGGCCTTTCTCGGGCTCGGCTCCAACCTGGGTGATCGTGAAGCTCATCTCGATCACGCGGTTGGCCGGCTGCCCGACGTCGTAAAGATCTCCTCGATTTGGGAGACGGCACCTGTTGGTGGCCCCGAGCAGGAGCCGTACCTGAACTGTGTCGTGCAACTGTCGACGGATCGCACCGCTCGTCAGCTGCTCACGGCGTGCCGCGAGCGAGAAGTAGCGGCGGAACGCGTGCGGCACCAACGATGGGGTCCTCGAACCCTCGATGTCGACGTTCTGTGGATCGACGGTGAGGTTGTTGACGATCATGATCTTGTGATTCCGCATCCTCGAATGTTTGAACGAGCCTTCGTCCTAATCCCACTTCGCGAGCTCGCGCCCGATCTGATCCCCGACACGTTCATCGACCCGCCGAGCGGTGAGGTCTGGCTCTACGAGGCTGCGGCTAAGTAGTGGAAACGCGCCGATTCAGTCTGATTGGACCAGGTCGGGCAGGTAGTTCGTTTCGGATCGCGCTCGAGGAAATTGGCTGGAAATGCTCGCACACTTACCGGCGGGGCGATGACGTCGCTCATGCAGGCAGGGACGTAGAGCTCGTCGTACTCGCTGCGCCCGATTCGGCTCTCCCCGAGCTCGCCGCGCTGATCGAGCCAACCGAAGCCGTCGTTATGCACCTGTCGGGAGCGACGCCTCTCTGGTCCCTGGCCAGACATTCCCGCGCTGCTGCACTGCACCCGCTCGCATCGCTCAGCAATCCAGTGCCTGGAGCGCTGGCGCTTCGCACAACATATTTCGCAGTGGCCGGTGACCCCCTTGCAGAAGAGCTGGCCGAACAAT
>JBLIMK010000065.1:0-24398 GCA_047638715.1 Verrucomicrobiales bacterium
CGCATCGCTGTTACCGGTTCGACCGGCTTCTTGGGTACCGCGCTCATCGAGCGTCTCGTTCGTTCCGTTCCGGATTGCGAACTGGTACTCCTCGTACGTCCCGGTCGGCGAGGCGCCCAAGCACGCGTAACGAGAGACGTCCTCAAGAACGATGCGTTCGACGGACTGCGCGCAAATATGGGCAAGGACGCCTTCGCCGAGATGTGCGAACGTCGCGTCACCGCAGTCGCAGGAGACGTCGGCACCGACGGCCTCGGGCTCAGCGGCGACGATCTCGACCTGTGGCTTAGCGCCGATGTCATCATCCACTCTGCTGCGACCGTGTCATTCGACTCGCCGCTCGACACGGCCGTCGAAGTCAACCTGCTCGGCCCACAACGCATCGCCAACCTCTGCAACGAACACGACGTCGCGCCACATCTAGTTGCAGTTTCGACCTGCTACGTGGCAGGAAGTCGACGAGGATCTGCACCTGAACAACTCGTCGACGAGAGCACGTTCTTTGTCGACGTTGATTGGCGCAAAGAAGTCGATGCAGCTCGCCGAAGTCGCCACGACGAAGAGACAGCGAGCCGCCAACCGAAGCGGCTTCAACAATTTCGCTCCGAAGCCCGACGGGAACTCGGCGCCGTAGGCACCCCAGCTCTCGCGGCCAAAACAGAATCGATCAGACATGCTTGGGTCACCACGCAGATGGTTGAGAACGGGCGAGCACGAGCGTCATCACTCGGCTTTCCCGACGCGTACGCGTACACCAAGGCACTCGGTGAGCTCGCCCTCGTCGAAAAGCGCGGAGACGTCCCCGTCTCCATCGTGCGCCCCTCGATCATCGAGTCGGCCTGGTCCGAGCCCGTGCCCGGCTGGATCCGCGGCTTCCGGATGGCCGAACCCGTCATCATCTCCTATGCGCGAGGTCTACTGAGCGAGTTTCCAGGAGTCCCCGAAGGGGTTGTCGACGTCATTCCTGTCGACATGGTGGTCGCTGCCATCGTGGCCGTGGCTGCACGTGGACCCAAGAATGATGGACCCGACGTCACACAAGTCGCTTCGGGAACAGCCAACCCGCTTCGATACAGGAACCTCGTCGATTACGCGGAGGAATGGTTCGTCAAGAACCCCATCTACGACGACCTCGGCCAGCCAATCGCTGTCGCGGCTTGGCAATTCCCTGGACGCGGCCGCGTTGAACGCCAGCTCGTCCGAGCTCGCACCAGCCTCGAACGTGCTGACCAGATTCTTGAGAAACTCCCGCTGCGAGGACGCACAGCCGAATACGCGATGCGTCTCCAAGCGCGCAAGGAACTCCTCGACCAGGCATCTGGATACGTAGAGCTCTACGGCGCGTACGCCGAATGCGAAGCGCTCTACGGACTCGAGAATCTTCTCGGACTCTGGGACGAGCTCTCACCGCAAGATCGGGCGGCGTTCGGTTTCGATCCGAGAATCATCGACTGGAAGCACTACGTCCAGAACGTCCATCTCCCATCGGTCGTTCGACAAGCCCGCGCGAAGACCACCCCGAGCAAGAAGACCGGCCCGACTCGCAGCACACGTCTTCGGTCACAGGTTCTGTCCCCCGACCGTCAGATGGCCGTATTCGATCTGGAGAACACGATCATCGCCTCCAACGTCGTGACCTCGTTTGCCTGGTTGGCAACACGCAACCTGTCTCCTACCGACCGGGTCATCTTCGCGGCAAAGGCGCTCTCACAGGGCCCTGGCTGGCTAGCACTCGATCGCAAGGATAGAAGCGACTTCCTCCGGAGCTTCTATCGCAACTACCGCGGTGCGAGCACCGCCCAGATCGAAGCCGACGCACAGGAACTCCTTAGCCACTACCTCCTGTCGAAATCATTCCCCGCCGCGATCCGTCGAGTACGAGAACACCGGGCGCTCGGCCACCGAACGTTACTGATTACGGGCGCACTCGACTTTGTCGTCGAGCCGCTAAGCCCGCTCTTCGACGACATCATCTCAGCGGAGATGGCCAGCGTTCGAGGGCGGTACACGGGCGGAATGACGTCGTTTCCACCCACTGCAGAGAATCGCTTCCAGGCATTGGTCGACTACGCGAACGCAAACTCGATCGACCTTCGCGAGTCCGTGGCCTACGCAGACTCGTCGAGCGACCTCCCGATGCTTGAAGCCGTTGGATTCCCCGTCGCTGTGAATCCTGAAACAAAGCTGGCCAGCGTTGCGCGTAAGCGCGGCTGGCTGGTCGAGAACTTCCAAAAGCAGTCCGGGGCCCCCGGACGACCACTCCCAATCGCGCCCCGCACCGGCGCCCGTTCTGAACCGGTGATCAGCGCGCTGATGAACCGCAGCCCTGGCGTTGCCAAGGAGAAGACCCGCCGATGAGCCCACGCAAAGCACCACGCCCCGGATTGGTATTGGACGTCGATGCGTCGACGCCGCCAATCCTGTTCCATCACGGCGAAAACTTCCGGCTCGAAAAGCTCCCGGTCGGGCGCTCCCGCGTCATCTATCCAGCGGAGCCGCTGCGCGGCCTCCAAGACCCGGATCAGGCAATTCGAGATGCGCTGGAGAACCCGATCGACTCCGAGCCGCTCCGGGCGTTAATGACGCCGAACATGAAGCTAACGATCGCCTTTGACGACATCAGCCTTCCACTCCCCCCAATGCGCCGACCCGACATCCGCCAACGGGTTATCGAAGCTGTCCTCGATATCGCCGCCGAAGTTGGCGTGGATGACGTACATATCATCGCTGCGCTGGCGCTCCATCGACGGATGACCGAGGACGAGCTACGGCACGCCGTTGGCGACCGGGTATATGACGCGTTCGCACCCGGTGGCCGGCTCTACAACCACGACGCCGAAGACCCCGATGGCATGACCCACCTCGGGTCCACGGACCACGGCGAAGAAGTCCAACTGAGCAAGCGTGCCGTCGATAGCGATCTGACCGTCTATGTCAACATCAACCTCGTGTCGATGGACGGCGGGCACAAGAGCACGGCCACGGGCCTCTCGGGCTACACCGCCCTTCGTCATCACCACAATGTGGCCACGATGCGCAACTCGAAGTCCTTTATGGACCCCGAGAAATCCGAGTTACACACCAAGAACTGGCGTCAAGGCGACGTTATCCGGACCGCCGGTGTCAAGATTTTCCAGATCGAAACCACGATCAACAACAACACATTCGGCGAAACCGGGCCACTCTCGATGCTGCAGAAGCGCGAGTGGGAATGGACCGGCCGGGACCGAGCCAAGTTCCTGGCAATGCAAGGCGGCCTCAACTACATGACGCCGGCTGCTCGTCGCAAGGTCTTCCACAGCTGGAAGGCACCATACGAACTCACTTCGGTCCAGGCCGGTGAAATCGAAGCAGTACACAAGGTCACCACGGCGAATACGTACGCCCAGCACCTCGTTCCGGTCGAGGGACAGACCGACATCTTGACGATGGGCCTGCCGTACATCAGCCCCTACAACGTGAACTCGGTCATGAACCCGATTCTCGTGATGGTGCTCGGTCTCGGATATTTCTTCAACCTCTACAAGAACAAGCCTCTCGTGCGTGAGGGCGGTGTGCTGATCATGAGCCACCCGACGCCGTGGGATTTCCACCCGGTGCACCATCCGAGTTACATCGATTTCTTCGAACAGGTCTTGGCAGACACGACCGACCCGATCGAGATCGAAAAGAAGTACGAGAAGCAGTACGCCGAAGACGAGTGGTACCGCCATCTCTACCGAACGAGTTATGCCTACCACGGCGTACATCCGTTCTACATGTGGTACTGGGGCAGCCATGCAATGGAGCACCTCGGCCAAATCATCATCGTTGGCGGCGACCCCAAAGCCGTGCGCCGACTCGGGTTCCGCCCCGCTTCAACACTTCAAGATGCGCTCGAGATGGCCACAGACACGGTCGGTCCGCAGCCGACCGTAACCCACTATCACAACCCGCCAATGCTCATGGCAGACGTGAAGTGAGCCGGCGATGAGCGCCGTGTCTGAGTACAAGGCTCGGGTCTCCCAACGCCTGGCTGGCACCGAGGTTCCACTCATCGGAAAACTCCGCAAGCCAATGCAAGCATTACCGTTTCCGTTCACCGCTCCGTCGGTTCCCCAGAGTGTCGAACTCCCGGAACGCACTGGCATGAGCGGCGCGGATTTTCCTACCGATTGGGCAAGAACCGAACCGGCGCGTCGCACTCGTGCTGTCCTGATCGACGCTATCGTTAAGCCGATCATGACCGGCTTGGCGCAGCCGACACGTCGTGGTCTTGATCGTCTCGACGGTCTCGAGGGCCCGGCGGTGTTCGCTGCGAATCATCACAGCCACATCGACACACCATTGCTGCTGAGCTCGCTCCCAACGCCATGGAGACACCGAGTCGTTATCGGCGCGGCGGCCGACTACTTCTTCGGCAACCGTGTAACCGGTGCACTGTCGGCGCTCGTGATCGGCGCGATACCGATCGACCGAACAAAGATCAGCCGTGCATCCACCGATCTGGCTCGCGACCTCATCAACGAGGGCTGGTCGCTCGTCGTCTTCCCCGAGGGCGGTCGAAGTCCAGATGGTTGGGGTCAACCTTTCCGCGGTGGTGCCGCTTTCATCGCGCAACGAACAAACGTGCCGGTCGTTCCTGTGCATATCGAAGGCACCGGCAGAATTCTTCGCAAGGGACGGGCCACGCCAACGCCGAGCCGGACCACCGTCACGTTCGGCGAACCCATACACTGCGCCCCCGACGAAGATGCCCGCGCATTCAACGAACGGATTGAAGCCCGAGTCGCTGAGCTTGCCGATGAGGCTATGACGAACTGGTGGGACGCTCGAAGGCGAGCACACGCAGCGTCCACGCCTCCCCTCACCGGTCCACAGACCTCGAGTTGGCGCCGCGTCTGGGAGCTCGATGCAGACAAGTCTCGCCGCAAAGGGCCCAGCGTCGGCACCTGGCCGCGCTAGCTCGTCCCGCCACCGCAAATCCGTGGGGTCAGGTCTCAACTATTAACAATTCCCAGCGAGGGCCGAGTCTCAACAACAAACAGTTGTGCCCGCATCCCAACGCCCGCAACGTTTTTTCTTAGATCGACGAGCAGGGCGCGACGATCTGATTTACATCATCGCTAGCGGCGCGATTCGCATCGCTCGGTGCAACCAGAGCGTGCATCGGCTCACAAGCGATCCTCCCAAGTGCGAATTGTTAATTGTTGAGACCTGACCCCGGTGTGCACCGAATGGTCAACGTTCGGGACGGGTTTGGACGAGTGGCACTCAAGCGATACTGGTCCGGATGAGAACCCGTGCCCGAGCAGTCCGGATGAGAACTCGTGCCTGAGCGACCACGTCGTCTTCCCGCGGCCAGAGATCCCCGCATGAAGCGAATTCCACAGGCGGAACTGATCGACCACCGCGTACTTCGCCTCATGCGTCGTGGTGGCCGCCCGAACCGACGGCCGGATGCCATTGGAAGCGTGCGATCGATCGTGCCATGGCCCACATCTTGAGCCATCGATCAACGCCTGCACCGCCGACTTGAATCCGGTCGATCTACGGCAGGTTGCACAGTCACCCACTTCATGAAACGCGACGCATCCAGGATCATCGCGGCACGGTCGTCGTCGCTGCGCGTCCGGCGCGGGTTCGGGGCTTCGAGAACATCTATCGTCGACTATGTGCGGGCCATGCACGAGGCCTTGGTAACGCCCGTCGTCATCGGTGCGAGGATCGCGTCGAAACCTCCTCTTTGACGTCAAAACAACAGGCGCTGCCCATCGGCCCTCGGCTCCGCGGAATGAAGGACAGCAGCCGAGGCGGAGCACAAGACCATTGTTTCGGGTTGCTTTCACCCAGCCCTGTCGAGTCGATCCGGTAAGCTTGCAATGTTTCGCAAGCAACCGAGGTACTACCACGTGGCCGTTTACGCCAACACCCCTATCCAACTCATCAACGCTGTGTACAGCACATTTGACGACCGTCTGGGAAAGGGGCGTGAGCGCCTCGGACGAGCACTCACGCTCGCCGAGAAGATCTTGATCAACCACCTCGATGACGTCGAGACGGGCGGCATGGAGCGCGGAGTCAGCTACACCGATTTCCGACCCGACCGCGTTGCCATGCAGGACGCGACCGCACAGATGGCCTGGCTCCAGTTCATGACCGCAGGACTCACACAGACCGCCGTTCCGACGACAACTCATTGCGATCATCTCATCCAGGCGCGCGTCGACGGCAAGACCGACCTCGCCGTCGCCGAGGATACGAATCGAGAGGTCTACCAATTCCTCCAAGACGTGAGTGCCAAGTTTGGTGGTGGATTCTGGGCTCCTGGCTCAGGAATCATCCACCAGGTCGTCCTTGAGAACTACGCGTTCCCCGGTGGAATGATGTTGGGCACTGACAGCCACACACCAAACGCTGGTGGTTTAGGCATGATCGCCGTTGGCGTCGGCGGTGCCGATGCGGTTGACGTCATGACCGGATTTCCGTGGAATGTCCGTTGGCCAAAGGCCATCGGCGTGCACCTCACTGGAGAGCTCAAAGGCTGGGCTGCTCCAAAGGACGTGATCTTAAAGGTTGCAGAGATCCTGACCGTCAAGGGCGGCACCGGAGCGATCGTCGAGTACTTCGGTACGGGCGCTGAGAGCCTGTCGGCTACTGGCAAGGCGACCATCTGCAACATGGGTGCGGAGATTGGCGCAACCACTTCCCTGTTCGCGTACGACGACGCAACGAGCCGCTATCTCAAGGCGACCGGTCGCCAAGAGATGGATGACGCCGCCCGAGCCGTGGCCCACCACCTCCGCGCTGACGATGAGGTCTATGCACGTCCCGGCGACTATTTCGATCAGGTCATCGAGATCGACCTCAACACACTCGAGCCGCTGATCAATGGTCCCCATACGCCAGACCTTGCACGCCCGCTGAGCAAACTTGGCAGCGAAGCGGAGCTGAACGGATGGCCAAAAAAAATCTCCGCAGCGCTTGTCGGATCGTGCACGAACTCCTCCTACGAGGACATCAGCCGAGCCGCTTCAATCGCTCGTGATGCAGCGGCGAAGGGCCTCAAAGCACGAGTGCCGTTCATGGTTACGCCGGGCTCAGAGGCCACCATGCGAACCATCGAACGAGATGGCTTCCTCGCAGACCTCGAAGCGATCGGTGGAGTCGTTCTCGCGAACGCCTGCGGACCTTGCATTGGGCAGTGGAAGCGGGATGACCGCGACGGCCTCGAGGGTACGTCGAACAGCATCGTGACTTCGTACAACCGAAACTTCCCGAAGCGAAATGATGGCGATGGCGCAACGCTCGCCTTTGTGACATCGCCCGAGACGACGGTTGCTATGGCCATCGCCGGCACTTTGGACTTCGACCCCAAGACCGACACCCTCACCAACGACGCGGGCGAAGAGGTAATGCTCGCCGTCGGAGCAGCGATCGAGCTCCCAAGCGCTGGCTTCGAAGATGGCACGTCGATGTTCATAGCTCCCCCTGAAGATGGCGCTTCGACCGAGGTCTCCGTGTCGCCGGACTCGGATCGCTTGCAGCTCCTCACACCGTTTAAGGCATGGGACGGCAATGACTACCTCGAGCTTCCGATCTTGGGCAAGGGCATGGGCAAAGTCACCACCGACCACATCTCGATGGCCGGCGCGTGGCTCAAGTATCGAGGACATCTCGAGAACATCTCGGGGAACCTCTACCTCGGTGTCGTGAACGCGTACACCGGCGAGAGCGAGCTTGCGCTCGACCCGTCGGATGGACAGACAAAAAGTTATCCCAACATTGCCAAGAGTCTTCATGAGAAGGGCATCAACTGGGTCTTCATCGGCGAGGAGAACGTCGGCGAAGGGTCCAGCCGAGAGCACGCTGCTATGGAGCCACGCTTCCGCGGCTGCCATGCCGTATTCGCTAAGTCTTTTGCGCGTATCCACGAGACGAACCTGAAGAAACAGGGAGTGTTGGCGCTCACGTTTGCCGAGCCCGACTTCTGGCTAGCAATCGAAGAGGGCGACTCGATCTCGATCACCGGATTGAAGGAACTGGCTCCCGGCAACCCCGTCGACTGTGTACTGCACAAGCCTGATGGAGAAGGTCTCGAGTTCGAGGCAATCCACACGCTGTCCGAGGCTCAAATCGCCTGGTTCCACGCTGGGTCAGCGCTCAATCTTATACGACAACAGACCGCCGGCTGATCGCAGCGAATGGACCTTCGTCAACTCAACGCCATCGTCGCTGTATCCGAGCATCGCAGTTTTTCTGCCGCAGCTCGAGCCCTCCACACCGTGCAGTCGAACGTATCGACACACGTCGCGCGCCTCGAGCGCGAGCTCGACGCGGTGTTGGTCGATCGACGGACAGGCGAGCTCACTGCAGAGGGCGAAATCGTGGTGCTCCGGGCGCTCCGAATCAAAGCCGAGCTCCAAGCAATTCCGGCCGACGTATCGGCGCTGCGCGACGACATCCGCGGCACCGTTCGCTTCGGCATCATCGGAACGACCGGACGTTGGCTCGTTCCGGCGCTATTGACCGCGCTCCGCAATGGATTTCCAGGCGTGCACCTCGTCGTCGTCGACGCGACCACGACAGGTCTGCTTCCGCAGCTCCAAAGCGGCAAGCTCACCATGGCGGTGCTCAACCTCCCCCTCAGCGAACCCGAGCTCGCTTCAGAGCCCTTGTTCGACGAAGAGCGGGTTCTGATCGTGCCGAAAGGCCACAAGCTCGCCGAATCCGACCGCGTGTCGCTGTCGGAGCTCGCAAAACACGAGCTTGTCTTGCCGCCCGAGGGAACCCAATTCCGCAACGAGGTCGATGAGGCGGCGGCCGCGATTGGGGTGAAGCTAAAAGCCAAAGCTGAACTCGACGGCATGCGCTTGCTCGCATCGCTCGCCTTCCAAGGTTATGCACCAGCTCTCGTGCCAGCGACCGCGGCTCTGTACGGAGAGGGCGAAGCATGGCGCATCGTGCACATCGACGATATGTCGACGCGCAGCGTTGGCCTCGCATACCGCCGTTGGAGCACCCTTCCTGCGCCGGCGCGCGCTGTCCAGCAGGTCATTAGCGAGGTCGTCGCTGCACACGGCGACGAGCAGCCAGGGCTTCACGTCACACTTTCTGAAGACGGCTCGAAGTGACTATCACCGAGTCCGGCGTGACGGGTAGCAGCCGATCCATCGAGCGGGGACAGGACGGACGACGACGCGTCGTCGTCAGGATCGCAGACCGAGAAGAGTCGGCGATGACCACCGCCGACGCCAATCTCATAGCGCTCGGCGCAGCGAACGCTCGAGAGCAAGGGATCCCGTTCGTCTGTGAGTTGCGCGCGAACGGCCCAGCCGCAGCAGAGGAACTTGCCGTCACGTTCGCTATCGGTGCAGCGGCGAAGGCCCTGACCGCGTGTAGCGGCCGAGTGCCGCTCATCGGCATTCTGCATGGTGATGCAGTGGCCGGACCTGCCCTCCTTCTCGGCCTCATGGATCACGTCGTCGTCGTCGACCACAGTCACGCTTTCGTCAGCGGTCCTGCAATGGTGAGCGAGTTCACCGGGGTTGATTTCAACCGCACCGAGCTTGGCGGAGCCTCAGTTCTTGCGACGCAGGCGGGCCTCGCTGCGCTATCTGTCGCCGATCTCGATGCTGCGAACGCGGTCGTAGACGACCTTTTGTCGGTCCTTCCGGCAAACAACGAAGAACCGCCCCCATTTGTGTCGACGAGCGATCCAATGGATCGGCCGGTGCCGCACGCTGGCGAGATCATTCCCGACACCCCAACGGGCGCTTACGACGTACGCGATGTGATCACAGAGATCGTGGATGACGGATGGTTCCTCGAAGTTCGCGAGTCTTTCGCCAGCAACCTCGTCACCGGCTTCGGCGTCTTCGGTGGGCTTCCGGTCGGCATCGTGGCCAATCAGCCAATGGCGATCGCCGGAACGCTCGATATTCCGTCCTCACAAAAAGGCGGTCGGTTCGTTGCGTTCTGCGACGCCTTCAACCTTCCGCTCGTCACGCTCGTCGATACGTCCGGTTTCTACCCGGGCAAGGATCTCGAGTGGCGCGGCATGATCCGTTACGGGGCTCAGCTCGCATTCGCGTATGCGAGGGCGACGGTCCCCCGAGTAAACGTGACCCTTCGAAAGAGCTACGGGGGCGCCTACATCGTCATGGATTCGAAGAATATGGGCAACGACCTTGCCTTTGCTTGGCCCTCTGCTGAGATCGCTGTCATGGGAGCGAAGGGCGCCGTCGAAATCCTGCACCGGACAGCATCAGCTGAAGAACGGGTCGAGTTGGAGTCCGCGTATGAAGAACGGCTTCTCAACCCGTACATCGCTGCCCAGCGAGGCACCGTAGATTCGGTGATATCACCAGAGTCAACGAGGACAGAGATCGCTCACAGCCTGCATCTCCTCGCATCGAAACGAGAAGTTCTCCCAAAACGCAAGCACGACAATACACCCCTCTAACAGCGTTCTCGAATACGTCCAATGGCGCTACCCGACGTATGATGGAACGGACGCAGGTCACTCAACGGAGAGCAGACGGGCGCAATTCTTAGTTCCCCTCTTTATCTGGAGACCTCGTGGGCGAAAGCATCACTATTACCGACAACCGTACGGGTGAATCCGTTGAGATTCCGATTGAGAACGGCTCCGTTGATGCGGCGGCGTGGAAGAAGCTCCTTCCCGGAACATGGTTCCTCGATCCAGCGTTTGGCACGACCGCTTCCACCGAATCGGCAATCACGTTCCTTGACGGTGGCGCAGGCGTGCTCGAATATCGCGGCTACCCAATCGAGCAGCTAGCAGCGAGCTCCTCGCACCTCGAAGTGGCGTACCTCTTAGTCAATGGCGAGCTTCCTAACGAAGCCGAGCTCGACACATGGAATGAAGAGATCACGCACCACACGTATCTCCACGAGAACTATCGGCGTCGCATTCACGACGCCTTCCACTACGACGCACACCCCATGGGTTTGCTGACCTCGAGTGTGGCCGGGCTGTCCACTTTCTACCCGGAGGCAAAAGATATCCAAGACCCGGCGAATCGCATGGAGCAAGTCGTTCGGCTCATAGCGAAGATGCCCACAATGGCTGCAGCCGCCTACCGATTCAACAAGGGTCTTCCCTTCGTCTTCCCTCGGAACGATCTCGACTACACATCGAATTTCTTGTCGATGATGTTCTCGATCGCTGAGGACGACTACGTTCCCGACCCTGCACTCAAGAGAGCGATGGAGATCCTTTTCATTCTCCACGCGGACCATGAACAGAACTGTTCGACGACGGCAGCCCGAGTTGTCGGCTCGGCCCACGCCGATCCCTATGTTTCGGTAGCCGCAGCGTGTGCGGCCCTCTACGGCCCTCGACATGGCGGCGCGAACGAAGCGGTGCTGCGCATGTTGAAGGAGATCGGCAGCTACGAGAACGTCCCTGCGTATATGGAGCGCGTCAAAGGCGGCGAGGAACGCCTCATGGGCTTCGGGCATCGGGTCTACAAGAACTACGATCCACGAGCGACCATCATCAAAGACGCCGCGCACGATGTCTTTGAGGTGACGGGAAAGAACCCGCTGCTCGACATCGCGCTCAAGCTCGAAGAGGTCGCGCTCGCCGATCCGTATTTCATCGACCGCAAGCTCTACCCCAACGTCGATTTCTACTCGGGACTCATCTATCAGTCGATGAGCTTCCCCACCGAAATGTTCACCGTGCTGTTCGCTATCCCTCGCACGGTCGGGTGGCTCGCTCACTGGCAGGAAATGCTCGAGCAGGACAGCCGAATCGCCCGCCCACGTCAGGTCTATACGGGTCCTGGTACCCGTGAATACACTGCGATCAGTACCCGCTGATCCGTCACGGCGGTCCGGCGGGACCGATGACCGACGTAGCTGGCCGAGGACGTGGGTCTACTATTGCGATGATGTCCCACCCCTCTTTTCGACGCGCTCGTGGCGCTAAGACCTGCGGAATCGTCGCGATCGCGCTTCTCGGATCGTTGCTGGCTGCCACGCCGACCGCAGCGGTCGGACCCTCGGGCTCGGTCCAGCCCTTCGACGTCGCGACGCATCCAGCAGCGAGCTCGAAGTCACTGAGTATTGACCCCGCGGTGGCCGAGACCACGATCAGCGACAGTGAGGTGGCAAGACTCGCCTTCGACCCAACAACCGCTCCCCCGGGCACCCGGATAGACGTCGAAATTCACGGCTTGGATCTCGATGCGGTACGTGAAGCGATCCTCGGCGTTGATGGTGAGCCGTACGGCGATGTGCCTGGATTCTTCGTCGAAGCCCGAATCCCTGTCGAAAACCTTCAGAAGTTGCACGAACACGACGCAGTAACACGTATCGCTCAGGTGACTCGGACGAGCAGCATCGATCCTTCTTCCTCCTCACTGCAGTCGAACCCAGCACTCACAGACATCGTCGAAAATGTGCTCCACCTAGAGCCATGGCACGATGCGGGTCACAAGGGCGCCGGGCAAAAGATTGGCATTCTGGACATCTTCGGAACCGACGAACTCGAACGAGCGGTAGCGACCGATCGGCTTCCATCGGTCTCGGGTGCGTTCTGCCAGCAGAATGGTCGGGCGTGTTCCATCACGATCGACGGAGCGGGTCCCCACGGCGTCGGGGTCGCCGAGATCATTCATCAAACGGCGCCGAACGCCGCTCTCTATCTCGCCACAGTGTCAACTATCGCTGATCTCTCAGCTGCGATCGACTGGTTCGCTGCCCAGGGGGTCACCGTGATCAATCGATCCGAAACCGCAGAATTCGACGGACCTGGCGACGGAACTGGACCAACGGCATCTCTCATAGACCGAGCCGTGTCGCTCGACATGGTTTGGGTCACAGCGGCCGGCAATTCGGCCGGAAGCGAGTTTCGCCAGGGGCAGAACTGGGTCGGGGATTTCAACGACCCCGACGGCAACGGCTTTCACAACTGGGCAAGTGGTTCGGAGCGAATGCCTTTCACCTGTGGCTTTCTGCTCGGCATGCGCTGGGACGACTGGGACACAACAACCATCGCCACCGACTACGACATCTGGATCTATGACAGTGAAGCCGACCAATTCCCCGAAGCCCGCGGTGAAGACACACAGAACGAGAACGCGCACCGCCCGCTCGAACATATAGAAACTCGCTGCTCGGACGCCGAAGATATCGACTATCTGGCCATTCGTCGATTCGGTGATCCCCAGCCTGACGGCCCAGACACAATTCAAATCCTCGGCAATCAGACGCCCATGACAGAGTGGGTCAACACGAGCGCCGCCACCGGACCGGGTGTCGACTCGAAGAGCCCGGGAGCGATCACGGTAGGGGCGACAGTCCGTCCCTCCAGCACGCTCTTGGCAGGCTATTCCTCACATGGCCCGACCATCGATGGCCGCAACGGCGTCGATATCGCCGGGCCATCCTGTCTTCCGATTCCAGATTTCTTCGCCTTCTGTTTCTCCGGTACGAGCGCGAGCACTCCAGCCATCACCGGCGTCATCGCGGTTCTCCGTGGAGCCCACGTCATCAATACCGCAGCAGAGGCCGACGGGCTCATCCCACTCATCACGTCCGATCAGGGAACACCCGGACCAGATCCCGAATATGGCCACGGGGCGCTGTCCCTACCCTCACCTGAGATGCTGGGGGCGAGGACGACTCTCCCGAATTGCGCTGGCGTTCCTGCCACAATTGTCGGCACGTCGGGCGATGACGTCCTCAGGGGTACCGAACGTCGCGACGTGATCTTTGCCGCCCAAGGCAATGACATCGTCAGCGGTCTAGGGGGCAACGATCTGATCTGTGGTGGCTTCGGCAACGACATCATCGACGCCGGGACTGGCAACGACATCATCTTTGCCGGACCAGGGCACGACACGGTTCGTGGTCGCGATGGTGCCGACGTGATCAACGGCGGTCATGGCCACGATGACCTCGAGGGGAACAGCGGAGATGACGAAGTCCGCGGCTACACCGGCAGGGACTATGTAAAGGGCGGTCTCGGCCACGACGCCGTGTACGGCGGTGCGGGCAACGACCGTCTCGTTGGCGGCGGCGGCCTCGACAGCGTCTTCGGCGGGAATGGGTTCGATAGATGTCGGGCCCCCGTGGAGACGGCGATCAGCTGTCGACAATAACTCCCGACACCAGCGCCGATTTCGCTTTCACGATCGGCGTGAGCTCGTTGATAAGCCGGTCGGCGGGACATAGGTAAGGCCGTGCATTCTCCTCACCGATACGAAGATCTGTGATGAAGGTGCCGAGGGCTTCGAGCCGTTCCTCGTTACGTGTTGGCAGACCGCCATCGTCGATCGTGTCGTTCGATATTCGTGCACTGAAGAAGTACACGCCCGGAAGCGCACCGTCGAGGCGCACGGTCGTCAAATCGACATCAAATCCTGCAGCGAGCACGTTGGTCCGGAGCGAACACACCGGTGTCGCATCCAGTCCCGCAAATAGGCGGTTCGAGAGGTAGAGAACCGACTCGCCTTCGTTGGGAGCCACGTACCCTACGTCGACAACAATGTCGGGATAGGCAGCTGCGACCGCGCGAGATCGAGAGAAGGTTGTGCCGTCCTCCAACGTCTCGTTTTGTACCGGAAGCGCCGCGACGAACTCTGACGCTGCCGCGATCCCTACGCCTTCAAAAAGGGGTCGAACCTCTTCGGGTGTTCGCGTCAGGTCGCGGACGACAAAAACAGACAAGCCAAAGACGGTGACGGCGGCGAGCAGAAAGGCCCGGTTCCTTAGCAGTTCGCGCACAGCTACTCGAGAATGATGGACGGGCGGCCTTCGCCTGACATCCAGTGCTTTCGACACCGAAGCTCGTAGCGAACATCGGGAACGTTCTCGGGGTCATCGACCACCACGAGTTCGCCCTCATAGACCTGCATTCCATCGACGACACGAGCATTGTGCGTGGCGCGGTCGCCGCACCAGCAGCGAGCTTCGCACTGGATGGCCTCGGCGACATCGGCCAGTTCGAGAAGGCGAGCCGTGCCTGCAAATAATCGACCCCGAAAGTCTGTGAGGAGACCAAAAGCGAACACATCAAGACGAAGTTCATCGACGATTTGGGCGAGCTGTTCGATCTGTTCGGGTGTGTAGAACTGTGCCTCGTCACATACCAAATAGTCGAAGGGTTTTCCGTCGTTCTTCGCCACTTCGCGAAAGTCGACGGACGGATCGACCACGATTGCGTCGGCAGAGACGCCAAGTCGCGAACTCACCCGAGCGCCGCGCCGGTCGAGCATGCTGCAGAGCGCACCATGCAGGCCCCCATGGGTCAGATTGTGATGTATTTGCAGGGCCAACGTCGACTTGCCAGAGCCCATCGTGCCAAACGAAAACCGCAGCATTCCCATAACTGCGAGATTGCTCCGCGTGCCCGGAAGGGTTTGTTGTACAGGCACGTGTGAGGAGGTGAGGGTCATGAGCAGCCGCTGGTCGAGCCGCAGTCGCGGCAGGCATAGCAGCTTCCCGCACGAACCATCTGGGTGCCGCACTGGCCGCAGAATGGTGCGTTGGAGACCGCCGTAGATCTCGCGTCACGCAACCGGTCGTACTGCGTCGACGATGGTGGGTCGCTGGGCACGTCGAGGCCCTGCACCGACGGCGTCACCGCCTCATCGACTCCGGGGAGCGTTTGTTGGCTCCGCTCTCCGGTCGTCAGGATGTTCCCCCGCTGTCGTTCTTCGATCGTCATATATTCGACCGCGAGGCGTCGGAACAAGTAGTCCATGAGGCTTGACGCAATACGCAGATCGGCATCGTCGGTCATGCCGGCAGGTTCGAATCGCATCCCAACAAAGGCATCGACAAACGCGCCGAGCGGCACACCATATTGCAGGCCGTGACTGACCGAGATCGCGAAGGCGTCCATGATTCCAGCGAGTGTGGAACCTTGCTTGGAGACCCGAATGAAGAGCTCGCCCGGGCGGCCGTCGACGTATTCACCAACGGTGACGAAACCTTTGCAGTCAGCAACCCGAAATTCGAACGTGCGGGAGCTTCGTGTTCGTGGAAGCCTTTCACGCTGAGGCGCAGCTGGAGCGGCGGCGACGATGGCGTCCGCTGCTTGAGCAGGAGAGGCAGCGGACGCGTCACCAGCTGACTTGGCTGTGAGCGGTTGCCCTACCTTGCAGTTGTCGCGGTAGAGGGCCACAGCCTTGAGCCCGAGTCTCCATGACTCGATGAAGACTTGCTCGACCTCTTCGACGGTCGTTGACTCAGGAAGGTTCACGGTCTTACTGATTGCGCCCGAAAGAAACGGCTGCACGGCAGCCATCATCTTGATGTGCCCCTCGGGGCCGATGACGTTGTCACCCATCGAACACGCGAACACCGCGAGATGATCGTCGTCGAGGCCGGCAGCGCCGATGACCGACCCCGTTTCGGCGACGTGAGCCACGATCGCATCCACCACTTCAGGGCCATAACCGAGTTGCGTGAGCGCCCGACCAACACCCTGGTTGACGATCTGCATCGTTCCACCACCGACGAGCTTCTTCATCTTCACAAGACCAAGATCGGGTTCGATCCCCGTCGTGTCACAGTCCATCAAGAAGCTGATCGTCCCGGTTGGCGCAAGCACGGTGGCCTGGGCATTGCGCACGCCATGATCGGCTGCACGCACACAGGTGTCGTCCCATGCGGCGTTCGCAGCGTCCAAGAGTTCGCTTGGAACGTGTGCCGCGTCGATGTTAGCCACTGCGCTGCGGTGCATTCCGAGCACACGCTGGACGTTGTCGGAGTCGTCCTCGTAGCCATCGAAAGCCCCGACCCGAGCGGCGAGACGCGTCGACATGTTGTAGGCCGAGCCACCCATGAGCGCCGTTACAGCGGCTGCGATCGCACGGCCACGGTCGGAGTCATACGGCGCCCCGAGAGCCATCAGTAGGGCGCCGAGGTTCGCATATCCAAGTCCGAGCTGACGGAACCGGCGTGTGTTCTCGCCGATCTTCTCGGTCGGATAATCCGCAGGTCCAACAATGATCTCTTGGGCGGCGAAGACAAGTTCGGTCGCTGCGACGAACTCATTCGTCTCGAAGATCCGGCCAGTCTCTTCGGGGCGATGGAATGCGAGGAGATTGATGCTGGCGAGATTGCAGGCGCTGTCATCTACATGCATGTACTCACTGCATGGGTTGCTCCCATTGATCCGCCCAAACGAAGGCGTCGTATGCCAGCGATTGATGGTCGTGTCGTACTGCACGCCGGGATCGGCGCACTCCCACGCTGCCTTCGCGATATCACGGAGCAATTCTCGTGCGGGCAATGACCGCAGAATGGTGCCATCGGTGACCGATCGCAGATGCCATTCGTCATTTGCCACCACGGCATCCATGAACTCATCGGTCACGCGCACCGAGTTGTTGGCGTTCTGATATTGGATCGAGAAGCTGTCCGAGCCGTCGAGATCCATGTCGAATCCGGCCTCGGCGAGCGCACGTGCTTTCTGTTCTTCTCGCGCCTTGCACCATACGAACTCTTGAACGTCGGGGTGGCTCACGTCGAGCATCACCATCTTGGCTGCCCGTCGGGTCTTGCCGCCGCTCTTGATCGTGCCCGCTGAAGCATCGGCACCTCGCATGAAGCTGACCGGTCCCGAGGCCGTTCCGCCGCCCTGCAATAACTCGGCCGACGAGCGGATTCGGGAGAGGTTCACGCCAGCGCCCGACCCGCCCTTGAAGATCATGCCTTCTTCGGCGTACCAGTTCAGGATCGATTCCATCTTGTCTTCGACCGACAAGATGAAACACGCCGACGCTTGCTGGGGAACGCCGGCGACGCCGATGTTGAACCAGACCGGGCTGTTGAACGCCATGCGTTGCGAGACGATCAGATACTTAAGTTCGGCAGCAAACGTGTGAGCTTCATCGTCGTTGACGAAGTACCCGCCCTCGGAACCCCACCGTTCGATCGTGTCGACGACGCGATCGACCACCTGTCGCAGCGACGACTCACGTCCTTCAGTGCCGAGCGTCCCTCGGAAGTACTTTTGCGACAAGATGTTCGACGCGTTGATCGACCACGACGCCGGTACTTCGATGTCGAGTTGCTCGAACACAACGCTGCCATCTCGCCAGTCGTGGAGGCGAGCATGTCGTCGCTCCCACTCGAACATGTCGTAGACGTCGACGTCGGGAGACGTGTGGACGCGCCGAATTCCCAATGCGGCACCGAGAGGATGCGAAGCGAGAGACATGGATAATCCTTTATCAGCGTCGTGATTGCGTCAACGCTTGGGGGTTGGTTGCTGTTCCCTAAAACGCGTAGGCAGCCGGGTAGGGATTCCCGGGGTCAAGTCCCACAAATGTGGTCCCTCCGAGGAAATTCGCTGTGTTTCCACGCCGAATCGCCTCCATGCCAAAGTCCCCTACCGCGGCTGCACCCATCACGATACGGACAAGAGCCTGTGGGGGAAAAGAGGACGAGCTGTTGATATCGAGTGGATTTGTCCCAAGTTATCCACATATTGAGACTTTTCGTAGGTACTCATCCGACGTCCAGCGGTCGATAGTGTTGCGCCGTATGGACCAAATCTTCCCCAGCCCTGTGGACAACGTCGACACGGTTGCGACGTACGCGAGCGACCATCGACCTCGCCCCGAGGACCGACCGTGGGTGATGTGCAACATGATCTCGAGCATCGACGGCGGGATCGCTCTCGACGGCGTGTCCGGTGGACTCGGCGGGCCGGCCGACAAAGACGTCTTTCGAGCGATTCGTGGAGTTGCCGACGTAATCGTCGTCGGCGCGGGCACGGCGGTCGCCGAGAACTATCGGCGCCCACAAACTCCCGCGGACATCCAAGCTGCTCGTTCGGCTCGCGGACAGTCGCGCCTGCCACGAATCGCGATCGTGAGCAATAGTCTTCGAATCGAAGCCGATCACCGAGTCTTCGACCAAACGGCGCGACCAATCCTCGTTACCTCGGCCAGTGCGCCACCTAAGCGGCACGCCGAACTCGCAGAGGTTGCTGACATTGTCGTTGCCGGCGACGAAGCGGTCGATTTGCCGGCTGCGCTTCGCCAGCTCGCCCAACTCGGTGCCAACGTTGCGCTCCTCGAAGGCGGGCCAACGCTCAACGGCGCATTCGTTGACGCAGATCTGCTCGACGAGCTCTGTCTGTCGTTCTCGCCGATGGTGCTCGGGGGCAGCGGGCCACGGGTCGTGGCTGCCAGCAGCAACGCGGTGCCGCAGCCAATGCGTCTTGTTCGGACCTTGCATCAGGAGCACTTTCTCTTCCATCGCTACGTCCGCGAACGCGCTTAACCACGAATGGTGGCGTGGTCGATGACGATCCGCTGACCAATGTCGAGACGAGACCCGCCCGTGATCTCTTTCAGCCCATCAACGAGGGGGCGAATGTCTTCGCCCGGGGACGCAGCCGCCGTAGCGATGCCCCACAACGTGTCGCCGGGTTGCACGATGTAGATCTCGATCGAGTCGATAACCTCCGACTGCTGCGATGCCGGTTTGAGGGGACCATTCGCGGCCGCATCGCCGCCGAAGCCGACGAGCGCCAACATGATCGCGATCGCCAGTCCTGCTGCGAGCAGCAGGTTGATCGACGGACGAGGTACTGACTGCGTATGCGCCTGCTGCGTTTGGACGGAGTCGGTTGCTGTCATGGTCATCAGTATTCTCCTGGGGTGTGACACGATCGATGAGACCGTTGAGATCACAGGGATCTACAACGCTTTTCTCAAACCGGGATAACTATTTCCTCAGACCTGGCTCCACCCAATTTCGAACGATTGCCCGTCGATTGCAGCAAATCCTCGAAGGTCCTTGACCGGGTACGTCCGTTCGGCGAACATGTGTTTGGCGAACTTCCGTTCCCCATGTATAGTACGAACAGTTGTACGATGCAACCTCGATCTCGAAAGTTTGTTCGATCGAGTTCGTACCCCAAGACACGTACCCGAGAGGCACCAATGAGCGGCACAAATCTGACCGAACGCCAGCAAGGAATCCTTGACTTCATCGACTTGGAGAACCGCGAGCGCGGCTATCCACCCTCCGTCCGTGAAATCGGCGAGGCGGTTGGTCTCACGTCACCTTCGACGGTGCACAGCCACCTCAACACGCTGCAAAAGCTGGGTTACCTGCGGCGCGACCCTTCGAAGCCACGGGCGATCGAAGTGCGCTACGACCCCAACTCCGGTGCCGTCATCGAGCGCGGTGCGGTCACTCACGTGCCTCTCGTGGGAGACGTCGCTGCCGGTACCGATGTGCTCGCTCATGAAAACGTCGAAGAGCTCATGCCGCTACCGACCGAATTCACGGGCGAAGGCGAGCTCTACATGCTTCGGGTCCGAGGCGACTCGATGATCAATGCCGGTATCCACGACGGTGACTTCGTAGTGGTGTGCCGTCAAGACACCGCGAACAACGGCGAGATCGTCATCGCAGGTATTCCTGGAGGAGAGGCGACCGTCAAGACCTACACAGCAAAAGGCACAACCGTCACGCTGCTTCCGGCCAACGATTCCCTCGAACCAATGGTGTTCAATGCCGGTGAAGTAGAAGTCTTCGGCAAGGTCGTCACTGTCTTACGCAGATACTGACGCATCTGTTCTGCGCAGATACTGACGCATCTGTCTTACGCAGATAGTTATATATCTGTGTCTCAAACGCCCGTGCGAAGGAGTTCTTCGAGCGCCTGATAGGTCATCACGAGCGGAATCTCGTTGAGATGTTCATGTTGGGTGTGCGCCAACGTGGCATCGCCTGGTCCGAAGTTCACGGCCGGGATGCCCTGCTCGGCAAAGAACGCAACGTCGGTCCAGCCGAGTTTGGCGCGTACCAACAGATCGTTTCTCCCGACGAACGATGCCATTAACGGGTGACGCAGATCTGGCATTGCGGCAGGCGACATGTCGACGACCTCAAAGGAATCGTCGCCGTCCATGAATGGCGCGACGATCGAGAGCACGTAGGCCTCGGCTTCCTCTGGAGAACGATCGGGAGCGAAGCGGTGGTTGATCGTGACGGTTGCTGCGTCCGGCACCACGTTCCCTGCGACCCCTCCCTCGACGAATACCGCTTGCATCGCCTCACGAAACTCACACCCATCGATCGTCGGCGTGCGATGTTCCGCGACCGCAAGAGCACTCAGGAGGTCTCCAAGACGATGGATCGCGTTACGCCCCATCCATGGCCGAGCAGTGTGGGCACGAGCGCCCCGCAAAGTCACTTTTGCACGCATCGTCCCCTGACAGCCCGCCTCGACCACCGCGTCGGTCGGTTCGCCCAGGATCGCGACATCTGCGCCGAGAAGCTCCGGTACCTCAGCGAACAGCTCGCGCAAGCCATTGTGTTCGAGCGCGACCTCTTCGCGGGCGTAGAACACATAGGTGACATCAACAGCAGGCTCGGTCACCGTGCGGGCAAGCTCGAGCATGACCGCGAGCCCACCCTTCATGTCGCAAGAGCCAAGTCCGTGAAGAACCTGCCCTTCGATCCGCGCTGTTGCGTTGTCATTGACCGGGACGGTGTCGAGGTGTCCTCCGATCGCTACCCGGTACTGACGATTCAGGTCCGTTCGGGCGACGATATTGTCGCCGACCCTCGTCACATCGAGGCCAGGCACAACACGGAGCTCGGCTTCAAACCAGTCGGCGATGCCGGCCTCCTCGAAGCTCACCGACGCCATGTCGACGAGGTCAGCGGTCAATTGCAGGAGCGGATGAGCCATTGGCTCAGGCTAACCGGCGGTGCAGCTCCGCGATCGCGTCGTCGTCCTGCACAACAGCGACTCGAACGTGCCCTCGGCCAGCAACACCGTAGAACTCACCCGGCGAGACGATCAGCCCAACCCGTTCGGCGAGCTGATTAGCTAACGCCCACGCGTCGCCTCCTGGGGCTTCTACCCACAGGTAGAAGCCACCCTCTGGCATCGGCGCATCGAGGCCAAGAACCGCCAGGAACTCCTGCATTGCGAGAAGTCGGCGGTGGTAGGTCGCGCGCTGTTCAGCGACGTGTGCCTGATCGGAGAGGGCGACGGCCGCAGCGGCCTGTGTCGGCCCGGGCGGCATCGATCCCGTGTGCTTCCGAATTTCCTGCAGCCAATGCACGAGCTCGGGATCGCCGGCGTAGAAACCGGCTCGGACGCCCGCCAGATTCGACCGTTTCGACAAGCTGTGGACGGCGAGAACACCTTCACTGCCGCTCTGGAGAATCGTCTTCCCCGGGCCGTTCCACGTGAACTCGATATAACATTCGTCGCTCAGTACCGGCACCCCGTGTTCGCGTCCCCATGCAGCTGCTGCCGGTAGGTCTTCGAGCGCTCCCGCCGGATTGCCTGGACTGTTCACCCAGAGCAGGCTCGCTCGGGCAATGTCGGCGGGGTCTATGGCATCGAGACAAAGTCGCCAATTCTCGTCGACGGGAACTGCTACCGCTCGACCATGAGCGAGCTCAGCGCCCATGGCGTAGCTCGGGTAGCTGACGGCCGGGTACAGAACAGTGTCCCGGTCTGGATTACGCAAGCGAAACCAGTGCGGGACACCAGCAACGAACTCCTTGAGACCAATGGTCGCCCCGAGATGCATTGGGTCGATCGAAACGTCGAACTGCGAGTCGAGCCAGGACGCCGCAGCGGTTCGAAATGACGGCGAACCGATCGAGGCGGGATAGCCGCGCTCTGAACCCGAGGTCGAAAGTGCACTGACGGCGGCCGGCGGCGGCGCATCAAAGGGCGTACCGATCGACATATCGATTGCGGATCCGTGCTTTTCGACCGCGAGCGCTCTCGCATCATTGAGACGGTCGTAGGGGTAAGGGGGAAGCCCGAACGGTTGCATGGGCCGAACTCTATTCGGCGTCACTGCCAAGGATCGGGTTCGGGAGGGGGCACCTCGTCGGGGCCCGACAACCAGTCGGCCAAACGGCTCTTCGAATCAGGGTCGAGACGGGCACGGACGGTAATACTCGTGGCACCAGCGAGCTCGGTAAGGACCTGCCCCTCTCGGTGAATCTGCGCGAGCACATCGCCGCGCTCGTATGGCACCGAGAGCTGAACGAGCTCGGTCATCGACCGAAGTCGACCACTGAGAGATTCGAGCAACACATCGAGGCCGGTGCCGTCCTGAGCAGAAATCGCGACCGATCCGGGGTAACGAGACACAATGCCTTCAACCTCGGGCTGGACATCGATTTTGTTAAAGACCATCAGTTCTGGGACCTCGGCCGCTCCGATCGCGCTCAGCGTTCGTCGCACCGCGTCGATATTTCCTTGCATGTCGGGTGCAGAGGCATCGACGACGTGGAGTAACAAGTCGGCGTCGATCACAACATCGAGGGTGCTCTTGAACGCCTCGACGAGCTGCGTTGGAAGCTTGCGAACGAAGCCGACCGTGTCCGTGAGAAACAACATCTCGCCTCCAGGCAATTGCAGGCGACGCGTGGTTGCATCGAGCGTTGCGAATAACCGATCTTCGGCGAGGACTTGGGCGGCGGTCAGCCGGTTCAGCACCGACGACTTGCCTGCGTTGGTGTAACCAACGATTGCGACACGTCGGTTGGAGGTTCGTTTCCGTGCCTTGGATTGCACCTTTCGGTTCTTGTCCAGCTTTCGCAGGACGTCCTCGAGCTTGTGGACCCGCCGAACCAAGCGACGCCGGTCGACCTCGAGCTGTGTTTCGCCTGGGCCTCGTGTTCCGATGCCACCGCCCTGTTGTGAAAACGTCCGGCTCGAACTTCGCAGGCGCGGCAGCCGGTACTTCAGTTGCGCGAGTTCAACCTGGGCCTTGCCCTCGCTGCTCGATGCGTTCTGCGCAAAGATGTCGAGAATGACCGCGGTTCGGTCGAGGGCTGAACGGCCCAGGATCTTCTCGAGATTTCCTTGCTGGGCAGGGCTCAGCTCGTCGTCGAACACGACGGTGTCCGAGTCGACACTGAGCGACATGTCTTTGATCTCTTGCGCCTTACCCTTACCGACGAACGTTGCTGGATCTGGGGCCTGTCGGCGTTGGTGAATGCGACCGACGGCGTCGGCTCCTGCGGTATCGACGAGCAGTGCCAATTCGTCGAGCGATGCGTCGGTTTCGGCGACGGTGCCATCGGGCATCGTTACCCCAACGAGGACAATTCGTTCGCGGAAGGTGCGATCGATGAGTCCCGAAGACTCGCCGCCATACTCGCCGAAAGCGCCACGATGATCTGATGCGAGTGGGGTCCCGGGCTGATCGTCGTCGGAGGACCGATCGTCACCCACGTGGAACCTCAAGGCTCGCAACAAACGTTGCTGTGCCGCTGAGAACAGCGGTCGGGCGATCGCTAGTCACCACATCGACGACGGCCTCTCCCCCGGGCATCGAAACGGTCACCCGTTCGCCGGCCAAGCCCCACTCATACATTCGCTGTGCACTAACCGTGGCTCCTGAACCGCAAGCCTGGGTGATGCCTGCGCC
>JBLIMK010000066.1:0-24330 GCA_047638715.1 Verrucomicrobiales bacterium
CTGTCAGGTCGGGAAGAGGCTCTGCGATTTCACTCGCACCGACCATCAAGATGTCGACACCTTGCTGAGCAAGATCGGACAGCGCCTGCGCGGCCTCAGCTGGACCGATGTTGTCGCTGACGATCGGTGCGGCGAAGTTGTTCGCCGCTGAAAATTCCTCAGCGAAGTTCACGAGCGATTGGTAGTAGCCGTTGTCGTCGCGCGGTCCAGCGGCTGCCACACCGATCGTGACCGTGCCGTCGCCGTCTGCGTCGAACTGTTCGACGAGGACGTCGACCTCGATGGCCTCAGTCGTCGTTGGTGCATCGGTTGGCGCTGGCGCCTCGGTATCTTCCGGTGGATCTGTTGTCGGCGCCGCTGTGGTCGGTGCGGCGGTCGTCTCTGCGCTTTCGGTTGGCTCGTCGCTTCCGCAGGCTGCGGCTACAAGAGCCAACACTGCGAGAAGCGCCATCAGCGATTTCATAGTTCTGGACATTTCTTTCCCTCCTGAGCGACCTGACGGTCGGTTTGTTTGCACTGGCATTTTCTTCTCGTGAATTGCTACTTACTTTGCACCGTCTGGCCAAGCCCTACGATATCTCTGCACGAGCCAGCGATTGAACTGGATGTGACTCTCCTCTTGCCACGAATAACGCCCTCTCGGCGCGAATCGTGAACGGAGTCCTTGTTGCACCTTTGTGGTGGCGTCCTGGTCTTGCTGCACGAACACTTGAACACCGGCGTCCGATAGTGCCATCTTCTGCTCGAACAGCGGATCGTCGAGCGCAGATGGATGGAAGATGTAGCCGATCTCGACGTCGATCGTCTCCGGGCCAGTGGGCCGGATCAGGAAGAAGAAGCACTGATCGGGTGCGGTGCCGAAGCAGAGCGTCGGCGGAATGAGAGCAAATGTCGAACGGGTGCGCTCTTCCTCGGTCAGCTCGGGAAAGACATCCATGATCACCCGATGCGTGGCGTTGAAACCGCCGTCGATGTGGGTGTAGCCCGCAGTGCGGAAGATCACGTTCGAGTCGTCCGACCAAGGGATTGGAAAGCCGGACATTGACGACGGGCAGAAGTCCTGCACGAACTGATGAAGCCGGTTTGCGTGATAGCCGTCGTTGAAGTTCTCGAACATTACCTTCCAATTCCATGGAAGGCCTTCCAACGTGAATGTGCCAGGGCATACGGCATTGGCGAGGTCGTAGTTGTCGAGGAATGGCGTGTACCGCTCGAGCGTCGGGGCGAGCGCGGCCGCATCTTCATCAAAGTTGACGAAGATGAACCCGAGCCACTCCTCCACGCGCAGTGGCGGCAGCGCAAAATCGCTCTTGTTGAAGTCTTCCGTCTTCTCCATCGCTGGAGCACCGAGCAGGCGGCCCTCGAGGGAGTAGTTCCAATGGTGGTACGGACACTTGAACGTGGTGGCGTTGCCTTCGCCCTCACACACCTGCATCGCTCGGTGCTGACACACCGCGGACATCGCGCGAACGTTGCCTTCTTTATCGCGCGTCACGATGATGGGCTCGTCGACCATGGTCACCGTGAACCAGTCGCCAATCTCTGGGATGCGTTCAGAGCGTCCGACGCACAGCCATTCCTTCATGAACAGCGCTTCAGCTTCGAAGTTGAGGAACTCGGCCGAGGTGTAGATCTCGGGTGGGAGTGTTGCCGCCGTCGAGACGTCTTCGATAGAGCGATCGAAATTAGCGAGCATCTCGGTGTTCAGAATCGTCATTGCAGCGCCTCCTCTTTCCTGAGTACAAACTTGCGGATCTTGCCGACGCTCGTGCGTGGCAATTCGTCGAGAAATGTAATCGAGGTCGGAACCTTTGCCTTGCCGAGCTGCGATTCGCACCACGCCAAGAGATCGTCCTCTCTCGGTGGTTGCGACGGGTCGTTTGCGACAACATAGGCAATGGGCACCTCGTCGCGGACAGGGTCAGGAGCGCCGACAACCGCGGCTTCGAGGACGGCTGGATGGGCCGACAACACGGACTCGACTTCGACCGTCGAGACATTTTCACCAGCGACCTTCAAGATATCGGATCGACGGCCATCGAACGCGAAGCGCCCATTGTCGTCGACCGTTGCTCGGTCGCCAGTGAGAAACCAACCGTCGCGAAAGCTGGCGTTGGTGGTGTCGGGGTCGTCGAGGTAACGATCGAAGATCGTGACGCCACGCTGGCCGCGAACAACCAGCTCACCCACCTCGCCCGGAGTTACCCGAGCCCCGTCGGAGTCGTGAACCTCGACCTCACATCCCGCGGTCACGTAACCCATCATGTCGTGTCGTGGGTTCATTGATTCGTCGGTCAGGACCGCGGGGATCGTCTCGGTCATTCCGTACAACTGGCGGGGTCGACAACCAAGCCAATCCGAGATGGTCTCATACTGCTCTTCGCCAATGTTCTGGGCGAACCAGCAGTGTCGAAGCGACAGGCCTTCTTGGGGGCCGCTGCGAGCCAAGATCATTCGGATCGGAGCAGCGAACAGGCTGGCGCACGTGGCGTTGTGCCAAGCGGCTTGAGCGAGGAACCCGCTGGCCGAGAACGTGTGCATCAGCGCGACGGATGCACCGGCCCAAATCGCCGATGCGAACGAGTAGTACTGCGCATTTGCGTGGAACAGCGGTAGTACGACCAAGTGTCGATCCGTCGGTCCGAGATCCGCAGCATTGGCCATGGTCTTTCCAGCAAAGGCGTAGTTGGCCTGCGTAATCACGACCCCTTTGGGCCGGCCGGTCGTTCCGCTGGTAAACATCACGGCTGCGGTGTCGTCGACGCCGGGCGTTGGCCAATCGGTAAACGGCTCGTCGTCGAATGAATCGAAGCTGGCGTCGGCTTCATCGATTGCGATCGTGGCCATGCCGTCTGGGCGGGCCTCGAGATATGCCGCTGCTCGTTCGATCGAATGGATCCCTACAGCCGGTACTGTCCGCTCGATCTGGTCGGCGAACTCCGGCGTTTTGCCCATTGGGTCGCCGGGCACGATGAAGGCACCGAGGCGAGCCGCAGCAATCCAGACGGCAACAAAAGTCGGACAGTTCGTGAGCGCAAGGTGCACCGCCGAGCCTTGCCGCACACCTTCGCGAACCAGAACGCCGGCGACACGGCCCACCACGTCGTCGAACTCGCCGTAGGTCCAGGACTGAACGCTTTCGTCTGGTCCCTCAAAGATGAGAAATTTCTGGGACGCGCAGCGAGACGAGGTGTCGGCCCACAGGCGGGCAAAGGTCGTTGCGTCGGCCCGGTTCGCCATTACGAGGTAGGTGCTCCGTATCCGCCGCCACCAGGAAGTTCGAGTCGCACGACGTCCTCACCGTTCAGCGAGATTCGAGACTGGGTTTTGACCGCATCTCCATTCACTTTGAAGCTGCCCGCTTCGCCGGGCGAACCACCGAAGACACCCAACGGAGGATCGGCCAACCGGCTGGTCACTGCGTTGAGTTGCCACGCTTTATCCGTGGCCACACTGAACTCGATCGTCTGTCCCATACCGCCCGTCTGTGCACCAGCTCCGCCAGATCCGGGTCGGAGCGACTTTTCGTTGAAACGAATCGGAGCGGAGGCCTCGACGACTTCGATCGGCACAGCAGACACGCCCGTTGGGAAGGAACATGCACTCAGGCCCGGCTTCGTGGAGCGGGCGCCAACGCCACCGGCATAGGTGAACATCGCGGTGATGAACGGGCTGCCATCGTCGTGGTGTCCATTGACCTGCATGGTCCACACAGCGCCGGAACCCTCAGCCATCGAGGCTTCGGGTCGGACCTGTGCAAGGGCCTTGAGAAGTGCGTTCGGCAAGAACATGCCAACCACGTGACGAGCGGTGCCCGGCTGGGGCGAAACCGCATTCACGATCGACCCAACCGGAGCCTTGACCAGAATTGGAGCGAGGCTGCCGTAGTTGTTGGGGATGTCCGGGTTGAGCACCGCACGAACCGTGAACGTTGTGTAGGCGTGGGTGTAGTTCATCACCACGTTGATGCCCCACGGTGAGGCTTCGGACGTGCCTTCATAGTCGACCGTGATCTCGCCAGCATCAGCGTCCACGATCAGTGCACAAACGATGTCGATCTTGCTGCCATCGGCCAGATCGAGAACAGCGCTCGACTCGTACCGCCCGCTGGGGAGCTCGCGAATGCTGTCTCGAGTGGCTTGTTCGGAACGGGTGATTATCTCGTCGGACAGGGCTTCGATGTCGTCGAGGCCATGTGCCTCACAGAGCGTGGACAGGCGTTGGGCACCAACTTCACCCGATGCCATTTGGGCATGCAGGTCACCGGTCATATGGTCGGGCTGGCGCACGTTCGAGAGAATGAACTTCCAGACGTCGTCGTTGCGTTCGCCCTTCTTCATCAACTTGCAGATCGGGATCCACAGCCCTTCTTCAAAAACGTCTCGCCCGCCAGCACCGATCCCGTAGCCGCCGACATCGGTGTGGTGAATGGTGGAGCCGAAGAGCGCAATGATCTGGCCCTTGCGCCATGCGGGTACGAGCACGGTCACGTCGAGCAGCTGACCCGCGGTCTTGTACGGATCGTTGGTGATGAGGACATCGCCAGGCTCAAGCGTGTCGAGGGGGTATTCCTCGAGCATCTTTGCCGCGCCGATAGCCAACGAGTTGATGTGCCCGGGCGTTCCCGTCACTGCCTGGGCAACCATTCGACCCCGCCGGTCAAACACTGCGTTGGCCAAGTCGCCGGCCTCACGAACGATCGGCGAAAACGCCGAACGCTGAAGGGCTCGGGCTTGTTCGTTCACCGTGGAGATGAGCGACTGCCACAAGATCTCGAGCTCGATCGGGTCAAAGGACGCTGTGCGTTCCTCCATCATTGTCATGATCGATCCTTTCGGGTTGCAAGAAGACTTCCATCGGGAGCGACAACAACGCTCCAGCCAGGTCGAATCACAGATGTAGTTTCTCGTTCTTCAACGACAGCTGGACCGTCGAAAGTCGCTCCAGCACCGAGGCTCGCCCGGTCGTAGACAGGAGCCTCAACGGCTGCAATTCCTCGACCGAATACCATGGGCCGTGTGCTCTTCGGTGTCGGTTCGCCCGAAGCTGGCTCGATAGACTGGTCGGGTTCGACAATCGATGTTGTCGCAAACGCGGACAGCCTCCACGTGATGCCCTCGATCGCTACGTCGGGGATAGCCATGCCGTAGATGCGTCGGTACTCGCTCTCGAACGCGGTGGCCACATCGTTGGCGGTTGCGGGCCAAGCATCGCCCTCGCCTACCCAAATCGTGATCTCGTTGCCCTGTCCGGAGTAGCGAGCGTCGACCCCGTAACGGAAGATGATCGCGTCGTCGGGCACGCCTGCTGCTTGGAGGACCCGCCGACCTTCGGAACGAAGCTCGTCGAGCAAAAGGTCGCGTTCGCCGACGTCAATGTTGGCAAGCATGCGTGGCATCGATCGGGCCAGGTCGATTCGCACCGGTGACACGAGCGTGCCAAAGGCGGACAGCACGCTGGCGTTCACGGGGAAGATGACCTGGTCGGACTCGAGCAACTCGGCAACGCCGCATGCGTGCACGGGACCCGCACCACCGAATGCAATGAGCGGAATGCCCCGCAGGTCGGCACCCATCTCGACGCCGTGCATGCTGGCCGCGGCCGCCATGTTTTGGTTGACGACCTCGTGGACTCCGGCAGCGGTATCGATGACGTCGAGGCCTAGACCGTCGGCAACCGTGGCCGTTGCGGCCTCGGCGAGAGACGCGTCGAGTGGCATGTCTCCTCCGAGAAACGCGGCGGGGTCGAGCAGACCGAGGATGACATCGGTGTCGGTCACGGCGGGAATGATGCCGCCTCGCCCGTAGCTGGCAGGGCCAGGGTCAGCGCCCGCAGAATCCGGACCGACTTTCAGCAGGCCGAACTGGTCGACGCGAGCGAGACTGCCGCCACCGGCGCCGATCTCCACGAGATCGACCGACGGAACCGAAACTGGAAAGCCAGACCCTTTCTTGAAGCGGTACGCACGGGCGACTTCGAAGGTGTTCGTGAGTCCTGGTTCGCCGTTTTCGATAAGGCACGCCTTCGCGGTGGTTCCACCCATGTCGAAACACAGCAGCCGGTCGATGCCGAGGCGGTTTGCAAACCATGTGCCGGCCAAGGCTCCGGCTGCAGGACCAGATTCGACGAGACGAATCGGGCCGCTGGCTGCATCGTCAGCCGAGACGACACCGCCGTTCGACAACATCATGAGCACCGAGCCGCCGAAGCCCTCGGCTGCCAGCCATTTCTGGAGTTCATCGAGGTATGGCCCGATCACCGGCATCGTCGCAGCGTTACACGCTGCAGTCACCATCCTCGGGTACTCGCGGATCTGTGGCGAGATCTCCGACGACACACAAACGGGCACGCCGAGCGCAGCTCGCAAATGTGTTGCCACCTTCTGCTCGTTGTCTCCGTTCACGTAAGAGTTGAGCAGGCAGATCGCGACCGCCTCGACATCGTGTCCGCCGATCTCGGCGGCGAGCGCGTCGAGCGCAGCTTCGGTTGGATCGACGAGAATATCGCCATCGGCGCTCACGCGTTCATCGAGTTCGAATGTGAGATTGCGTGGGACCGGTGGCGCCGGAAACTCGATCTGCAAGTCGTACATGTCATAGCGATGTTCGTCACGAATCAGAAGGGTGTCGCCGAAACCTTTCGTCGTCACGAGCGCTGCACGCCCGGTCTTGCCCTCGATGAGGGCGTTGGTGATCAACGTTGTCGCGTGGACGATCGGTGCAGTGATTTCGCTCGGCGATACTCCGGCACGCGCGAGCAGCTGAGTCACGCCAGTGCGCACGCCGTCGAGCGGCGCACTCGGCGTGGTCAACGTCTTGTCGACGACTACTTTGCCACTCTCGCCGTCGAGGAGAACCACATCGGTGAAGGTTCCTCCGATGTCGACCGCTAGACGCCAATCTGCCATTAGGACTCGTCCTTTGTTGTTGTGGTTTGACCAGATTCGCCATCGGTCATGAGGTCAGCGCGTGGAGGGCTGAACACGTCGAGAATCCAGCACTCGTCGTACTCGTCATCGCCAACGAACACACTGTCGCCGTGCCAGACACCTTTCGGCGCGAGGTACACCTGATTTTGAGTGATGACCTTGCGTTGCGAGTCGTTCTCATCTTCAGAGATTCGAAAGTCGAGCGAGCCGCGAACAATGATCCCGAGTTGTTCGTTCTCATCGTGCTTGTGGAGAAAGGATCCGCTCGCTCCCCCGTCGATCCGCCAGAAGCAGAGCTGGAGGTGTTCGCCCGAGATCACGCGACGGCGGAACCCCGCACGTCCAGTCTCAACGAATTCACTTTCATCGAAGAAGTGACAGTACTGATCCGCAATATTCACGTGGTTTCTCCTGCGAGACCGATCATCTCGGCAAAACGTCTCCGCCATTCAACCGATGGCTTGTCTGACTGCACATTGGCGAGCCCTGTCCTACCGAGGGGCAGAGTTCCGGGAACGCGCTCGAGCATGGCTCGATCCTCGGCGCCTATTGCTTTATCGAATGCGAGAATCTCTTCAGGGTCGATGCTGTGATCGTCGTTGCGCCAAACAACGAACGTGAACAGTGACTCGAGATCATCGATGGGTGTGCTGCACAACAGCAGAATATGTTCGAGCCCGTCGTCGTAACGGATCGTGCTTCGCACAACGAACGGTAAGGCGAACCCGGTCGTCATGACGCGATGAACCACATCGTCCTGCGACCCGCTGACCGCTGTCGCTTCGTCGGGGTTTGCAGCCATCACTTCGTACACGTAGCCGAAGAAGTCGTCATCGAGTTGTTCGAGATCGAGATGGGGGACGGCCGGATCCTGCTCTGCTCCGAATGTGCCGGTGTGCACCCAGGGGAAGTGGCTGAAGTCCATGAAGTTGTCGACCAACCGAGGGGTCGAGGTCGTCCAGTGTTCGACCTCGGTGTTCAGGCGACGAAATGCTGGATCCTCGTCTTGGATAATTGTTGGTATTGGGTGGTTGGGCGTGCCTGGACAGAGCCAGATGAGTCCATAACGCTCGACGACGTGGATCGGCGAGGTGTGTGCGGCGGGAGCGATCGTGCTCCCCTCCCCCGACGATGGCACCAGGACACAACGTCCGCCAGACCCGAACCGCCAGCCGTGGTACGCGCAGGTGAGCTCACCCTCGTCGACCGTCCCGATCGATAGCGGTGCTTCGCGGTGTGGGCAGCGGTCGGGCGCAGCAATGAGCTCCCCACTTTTATCGCGCCACAGAGCGAAGTCTTCGGCTAACAAACGGATGGCTTTGACATCGCCGACGCCAATATCGGATGTCCGAGCGACAGGGAACCACGCATCACGAAGTTCTGGTCGATCCACGAAAGCTGTCATGACCGCACCATACTCCCCCAGAAACCAAGTGGTCAGACCAACTGACCAGCGGCGGTCATCCTATAGTCATGATCGTGACAACCGCCACCTCGCCCATCGACATCGTCGTCCGCCGCTATTTCGATAGTTTCGCGCTCGCAGAACCCGATATCACCGCGTCATTCGTATCGCCAGATTTCATCAACGAACACACCGCTGCACTTGGCTCGGATTGTGTGGGTCGCGAGGCGTACCGTGCCCGACTCCCTGGTTTTCTCCGCGATATGGACGGGCTTGAATACAAGATCGAGAACCTCGTCATCGACGACGAGGCGGGTCAGGCCGCCGCGTTCTACACGATGACGGCACGTTGGCAGGGCGAGGCGCCGTTTAGCGTGCGGGGTGCTCAACGTCTGGTCATCGTCGATGGCCTGATCACGCATCGAACCGACTACTGGGACAGTGCGGTCTTCCTGTCCCAGGCCAACGAGTCGGCTCGCAAGGACCTCGCAAAGTACGGCATCAGCTAGCCAGCGAGGAGTGACTACGTCGTTTCCGACGACCTACTCCAGATTGTCGATCATGGAATGCTCGACCGAGTCGAGATGGGATTCGGCCGCGCCGCGAACAGCGCTCGAATCGCCGGTGCCGAATGCGACAGCTATGGCCATGTGTGCACGACTCGAATCAGCCACGATCCGTTCGACCTGCTCTTGATTTTCCTCGGCGGTCAACAGCTCGGAAAATTCCCCAGAGCGAAAGAGTTGATCGAGGACTTTTCCATAGAGCTCGATGAGGAGCGGGTTTCCACAGCTCGCAGCAATCGTGGTGTGGAACTCTCGGTCGAGAATCCGAAATGCGCTGATGTCGAGCGCATCATGGAATCTGTTCGCGAGAATCAAGACCCGCTCGCGTTCGTCGTCGGACGCCCGCGCTGCGGCAAGCTCGAATAGCGGCACCTCGAGCACCCGTCGGGTCTCAAAGAGCTCGGCGACGAATCTTTTGGTGTTGCTCGCCGGCTCGACGACGACATCGGGGAGGTGCTCAACAACAAACGCGCGGTTACCACGTCGTTCGACCGCGCCGAGCGACACAAGGCCCTGCATGGCTTCACGAACAGACGTGCGCGCGACGCTGAACCGTTCGCTCAGATCTCGCTCCGATGGCATTTGCGATCCGGGTGCCAGCTCGCCGGTTCGAATGCGTTCCAGGAGTTGCGACCGGATCTGGGAACTTACGGTCTCGCGAGAGATCGGATCGAACGCAGGGGACCCCTTGATGTCTGTCATTTCGGCGCCCCGGATTTGGTCTCTTGGTAAGACCAAGAACATACCATGTGCTTGCAATCTCACCGTTGTCCATCGAATTTCAACGTCGTGGAACCGAGTCGCAGAACTTTTCGGTCAGACCAACTGACCAGTGGTAGATTGACGAGACGCAAAGCAAGAGGGTCATCATGAGCGACGAAACCAACGAATCCACCTACCAGCTACACCCCGGTGAGCCGCGTTGGACACACATTGCGCTCCGTGTCGCTGACATATCGGCGACCATCGACTGGTACGCCGAATTCACACCTCTTGCGTTGATCGATCGCCGCGAGGATGAGAGCGGATATGGCGCATGGCTCGGCATGCCAGAAAAGACGAATAACCCGTTCCTGATGGTGTTGGCGCAATTCTTTCCCGAGACCGATCCGTTCGCCGGCTCTCCGCGAGCAACTCTGCAACCATTTGCACACGTTGGTATCGAACTTCCCCAACGCTCCGATGTTGACGACGTCGCGGCGAAGGCCGAGGCGGCCGGATGCCTTGCGATGCCTCCAACGATGATGCCAGCGCCGATCGGCTACATCACCATGCTGCGCGACCCCGACGGCAACATGGTGGAGTTCTCTTGGGATCAGGGTGTATTCGCCACGCTTCAAGAACGCTGGAACAACGCCTAGGTTTCGTCTGCACCGTCAAGCAGCGGCTTGTCGAGTTTCGGGAGCACTCGTTCGACGCAGTGCTCGCGCGCCGATCTGTCCAGATAGGTCAGCGTGAGAGCCAGACCGCGCAATCCGAAGGAATATCGGCTCCCGAAAGCGGCACCGAAGACAAGAGCACCTCTCCCGACGGCATCTCGATTGGAGAGGTACCCATGTTCACTACGACCGTAAAGGCCGCCCCGCGATCGTAAGCGAGTACGTCGGAGCCGAGGTCGCGCATAGAGATCGATGCTTCGTGCACGAGGTGTGTTCGACGGAGTGCGATAGCGGCTCGGTACAGCGACAGGTATGAATCGGTGTTCTGGTCCTGGCTCTCGACCGATAGTGCAGAGAAGGTCGCAGGTTGTGGCAGCCATGGTTCGACCGGTGAAAAACCGAACGACGGCCCGTCCTTCTTCCACGGAAGCGGAACGCGACATCCGTCGCGTCCCTTCTCGGTATGGCCCGACCGAATCCATGTCGGGTCGTCGAGGACCTCGCTATCGAGGTCCCATACCTCAGGAAGTCCGAGCTCCTCGCCCTGGTACACGTAGGTCGAGCCGGGTAGAGACAAGGTAATCAGCGCTGCGGCACGACCGCGTCGGTATCCCTTTTCCTGATCGAGGGCTTCGCTCGGTCCAGTCATTGGCCACTGACGCCACTTCGTGCCGTGCGGAAGGCCATATCGAGTCGTGTGGCGCATAACATCATGGTTCGAAAGAACCCAAGTCGACGGCGCTCCCACATCTTCAGCGGCCCGCACTGACTTTTCGATGACGTCGCCGAAGTCGACCGCGTCCCACTCGGTTCCGAGCAAGTCAAAGTTGAAAGACTGGTGGTACTCGTCGGCTCGCAAATACAGAGGGAGTCGGTCCGCCGAAACCCATGCCTCAGCCACCATCATTCGATCGTCGTATTCGTCGAGCACCGAGCGCCAACGTCGGTTGATCTCGTGTACTCCATCTCGATCCCAAAACGGATGGTTCTCGCTGCGATCACTCTCGAGTATCTCGCCGACGTGACCAACGTCGGGGTAGGTCGGATCTTTCACCAAACCATGAGCAACGTCGATTCGGAAACCATCGATTCCACGGTCGAGCCAAAATCGGAAGACGCTGTCGAATTCTTCGCGAACCTCCTCGTTCTCCCAATTGAGATCTGGCTGGGATGGGTCGAACAGGTGGAGATACCACTCGCCATCCAACACGCGCTCCCAAGCAGATCCGCCGAACACCGCAGTCCAATCGGTCGGTGGCTCGGATCCATCCAGTCCCTTGCCCGGCCGAAAGATGTATCGATTGCGCGCTGGATCTCCCGCCGGAGCCGCGACCGCTTCTTTGAACCACCGGTGATCGCTCGAGGTGTGGTTGGGCACGAGATCGGCGATCAGCCGAATTCCGCGTGAATGGGCTTCGGTCACAAACTCTTCGACCTCTTCAACCGTCCCGAACCGTTCGTCGATCTTGCGATAGTCGGCTACGTCATAGCCGCCGTCGCGAAGGGGAGACGAATACCACGGATTGATCCAAAGTGCGTCGACGCCCAGGTCACGGAGATAGTCGAGCTTGCTTCGCAACCCGGTGATGTCGCCCGTTCCATCGCCATTTCCATCGGCAAACGACCGCACATAGACCTGATAGACCACGCCGGTACGCCACCAGTCGGTCGAGGATGTTGCGTTGTTCGTCATCGAAAGAGCTCCTGGCCTCACGCCGTCGACGTGAGTTGATTAGTGCAACGGTAGCGAGCCCCGCTCATCGATCGGCAGGCTCGATGCCGGCGACCGACCAATCTGGCAACATGTCGTATGGATGAGTTCATGCGGGCAGCGATCGAAGAAGCAGAAATCGGCTGGGACGAGGGAGGGATCCCCATTGGCAGCGTCCTCATGCACGATGGCGAGATTCTGGGGCGTGGCCACAATCGTCGCGTTCAACAAGGGAGTCCGACCCTGCATGGCGAGATGGACGCGTTGGAAAACGCCGGACGCCTCACGGCGGCTGTCTATCAGAACAGCACGATCTACACGACGCTGTCACCGTGCTCGATGTGTAGCGGCGCCATCTTGTTGTACGGCATTCCCCGGGTCGTAATCGGTGAGAACACCACGTTCATAGGTGAAGAGGAGTTGCTTCGCGGCCGCGGTGTCGACGTTCGGGTTCTGGACGATCCAACGTGTACAGCTTTGATGGAGCGGATGATCGCTGAGCGCCCTGGCCTCTGGAACGAAGACATCGGTCGCTAGAAAGACGACGACCTCGTTAACTGTGGTTGAGTGCCTCGTGATGCTCACGCACCTGTCGGGGATAGTGAGCGCGAGCAAAGTCGATGTTGTGACTTAGCGCCATGTCGAGCAGTTCGAGTCGATCTTGCGTCTGCTTCCATGGAACGGGCACATAGATCGGAAGATCGAAAACCCGAAGCCGGTCGAGACCGCCATAGATCTTTCGCTGGTATTCGGCCCGATCCTCCCATTGCCAGTGACTCGGGGCGAAACCTGTGCCGGGGTCGAGATAACAGCGATCGCGAATTCCGTATCGTTCCATTGCCCGAAGCCGTTCATCGAACCACGACACCATGACCTCGACGGGATCACCGTCGACGTGTTTGAGGTGGCGAGGGTCGGGGCCGAGCATGAACGGGAGCACGACGTCACACTCGCGTTCGGCGGCGAACTCGAGCATCTCGGAATCCTGCAAGGCATCGGCAGCGTTAAGGACTGAAGCACCGGCGTCGAATGCCCGACGTGCAGTCTCCACCTGCCAAGTGTCTACGGAGATCGTGACACCAAGTTCTGCAATCGCCCGCAACGGGCCCTCGAGAATGGCCCACTCCTCATCCGGAGAGACAAACGCGGCGCCTCCGTGTGAGGCCTGACCGCCGAGATCGATGTGGTCAGCGCCCTCGGCCAACAGGTGTTGCGCATATGACGCGGCCGCCTCTGCTGTCGTCGCCACCGAGAAATCGGCCAGCGAATCGGGCGAGGCATTGACGACTCCGAAAATCTCCACGAAGAAACAAGCTATGACACGGCACGAAACATTCCCCTGCTGAACGGGAACTTGGTCACGTTCGCTCGCCATTCCAGCCCACAGCTCGAGCAATGGCGTCGCGAGCGCCTACTGGGTCTTCGATCGGCATCATGTGACCGATCTCTTCCATGTGGACGACGGTGTGGTTCACCGCAGCAGCGACAAGATCCGCTGACCGCTTGATCGGGGTCATCTTGTCCTCGGTGCCGAGCACGAACGTGACGGGCACCGACACTTTGGCGGTCGACGACACCGCATTCTGATATGCGTTGCAGGCAGCCATATCGTGGCCGAGCGCGTGCTCAGGCGAGCGATCGATCAACGCCATCGACGCACCGATCAGCCATGTGCCCGGCGAACGGTGTCCTCCTCGGTGGGCCTTGCTGCCAATGCCCCACGACGTCATCAGGCGACTCGCTTTTGGGAGGTCGTCGTAACTGTTGGAGAGAAGTTCGGGATGTACCGGCATCGAGGCCGCGGTTCCAATGAGCACGAGCGAACTGGCACAAGTTGGGTCCTGCGCAGCGGCCTCGATAGCGACATAGGTGCCCAAGGAGAAACCAACGAGGTGTGACGGCGCAAGCTGGAGTTCATGAATGACGGCCGCCGTCCACTCCCCCATCTCCTCGATCGTCTCGAGTGGCGAACCACTGCTCAGCCCGTGTCCGGGTAGATCGATCGCCGCTACTCGGTAGCCGTGGTGGGAGAACCAGCGGCTCTGCATCTGCCAGGTCGTTCGGTCCATCCCAGAGCCGTGAATAAAAACAATCCCGGGAAGATCGGAATCGTGGGTCTTGCCACCCGTTGCAATTCGGACCTTCTCACCACGAAAGGTAATTTCCATATCTTTGCCTCCTAACGCTGCGAGGCTTTGAGGGCCTGGCGAAGATCGTCGATGATGTCTCGTTCGTCTTCGAGCCCGACAGATAGCCGGACGAGGTCTTCGCCCACACCGGCCACCGCGAGTGCCTCGACCGACATTTGTTGATGGGTCGTCGATGCGGGATGCACGACGAGCGTCCGGCTGTCGCCGACATTCGCCAGATGTGAGGCGAGCTTGACCGACTCGATGAACTTGCGGCCGGCCTCTCGCCCGCCCTTGACCCCGAAGCTCAAGATCGAGCCAGCGCCATCGGGGTACAACGTCTTGGCCAACTCATGATCGGGGTGTGTCGGAGCCGACGGATGCGACACCCAGCTGACCGCCTCGTTCTCCAGCAACATCTCGAGAACTATTTTGGCGTTCGACACGTGTCTGGCCATTCGCAACGGCAAGGTCTCGACGCCTTGCAAGATCTGGAACGCATTCATTGGACTAATCGATGCTCCGAAGTCTCGAAGTCCTTCGGCGCGTGCCCGGGTTATGAACGCGGCCGGACCAAACTCCTCGGAAAAGGTGAGCCCGTGGTAGCCGTCGTACGGTTCGGTGAGGGTCGGGAACTTGCCGCTCGCATCCCAATCGAACCGCCCACCGTCGATCAGCACGCCTCCGAGCGCAACGCCGTGCCCACCGATGAACTTGGTGATCGAGTGCATGATGATGTCGGCGCCGTACTCGATTGGATTGATCAGGTATGGAGACGCGAATGTTGAGTCGACCATGAGTGGCAGGTCGTTCCGATGTGCCACGTCGGCGATCGCCGCTATGTCCATGACCTCGATCCCGGGATTGCCCAGCGTTTCTCCGTAGACGAGCCGAGTGTCGTCGGTAATCGCCGCCTCGAACGCCGCGGGGTCACGAGGGTCCACGAAGGTGGTTGTGATACCGAACCTCGGCAGGGTCTGAGAGAGAATGTTCGCTGTGCCGCCATAGAGATTTCTGGCAGCGACGATGTGGCCGCCCTGCCCCATGAGCGTTGCGATGCCGAGGTGAAGGGCAGCCATGCCACTCGCCGTACAAACAGCGCCAACGCCGCCTTCGAGCGCCGCCAAACGCTCTTCGAGAACCGCCGTCGTCGGGTTCGAGATACGCGAGTAGATGTGACCAGGTTCCTCGAGATTGAACAAGCTGGCGGCATGATCGGTGTCATCGAACATGAACGACGTCGACCAGTAAATCGGCACGGCGCGGGCGCCGGTCTCACTGTCGGGTTGATGCCCAGCATGCAGGCTGAGTGTCGAGAATCGAAGAAAATCTGGTTCCACCATGAAGCCTCCTGGGCAGTGGACGCATCGTATCGGAGGGGCATCAGAGCGCCCTCCATGAGCGGGCTACACTCGGCCGGTGCAAACTTCGAAATTCGGCCAGGGTGAAGCTCGAGAACAATTCGCTGAGACAGGTTCGGACACGTCGTATTGGCGCGCGATTCGGGGGGCGAAGATCGTGAGCCGACTTAGCTCTCGCGTCCACGTGCCACCGACGATCGAGCTTCCGACCGACCGGCCGACGATCATCGCCGCGAACCATGCGAGCATGTTCGACCTGGTCGCAGCGTTGATCATCCTTGGCGAATACGGCATCAACGCCCGGATCGGCGTGAACTCACGGTTCTTCAAGAATCCTGTCGCCGGCAAGTTCTTTCGCAGCATCGGCGCTATTCCATTTAGCAAGGACGACAGGGAATCTGCCGAACAAGAAATGGTTGACGCGCTCCTCGCAGGACAAGCCGCGGCACTTATGCCCGAAGGGCGTATCACTCGCCGAGAAGACCAGACGAATGGTGTGGGGCCTGGCCGACCGGGGGTCTCACGAATTGCGCGACGCTCTGGAGCCGCGGTCATTCCGATCGGCATCGCTTTCACTGAGGAGGCTTGGCGTCCGGGAACGCCGCTCCCAAAGCCACGATTTGGGCGCCACTCCGTCGTGGTCGACATCGGAGAGCCGGTCGTCTTCGAATCCGACGACCATGTTGCGAACACTGAACTGCTGATGGCTCGCGTTGGCGATGTATTGCTCAGCGCTCGCTCATCGCGAGATCATGAACGCAGGCTTCGTTAGATCACAAACCCGAGGAATAGGGCGATCAGTGCGGACAAGAACCCAATGGCGCCGGTCGCACCCTTGATTGCTGGCTTGTCGGTCCTGGCGTGCACGAACGCTGCAACACCGGAGATGATCACGAAGAGAAATTTGATCCCGAACCACATGTTCCATGCGGTCGTCTTCTCGGCGTCGATCTCGATGAGGTTCCAAATTCCGGTGAACACTGCCAAAGCAAATGCGGGCCACGCCACCTTCTGAAAAGCTTGCGCAGCTTTTGCTGGCAAGTCATCGACACCGGCGGAACGGAGAACGGGCAGCAGAGCCATCATCAGAATCTGTCCACCGACCCAGACGGTCACCCCCAGCACATGGAGAAAGATTCGGATGGTTTCGATGTCGAGATTTGCGTCCTTCATGCTCTTACCCTCACACCCCCGAGCTTCACCCCGCAAGTCCGCGCACGGGTAGTTTGGGTGCCATGAGTAACACCTTGTGGGAAGCCTCATCCAACAAAGTCGAAGCGACGGAGATCTTCGCGCTCTCGAAAGATCTCGGCCTCGATGGTGGATATGACGAGCTGCACGCCTGGTCGATCGAGGACTCGAGTCGATTCTGGCGGACCGTCTGGGACCGATACGGCGTAATCGGAGAGCGGACCGACGAGATAATCCGAAGCGGGTCGAGGTTCCGCGAGACCCGGTTCTTTCCCGACGCGTCCTTGAACGTCGCAGAAAATCTGCTCACCGCCAAGACGGTCAACCCGGCAACTCACATTGCACTGACCTTCTCTAACGAGACGGGCGCTGTGTCATCTCACACGCTGCTCGAGCTTCAGCAACGGGTCTCGGTTCTCCAACAGGCGATGCGCCGCGCCGGTGTCGGGGCCGGCGATGTCGTCGCGGCGTGGCTTCCGAACATTCCTGAGACTATGGCGATCTTCTTGGCGGCGAATTCGATCGGCGCCGTATTCACTTCGAGCTCGCCAGACTTTGGCACCAACGGGGTCGTCGACCGCTTTGGTCAACTCGACCCGAAGTTGTTTTTCGCGACCGATGCGTATCTTTACGCCAACAAAACGCACTCCACGCTCGACCGGCTGTCCGAAATTGCCGCCCGCCTCCCGACGGTGGAGCAGACCGTTCTCGTGCCGTACCTCAACGGCGATGCACACATCGCAGACACCACCACACTCGCTGACTTCACGAGCGGGCTCGACTCCAAGGCTCTCGAGTTCGAGCGACTCGATGCCGACCACCCGATATTCGTTCTTTTTTCGAGCGGCACAACAGGCACCCCCAAAGCAATCGTGCACCGTTCGGGTGGCGTGCTCCTCAAGCTGATCAGCGAACATCGAACGCACTGCGACATCCACGCCGGCGATCGCGTCTTCTACTTCACCACGGCTGGCTGGATGATGTGGAACTGGTTGGCGATGGTGCTTCAAGCAGAGGCGACCGCTGTGCTCTTTGACGGATCTCCTTTCCATCCGGGGCCCGAGGTGTTGTGGGAGATGGCGGAACGCGAACGGACGACGTTGTTCGGAATCTCAGCGAAGTACGTGGACGCGCTCAATAAGGCGAAATTTCATCCAGCCGATACGTACGACCTCTCCTCGATGCGCACGATCTGTTCAACAGGGTCGACGCTCGTCCATGAGAGTTTTCGTTTCCTCTACGAACATGTCAAAGCCGACGTACACGTGGCATCGATGTCAGGCGGAACCGACCTTTGTGGTTGCCTCGTGGGCGGAAACCCGACCGCGCCCGTGATCGCCGGCGAGATCCAATGCCCTGCGATCGGGCTCGACATCGCCGTTTTCGACGCCGATGGATCCCGCCTCCCGGTTGGAGAGCAGGGTGAGCTCGTCTGCCTCACGCCGTTTCCTTCGATCCCGCTTCGTTTCGTTGGCGACGACGGCCATACGCGTTTCGACGCGTCCTATTTTGACCGCTTCGATGGCGTATGGCATCAGGGAGACTTTGCCGAGTGGAGCGACGGCGGAGGCATGATCATTTCGGGTCGTTCCGATGCGACCCTCAACCCTGGGGGCGTCCGAATCGGAACGGCCGAGATCTACCGTCAGGTCGAACAGTTGGCCGAGATCGAGGAGGGCCTTGTCATCGGCCAATCCTGGGACAATGACACTCGAATTGTATTGTTCGTGCGCCTGGCCCAAGGCGCAACGCTCGATGATCAACTCGTGGCCGCGATCAAGGTGGCGATCCGCGACGGCGCGTCACCGCGTCACGTACCGGCGAAAGTCCTCGAGGTGGCCGACATACCGCGAACGCGCAGCGGCAAGATCTCCGAACTCGCCGTACGCGACATCGTCGAGGGACGCCAGGTCAAAAACACCGAAGCTCTCGCAAATCCTGAAGCCCTCGAGCTCTACAGGAATCGGGCCGAACTTCAGTCGTAGTGCTCGATCAGCCAAGCAGCAATGCGAGGGATTCATAGAGCATCGCAGGTCGTTCGTCGCCCACGACGTGCACGTTCACTTCTTGTTTTAGGAGGATGCCCGAATCTTTCTCGGTGATCTCGCGCACACGAGAACGAGCGTGTACCTGCGAGCCAGCGGGAACAGGGTTGAGGAATCGGAGACGGTCGGCGCCGTAGTTCAACACTCCGAGCACGCCATCGATCTTTGGACCGATCTGCTGCGATAGGTGTGAGACGAGGCTCAACGTGAGGAAGCCGTGGGCGATCGGGCCGCCGAAGGGTCCTGCATTGGCCTTCTCGATATCGACGTGGACCCATTGGTGATCCTTCGTGACATCAGCGAACGTGTTGATCATCTCCTGAGTAATGTCGACCGCTTCTGTCCAGTCGGTCCATTCGTCGGTGATCAGACCCTTAAGCCCGTCAATGTCCTTAATCGAGACGCTCATGGCAGCCCTTCCTATTCGATCTATCGATCGACAACCTAGTGGCCGCGGGCCTCCAGGCGAGCAGCGACCTCGGAGCGGTATCGCTCAACGTTCGCGAGCTTCACTTCGTCGAATCCGCGAATCTGATCGGCGAGTTCCGCGATGTCCACCGCCTCGGCCACGTTCTCGGCGGTGAGGCCGCTGTGCAATCGGGTGAGCAAGTCGTCATATTCCTCGATCAATTGACGCTCGATCTTGCGCTCCTCGGACCGCCCAAACGGATCGAATTTGGAGCCGCGCAACCTTTTCGTTTTGATCAGCGAGGCGAATGTCTTTCTTGCAGCGCCGGACGGTATGGCGACCTTGCGGTCGATCCCGACCTTCTTCAGACTCGGCGGCTTCAGCTGGTAGCTCACCTTGGCGTTCCGACCGAACCGGGCGCGAGCTGTCGTTTCCATGTCGGCGTTGAGGGCGAGTCGGGCAATCTCGTACTCGTCCTTGTACGCCATGAGCTTGAACAGGTACCGGGCCGCGACCGAACTCAGCGGTGTGCCATCTACCTTTGCGACGAGCTCTGACCGACGGACGGCGACGATCGAATCGACATACCTTCTTGCGTCGTCCTCATCACCCCACGCGACAAGCTCGGGGATTCGCCATCGCAGAACGATGTCGAGTGCATCATCGATCTCTGGAATGCGGTCGAGCATTTCGTTCGTGAACGGTGAGGCCGCTGGAGGTTCGGGTGCGGCGACCGCCGCTGAACGTGTGAGCTCAGAAGCCAGTTCTCCGTCGATGGCGATGCGTCGTCCGAGACGAAATGCACCGCGGTTGACGTCGACGGCGACGCCGTTCAGTTCGATCGCCCTTTCGATGGCCTCGGATGCGATAGGGATCCGTCCCAACTGGAACGCGACTCCGACCATCAACATGTTGGCTGCTGGTTGCGAGGCGAAAACGTGGCGCGCAATCGATTCTGCATCGAGCCAAACGTTGGTCTCTGCGTTCGTGACCGAGTTGATACGTTCTCGAAACTTCTCTACCTCCGGGAACTTCTCGAGCGACAGGTTCGTCACCATCTGGCCCGTTGGCACTTTGCTGGTCGAAACAATGGCCGTCGTCTTGTCCGCGTCTGCCCGTTCGAGAACCGCTGGAGTCGACCCGCCGAGAACATCGAATAACAGCATCGTGTCAGCAGCTCCTGTGCCGACCTTGGCCGCCCCCTCATGGGAGGTGCCGGAAAGATGCAGATTGGAAATGACCTGACCACCCTTTTGGGCAAGGCCGGTCTGATCGAGGCTCGTCGCTATGCGGCCGTCGAGCATCGCCGCGGTCGAAAGCACCTGGCTCGCGGTGACGACACCGGTTCCACCGATTCCGACGATCAGAAGTGTTGCTTCGTCAGGAAGGTCCGGTTCTCCCGGCACGGTGTCATCAGCGAAATCGGCTCCGGCGCGGGTCTTGGCAACCGAGTCGTCCGGGTCGATCTCGACCGTCACAAACGCCGGACAGTTGCCTCCCAAACAGGTGAGATCGAAGTTGCACGATTCTTGATGTATCTGTGTCTTGCGCCCGAAGGGCGTATCGACCGGATGAACACTCATGCAGTTCGAAACATCGCCGCAGTCGCCGCATCCTTCACAAATCGCCTCGTTGATCATGACCCTCGTCGTCGGCGTGATGACCGTTCCGCGTTTTCTGTTCCGGCGAAGATCAGCAGCGCAACCCTGGTCGTAGACCAGGGCGGTCACACCGGGGATGTCACGGAGTTGACGTTGGACGTCGTCGAGCTGTTCGCGGTCGACGACTCGACAGCCCTTCGCAAACGTGGCGTTCTTGGGGTATTTGTCGACGTCGTCGGTCACGACCACGATGGCGTTGACGCCTTCGGCGTCGAGCCAACGAGTGAGTTCAGGAACGGGCATCTCGCCAGCGGCAGCTTGACCGCCGGTCATCGCCACCACGCCGTTGTACAGCAACTTGAACGTGATGTCGGTGTCTGCTGCGACAGCCTGGCGAATAGCCAAAGAACCCGAATGGAAGAACGTGCCGTCACCGAGGTTTTGGAACCGATGTGCATCATCGACAAACGGCGCCGTACCGACCCATTGGGCTCCTTCGCCGCCCATCTGCGTCAGTCCGTCGGTATCGCGATCCATGTAGAGGACCATCGAGTGGCAGCCAATCCCGCCAGCCGCAATCGATCCCTCGGGGACGACGGTCGACCGATTGTGTGGGCAACCAGAGCAGTAATAGGGCGATCGGCTGGGCAAATCTCCAGCCGGCAAAAGCTGAATCCGTTCACGTCGCTTCGCAAGTCGACCGGGGTCGATCCGCAGTTCGAGAACCCGGCGGAGCGGCTCGATCAGCTTCTCGGCCGAGAGGGCTCCCGAAACGGGAAGCAGGCGGTCGCGCTCAGCGTCGCGTTTACCAAACACCTTCGGAGCGTTGGGCTCGTCGTAGAGCACGTCACGAACCTGTGTCTCGATGAACGCACGCTTGGCTTCGACGACGAAGATCGTGTCGAGGCCTTCGGCGAAGGCTCGGAGACCTTGGGGTTCCAGCGGAGAGATCACGCCGGGCGTGTAGATCGCGATGCCGAGCTCTTCGAGTTGATCATCGATGCCCAGCGTCCGAAGCGCGTCTCGGACGTCGCCGAGAGGTTTGCCGGCCACGACGATACCCAGCCAGGCTTTCGTCGAACCGAACGATCGGTCGATCGGATTTTCTCGCACGAACCCGAGTGCCGCCTCTTGACGGACGCCGAAGAGTTCCTCTTCGAGGTACAGCGACTGAGGCGCGATCAGATTGTTGTCGACGGTCGCCCGCCACGGCTGCCCATCGACCTCGTGCACGTAGTCGACAATCTCGACGTTGGCCACAGATGCCGGAATTGTTGCAAAACCGTCCGCAACATCGGTATGGATCTTCATTCCGACCCAGAGCCCAGATGCTCGCGACAGCTCGAAGCCATATCGACCGAGTCGGAGAACATCGGCGACGTCGACGGGATAGAAGACGGGCATACCGAGGTCTTGTAGCGCGAACTCCGAGGCCGACGGAATCGTCGAGGACTTACATTCCGGATCGTCTCCTGCGAGCGCGAGAACGCCGCCGTACCGACCAACGCCAGCAAAGTTCGCGTGCCGGAAGGCATCGCCGGTCCGATCGACGCCAGGGCCCTTGCCGTACCAGATGCCCTTGACGCCGTCGTATTTCGCGCTCGCTTCGCGTTGGGCCATTTGGGAACCCCAAACGACCGTTGCTGCGAGATCTTCGTTCACGCCGCTAATGAACTGGACGTTCGCTGCGTCGAGGACGTCTTTGTGCTGGGCGATGACGCCTTCGATTCCGCCGAGTGGCGATCCCCGGTAGCCACTGATCAACGTCGCCGTATTGAGGCCACGCGAAAGATCGACCCTCTGCTGGTCGACCGGGATCCGCAAGAGCGCCTGGGTGCCCGACAGTGTGATCATTCCGTTGGTTGCCGACATCCGATCGGTCAGCGAGAAGTCGGTTGTAGTCATGTTGGCGTCGTCCTCACGCTCTCACTATTGGGCGTCGTATGACTCGTTGATCGCGCGCTCGATTCGACGCTTCGCCGACCCGAGAACCGTGCCGAGGTCGCCTGCATCTACCCGGACTTCGTCCTGCTTTTTGACAGGTGGAGGTGGCACGACCGGCGCGTCGTCCCGAATACGACCGGGAGGGTCCGAGATTTTGGCCTGGGACGGTAGCGCTGGCGGTGGCGGCGCTCCGGGGCCGACACGCGGTCGGTATGTGGCCTGTGAAGCAACGGTTGCATCTGCAACAGCCCGACCTGTTCGAGCGACCGAAGACCCCGTTGGTGAAGCTGCCGTTCGCGACGCCGCAGCGGTGCCTTGTGTTTGTTCGCTCGTCGATGACGGTCGGCGGACTTGGCTGTCTCGACCAATGCCAGCGGCGACACCGGCGTACTCTCGCAGGATCGAACCCACGCCCCCGTGACCGGGTGCGGGAGGCAGCGCCGAGGTCGACCAGCCTTTCGGGTACTTGCTGTGCGCGTACCAGCGACCATTTGAGGCCAGCCAGTCGGATGGCTGACGTTGAGTCCAGGTAACACCGCTCATGTTCAAGGATACCTTGCTCGCGACCTCGCTGGCCTATAGAGCGATGCCCGCCGTCTTCGTCTCGAGATACTCGAGCAAACCTTCTCGTGCTCCCTCTCGGCCTAGCCCGCTGTCTTTCATGCCGCCGAATGGCACAGAGGCAGACGTCGGGTTGACGTCGTTGACCCCAATGATCCCAAAGCGCAACTGCTCGATCGTCCGCAGTGCCGTCGAAAGATCGTTCGTGTACACGTACGCCGCGAGCCCATAGTTCGTGTCGTTGGCGAGGTCGACAACCGTTTCCGGATCGTCATAGGCGATCACGGGAGCGACCGGACCAAAGGTCTCTTCGCGATAGATCACCATGTCGGGAGTTACATCGCCGAGCACTGTGGGCGCAAAGAAATGCCCTCGGGCAAGATCGCCTTCCGTCAACCGCGTACCGCCGGCAAGAACCGTTGCGCCCTTCGCGACAGCGTCGTCAACCTGTGCCTCGACCTTTGCGACCGCCGCCTCGTTTACGAGCGGCCCGCAGCCAATCCCTTCGACCGCTCCATCGCCCGTCCGGACCCGACCCACGCGCTCGGCCAACGTGTCGGTGAACGACTGCACCGAGTCGCGGTGCACGTAGATGCGGTTTGGGCTAATACACGCTTGACCGGCGTTGAGGAACTTGAGCGCCGCAGCACCTTTGGCTGCATGCACCGGGTCGGCGTCTGGCATGACGATGAACGGCGCATGTCCGCCCAGCTCGACCGATATTCGCTTCAGCGCTCCGCCTGCGGCTGCCGCCAGGGTCCGGCCGACGGCTGTCGATCCCGTGAACGTCAGTTTCGCAACACGAGGATCGGTGGTGAAGACCTCGCCGATCGGCACGGGATTTGAGGCGGTGACCATGTTGATCACGCCTTTGGGAACACCAGCGTCATGGAAGACTTCAAAGATGGCCTTCGCGTTGAGCGGCGTTGCTTCCGCTGGCTTGAGCACGAGCGTGCAACCAGCGGCGAGAGCAGGAGCCATCTTTCTCGTCAGCATCGACATCGGGTAGTTCCATGGCGTCACGGCAGCAACGACGCCGACAGGCGCTTGCACCGAGAGGAACCGTTGGTTGCGACGGGCGGAGGGAATCCACTCACCGG
>JBLIMK010000067.1:0-24268 GCA_047638715.1 Verrucomicrobiales bacterium
GCGATTATGGACGATACGTCCACCACCACTTCGCTGCCTGCTGCTCTTCTCACCGGATGGGCGTTCCGATGATCGAACGTTTGGAGCTACTCAAGGCACTCGCCGCTGTCCGCACCGACGAGATCGTCGTGACGACCATGACATCCACGCTGCAATGGCCTCTGGTCTCGTCGAGCGACCTGGACTTCGACTTTCTGGCCTTCGGCATGGGGCACGCGTCGGACTTCGGCATGGGACTTGCCCTCGCTCGACCCGAACGACGCACGATCGTGTTGAAGGGCGACGGCGGCCTCCTCATGTCGCTCGGCTCTCTCGTAACTCTGGCCGAGCATGGGCCCGAGAATCTCGTTGTGATCCTTCTCGAGAACCGAGCGTATGAGATGACCGGTGGACAGGAGCTTCCCAGCCGAGTCGATTTCGCTGGGCTCGCACTCTCGGCGGGCATCGATGGTGGTGGTGTCGACGGCAAGGGGTCGGTCACGACGTGGGAGACGCTCGATGATGCGACCGCAGATTTCGAGAGGGTGTTGACTTTCCCGGGCCCGCATTTCATCGTCGTTCCGGTCACAAATTCTGAGCCACTTCCCCCGGTGAAACACACCGATCATCGAAGCCGGGTCACGAGATTGCGCGCCGGGCTGGGCATCGGTTGAGTCCGACCCGCACCTGGAACCCACTCGAAGGACGCCCGCTGGTCACGGCGGTTGTGTTTGTCGCGATCGGCGTGATGCCGCTCTACCTCACGAGCGCGCAGGTGATCTCACTCGACGCTGCGCTCGGGTTCGATGCTGCGCGGCTCGGAATTGGAACAGCGGTCTATTTTGGTTTGGCCGCCGTAGTTGCGCAGCCCGTCGCAGCGATCGTGACCCGGATCGGCGCACAGCGCGGCCTGCAGGTCGGTGCATTTTTCTCGTTGATCGGGAGCGTCGCTGCAGCGACTGCAGTGTCCTGGTTGGCGTTTCTTGTTGCGGTCGGCTGCGCAGGGCTCGCGAACGCATTCATGCAGGTCTCGACCAACATCGTCTTGGCAAGGGGCGCTGCCTTTCGCCGTCAAGGGCTCTCGTTCGGAGCGAAACAAGGTGCTGTCCCGCTAGCTAGTGCTGTCGCTGGAATTCTCCTCCCGTCGGTCGGCGTTGCGCTGGGCTGGCGATGGCCCTACGTGCTCGCGATCGTCCTTGCCTTCGTCGTCATGTTCTTTGCTCCCGAGGTGGACGATCGCGCAGCGAACCGCGAGCAACGCGGCGACGGCGATCGTCCGCCGTTGTCCATATCGCTGAAGCTCCTCGCCCTCGGGGGTGCATGTGGCGGCGCCGCAGGAAACGCAGTGTCGCTGTTCCTCGTGCCGGCTGCTGTCGACATAGGCACGACGGAGGCGGCGGCAGGTGCGATTCTTGCGGTTGGCTCCGCGCTCGTGTTCTTGTTACGGGTCGGGGTAGGAGCATTCGCCGATCGAGCAGGAAGTACCGGTCATCTCGAGATGACCGTCATCCTTATTCTTGGAGCGATCGCTTCGTTCGGCTTGGCTTTCGTGTCGTCGACCGCGGTGTTCGTCGTGGTCATGCCATTGGCGCTTCTTGGCTCCTGGGGTTGGCCTGGCCTGATCTATTTCACTGTCGTTCGAATCCACCCCGAGGCGACGGCGCGCGCCTCCGGCGTGATCCTCGCGTCCAACCTGACCGGAACGCTGATCGGTCCATCGATAGTCAGCCAACTCGCCGACCGGGGTGCCTACAAAGCTGCGTGGCTTTTCGTCGCAGCGCTTGGCGTCGCGTCGGCAGTTTTTATCGCCGCAAGCGGGCTGGCCTTCAGGAAGAGTTCGAACCAGACGGCTGTGCCATCGATTTCGCAGTTGTGAATTTCTACTGGACGAAGTTCGTGCACAATATATAATGCTAATGTCTAATGCATCATATATGATGCAGGATAATCAGTACGGGGTGTCGGCTAACACTGGCTTGATGCCCACAATTAATTCGCATTACGCGAGGGGGAATACGGATGAGACGAAATCGAATCGCGAGGACTATCGCGATCTTGGCCGCGGTAGCAATGATCGCCGCAGCTTGTGGAAGCGACGATCCGGTCGAGACCAGCAGCGACAGCGGAAACAGCGGTGGTGGCGCAACCATCATTCGCTTCGCATTCGCACCAGATCCTGTATGGGATTGGCTTGCTGACACAGGCGAACTCGCCACGTGGGAAGAAGCGAACAACATTCGCATCGTGACCAGCTCGACGTGGGATGAATTCACCTACTTCGCAGGTGGCCATGGCGACATCGTGTCGATGGGAACCCAAGAGATCCCTGTTCTCGAGCAAGAGACATCGATCAAGACGGTCACCTTCGGCAAGTACAACTATCAGCGCTCGCCAATGATGCGCCGTGCCGGAGACCCATACGAGACTTTGGCAGACGTACCAAAGGGATCGAAGATCTGCGTGAGCAGCCCCGTATCAAACACTGGCTTCTGGACCGTTGCGGCTCAAGAGCTGCACGACCTTGACTACCGCGTTGGTGGCGGCGACTTCGATTTGGTCGTCAACGATCACTTCGTGAACCCGACGAACCTGCTTCGTGGAGACTGCGAAGTCGCAGTTGTCATTCCTGAAGCAGCCGTACCGAACCTGCGTGCAGGTGAGATCGAGCTCATGTACGAAGGCCAGATGCCATTCCAGCTCTACAGCACCTTCTCCGGCGTCGATGACGGCGAGAACCACGTGATGTCGAACCTCTTCACCGCAACCGAAGGCTGGTACGACGATCACGTCCCCGAGGCACAAGCATTCCTCGCTCTCTGGGAACGCGGCATCGAGCTTTGGGGCGACAACGTAGAAGACATCGTTCGGGCCTACCCACAGCACTTCGCTGTTGAGGACGACGCAGATGTCGACTACATGGTCGGATTCATGCAGGGATCAAACGACTGGTTCGTTGACACCGTGTATCTCGATCAGGAATGGGTAGACGCCGAGGTCAAGATCTGGGAGCTCATGAAGACTCTCGATCCAGAGAACCCGAACGTCTTGAATGCAGCCGCACCAACGCCACGCTTCGAGGTACTCGCAGCGGGCTAGGGCAACAGGCCCCTCTAGGCGGTGGGTGCCGGGTTCGTTTCGACGAGCCCGGCACCCTCCGACTCCTAGGAACTGAAATTTAGCAACGTATTTTCATCTTCCGGGGCGCGTGAAGTCGCCCCGCTTTTGTTCAGGAGTGTGGACCCGTCGTGTCGACCATGACGAGCGAAGAAACACAGGTACCCAAACGGGTTACCCAAGAAGAAGTCGTCGAGGCTGCCCGCCGAAAAGACTTGATCATTCGGTGGATCGCTCGGATCGCTGGCTACGTCATATTCCTTGGTTTTTGGGAATGGGCATCTGGCAATGTTCTCGAAGAGAACCTGCTCCCCGGCCCGATCCGAGTCGTCGACACGGCGATTGAGCTTTTTGACAAGGGCAACGTGTTCTCCGCCTTTGGTTCATCCCTCGTGCGCATTGTGCTCGGAGTGGCGCTCTCGTTCATGATCGGCTCGATCATCGGTATCGTCACTCAGAACCGTTGGTTCGCTGGCTTCTTCAAGGATGCGATCACAATCGGGCTCACCTCGCCCGGCTTGATCTGGGTGCTCATCACCGCACTCGCATTCGGCAATCGTTGGTACGTACCCCAGATCGCGATCATCCTCACGACGTTCGCGCTCGTTTCGGTCAATGTGGCAGAGGGAATCGGTTCGCTGCCGAAAGACACGATCGATATGGCCAAGGCGTTCAAAGTGGGAGTGGTCGAGCGAAATCGACACATCGTTATCCCCCATCTAGCGCCCTACCTCTTTACCGGTCTGCGTTTTGCCTTTTCGATCGGTTGGAAGGTCACCGTCCTCACCGAGATCTTTACGGCGGGTTCAGGTATCGGCTACGAGATTCGAATAGCGCAGGTCTTGTTCAGACAGGATGAAGTGCTTACCTGGATTCTCTTGTTCTTCGTCTTTGCACTCTTCCTCGAAAAGGTCGTTCTGCAGGCCGTCGAGGACAAATTCTTCCGCTGGCGAAAGGACATTGCGTCAACATGACCGCTACAGCAACACGCACCCCCGGATCCAGTTCGGGGACCGCGGTAAAGCAGAAACGGCCGACCTCCGCGCCGATGCGCTTCGTCAAATCGCCGAGGTTTGCACGCTCACTCTTCCTGCCCGCCGTACTGGTGTTCTGGATTGTCGCCAACAAGATGATCGAGAACTCCTGGGACTTCGACAGCAGCGTCCTCGCGACACCTCGAGAAGTCTGGGACTTCATGGTTGCCGAGGTCTCCAATGACACGGTTGCGCCAAGAAATCTCTATCAGACGTTCGGTATCTCACTAAAACGCCTGGGTATCGGATTCGCAATCTCGATGATCCTTGGAACTGCGATCGGGCTCGGCATGGGCCTCTCCAAGGCCGTGAACGCGTTCTTCCACGATTGGGTCATGGGGCTTCTGGCTATGCCCGCCCTGGCGTGGGCGTTGTTCTTGAGCCTCATCTTCGGTTTCGACGACAAGGGCCCCATCCTCGCCGTGATTCTCGCTGGCATTCCCTTCGTGATCGTCAACGTCCGTGAGGGCGTGCGAAGTACTCCTCGAGATCTGTTCGATATGTCGAACGCCTTCGACGTGCCGTCGAACAAACGAACCCGACATGTCCTACTGCCATCGCTCTACCCGTTCCTCTTTGCATCGGCTCGTTATGCCTTATCGATCGGCTGGAAGGGCCTCGTCATCATCGAGCTCTTCGGTGGACAGGATGGCGCTGGCTGGACGGTGAAGTTCTGGTACGACGCGCACCGCTTGCACGGCGTCATCGGTTACTCAATGTTCTTCGTGATCTTTGCCCTCCTGTTGGAGAACGCAGTTCTCGAACCAATTTCACGCCGCGTATTCAGGTGGCGGCCAAGTATGAACACCCCCGAGATCGTCGAGGAAGACGCCGACGCTCTGTCCGAAGCAACAGATCTGAATCGCGAGCTGCTGGCAGACACCGGCACGGTCGCATAGGAGAAAACAATGGCTGATATCAAAATCAAAAACCTACACAAAGAGTTCGGCGTTGGCGAGGACAAAGTCGTCGCCCTCGAAAACGTCAACCTCGAGCTCGGAGGCCATGTCTTCGTCTCGATCGTTGGACCCTCGGGTTGCGGCAAGTCGACGCTTCTCAACATTTTGAGCGGTATCGAGACGCCGACGAGTGGCTCGATCACTATCACCGAGGGTGGTGGCAAGGCTGCACCCGGTTATGTCTTCCAGGCAGCACGGCTCCTCCCATGGCGAACGGTGATGGACAACCTGCTGTTCGTTCAGCAAGACAAGTCCGATGAGACCCGAGCTCGTTGCCAGAAATACCTAGAAATGGTGCAGCTCGGCGATAAAGGCGACAAGTTCCCTGGTGAACTCTCCGGCGGCATGCAACAGCGTGTGGGTATTGCTCGAGCCTTCTCGATCGAACCCGACGTGTTGTTCATGGACGAGCCGTTTAGTCATCTCGATGCCATCACCGCACGCTCGCTTCGTCGTGAGCTCCACGAGATGTGGGCCGATACGGGCAAGACGATCGTCTTTGTGACCCACGATGTTGGCGAGGCGGTCGAGCTTTCGAATCGCATTCTTGTCTTCGCTCAGGGCGGCCGCCTCCAAGACGACATCACCGTCGATCTGGCGTTTCCCCGCGACGCTGCGGATGAGAACGTCGCTATCGCGAAGGCCGCAGTCCTGCGAAAGTTTGAGGAATTCGACCTCCTCGCCACCTGAGTCTGCAACGCTCAGACAATACGATTCGACAGAACAGTAGAGAAGAGACCCCGTTGACTACCGACGCGCACGTGCCATCGATCGACATTCACTGCCATTTAGCAACACCTGAGGCAGCGGAGTTGCTCGCTCCACACAAACGTTCTCAAGACGACCCATATATGCACTTCATGGGGCAGGACTCACACGATCAGAACGGCGTGATGTTCCCCACGATCAAGGGTGCACTTCGGAACCATGAGCAACGTATTGGCGACATGGATGCCATGGGTATGGACATCCAGGGCCTCTCGACGTTCGTGTCCGAGTACGGCTACTGGGCACCACCAGCGGTGGCTGCCGAGTCTGCTCGTATTCAGAACGACCACCTGGCACAGGCTGCTGCTGACATGCCAGATCGGTTTGAACTGTTCGGTGCCACGGTGCCGATGCAAGACCCGGACAGGGCAATCGCCGAGATGGACCGTGCGGTCGATGAGCTTGGTTTCAAGGGTTTGCAAATTGGCGGAAACGTCAATGGGAACAACCTCGACGAGCCACGCTTCCGTCCGTTCTGGCAGGCCGTTGCCGCCAAGGGGATTCCAGTAATCATCCACCCAGACGGTTATCAGGAGAGTCACCGATTCGGTGATTACTTCATGACCAACTGCATTGGCAACCCCCTAGAGACGATGGTCGCTGCGCACCGGATGATCTTCTCGGGCCTCTTCGAAGAGCTTCCTGACCTCAAGCTGGTCCTGCTCCACGGCGGCGGGTATTTGCCGTTCTACACGTCACGCGCCGATCACACGTGGGAAGTACGTCCAGAGACCCGAGTGCACATCCCGGATCATCCTCCGAGCTATTACATGAAGAAGCTCTACTACGACACGATGGTGTTCCAGCCGCAGTATCTGAGCCACCTCGTCGACGTGGTCGGCAGCGATCGCATCATGGCTGGCACCGATCACCCCTTCGACATGGGCGACGACGACCCGCTTGGCCTCATCGACCGCACGGAAGGACTCACCGACGCAGAGCGGGTCGCCATGAAGGGCGGCAACGCAAGGGCGCTCTTCGGCTGATCTAGCGAAGGTGTTCTGCGAGGAACGCCTTCGTTCGCGCCAGGGCGACAGCGGAGGCCCCAGCGTTGTACGACGCTCGGATATCGCAGTTGAAACCGTGGCCGGCGTCTTCGTAGACGTAGACCGGAATGTCCGGGTACGTCTCGTGGATGAGCACCACGTCTTCTGGCGGGATCGAGTGATCGGTCTCGCCGAAGTGCAGAAGAGTCGGGCATTTTGGCGCACGGTCGATAAACGCCTTGATCTGGCCGCCGTAGTACGAAACGGCTGCATCGATGTTGAGCTCGCTAGCAGCGAGCCATGAGGCCCCGCCGCCCCAGCAGTAGCCGATGACAGCGACCGGATGATCACGCCGGACATATTCGATAGCAGCACCGATGTCTTTTGGTGTCGTGAGCCAGTCGATGTTCTCGCGAATTGCGAATCCTTCGGCCATACCTTCTTCGGTGTAGTCGAGGCTGACGTCGCGCTCGGCGCGATCGAACATCGCCGGCGCGATGGCTCGGAATCCGAGATCGGCGTAAAGGTCGACGATGGAGCGAATATGTGAATTCACACCGAATATCTCTTGAATAATCACGACCGATGATGCGGCGTCAGGCTTGCCTGCGACGTACGCGGACAGCGTGTGTCCATCATCTGCTGTGAGTTCGACCATCTCGCCCATTCGGGGTACCTCGATTTGTAGAAGTTGAAAATCTTACTGGCTTGTTCGGCCGAGGAAGTCCTCGACCGCTTGCACGAACTCGGCTGGCTGTTCGAGGGGTGGACAGTGCCCACATCCCTCGAGTTCAACGATTTCAGCGCCCGGTATCAGCGCGGCAAGATCGTGTGCCATCTCGGGCGGAGTAGTGCCATCAGCGCCGCCAGCGATAACCAGCGTTCGGTTCTTGATCTTGGTGACTTGTCCTCGAAGGTCCATGTCTCGCAGCGCCCGACATGCGGCAGCAAACGCCGTCGGGTCGGTCTTGACGAGGACCGCACGACGTTCGTCAATAGCTGTTCGATGCGACGAGAGATAGTCGTCTGTGAAGATGCGCTTCACCGCAACATCGACGACCGCTTCCATGCCGGATTCGCTCACGAGATCGCTCATCGTTGTGAAGGCTCCCAGCCGTTCTGGCGGAAATGAAGCTCCGCCGTTCGCGACGATCAGGTCTCCGAAACGATCGCCATGGGCGATGGCAAGAGCGACCACGACGAAGGCCCCTAGTCCATTGCCGAGCACCGTGGCATCGGAGCTGACCCCCTCGTCGTCGAGTGCCGCAGCGACGACGTCGGCGAGGTCGAAGATCGTGGGCTCGGCTATGTCGAGCGGGGGAGTGGTGCCGAATCCTGGCAGGCTCACCCGGATAACACGGCGATTTTGAGCGAGCATCGGCGCGGCGAGATCGTAGGCCGTGGAGTCGGTCAGCAATGAATGTACGAGAACGAGCTCGGGCCCCTCGGCTGCTCGAACGTTGTCGCTGTCAGAAAGAGGCTGTCGCTGCACCCACAGATCGTACATAATGCAGGATCATGAAGCGAGGCGTAGAACCGTCAGTGTTTGTGTGTCGCGTAGTGCGCTGCAAGTGCGTCGCGTCCGAAGTCATTTCGCAGGTCGCGCCACACCGTGTGGATGTGGTTTACATCTCGCTGGGTGTTGTCGTATTCGACGAAAAGGTCGGCGCCTTGGATGCGGTAGTAGTGCGGCTCATCTCGCTCGAGGCCGCCTGCCCACATGAACGACAACGAGTCGATCTGGTCGCCCGCGAACTTGGCGTGCTCTTCGTCGGCGATGGTGTCGGGCAAGCGGTCGAGATAACAGCTCAGCAATGCGCGCAAGATTTCCTTGTTGTCGTCACCGAGTGCGGTACCAGCGACGCCCTTGGGGTTTTTGGAGAACGAGATCGCTTCGAGGTGCTCGTCGGTCAGGCCGAGCTTCTCTTCGGCCGCCGTCTGCCGTATTCCCCACGCAGCGGTGGTTTCTTCATCGAGCGCGCGCCACACGAAGGGCAGGCCGAGTGGGCGATCGCCCTCGCTCAGTTCGGTCCGGTTGACGCCGACAAGATCGACCGGAGCAACCGCCGATACGAGCGCCGACTTCAACTGCGATGCGTCGAGGCTCTGCACCAACTCGCGCCCATAGTCCTCGGCGCCAGCCAAGGGACGATGCAGATGCGGTCCAAGCAACGGACTGTCTGCCGGGTCAGCACCAAAGAAGGACGGCGTGTTGCCAATGACGGCGCCATCGACGATCAGGTAGTTGATCGAGATGTGATGTCCACCGAAGCGCCACGCCCAATTCCCAGACGCTGGCTCTCCAAAGATCGCCATCCAATACATCAACGGGTCGCGACCACGCTCGCGCCCAAAGTCGGTGACCCATCCCTCGGTCAGGTCGAGGACGTTCTCAAGACCGATGATCGCTGCTGCCGTCACGTAACCAGCTTTCGACAGACCGCTCGCAAGCATGCGGTGCGTGAGCCGATGCTGACCCGGAGCCATTTCGCCGAGGGCGAGGCCGCCATGGTCGGTCGGGGTATAGAACCAGAGAAACTGCTCGTCGTCGCCAAAGGGGAACGTGATCTTCGATCGTTGCTTCGGCTCGAGCGAACCGAGCAGATCCGTTGCCGTCGTCGCCATCAGTGTCGCCAACTGCGTTCGAGCTGGTGTGGTCATCGTGTTCTCCCAAAGTTTCTCGGCCCAAGTATGCCCATAACGTTCACCTCGAAGAAAGTGGAGACGTCATGACCTCCTATACCGATGATGGTTACCTGTTTCCGATTCCGGTTCTTCCCGAAGGCGAAGCGATTCGTTATCGAACAGAGCTTGAAGCGGCCGAAGGGTTTGTTCAGACCGAGCTCGATCACAAGATTCTCTTCGGATTCGCCAACATGGTGTTGCCGTTCGTCGACGAGATCTCCCGACTGCCCAGCGTGACGAAGGAAGTTTCGGAGATCCTGGGGCCCGACCTGCTCGTGCTCGGCGCGAGCTTCTTCTTGAAGGAGCCGCAGTCTCCGGCCTTCGTGAGCTGGCACCAGGATCTCACCTACTGGGAATTGTCCGACCTTGCCGAGGTGACCGCGTGGATCGCGCTGACGCCCGCAACCACCGAGAACGGATGCATGCAGTTCGTCCGAGGATCGCATCGAGGAGATGTCGTGGCGCATCGAGATACGTTCTCGTCGAGCAACATGTTGTCCCGCGGACAGGAGCTGGCGATCGACGTTGCTGACGAGGACGCCATTGACGTCGCCCTCGCTGCAGGGGAGATGTCGTTGCATCACGGCCACATGTTCCACGGGTCGAAGCCAAACACATCGAACGACCGACGGATTGGATTGGCGCTTCGATTCATCGCGCCGTCCATGCGCCAGGTGGGTGGGCAGAAGACGTTCGCGACACTGGTTGCTGGCGAGGACCGGTTCGAGAACTTCCAGTCGTTCCCAGCGCCTGTTGGGGTGATGGAGGCTGGGGACTGCGCCCGTGCGCGTGAATCGATGAAACGTCAAAGCCAGGTCCGGTTATAGAAGCTTGCGAAGCGCAGCGGCATCGAGGTCGCCAATCCCTTCGGCCTTGCCTCGCTCGTACAACGGAATCGCTGCATCGAGAAGTGGTGTGATCGCACCGGTGTTGCGAGCGAAGTCGGCAATTATGCCAATGTCCTTCAAGATGATCGACAACCGGGCCGACGGCGGCTCATAGGTGTCAGCAGCGACCATCGGTCCACGAATATCGAAGATCTTCGACGAGCCGACGCCGCTACTGATCACTTCTTGCACTAGCTGTGGATCGAGCCCTGCGGCCGCTCCCAGTCCGTGGGCCTCGGCCGTGGCCAACGTGTGTACGGCGACTAGAAGGTTCGCAACGAATTTCATCCTCGAGCCGTTTCCGAAGTCTCCGAGGTCGAAACTTTTCTGGCTGAGGAGGTCGAAGAACGGCTGAGCGCGCTCGTACCCGTCGGTCGGACCGCTGCAATAGACCACGAGGGTTGCATCGGCCGCTTGGAGGCCCGTGCCACTCACGGGCGCATCGAGCATAATCGCACCAGCTGTCGCCAATTTTGCCTGCGCGGCCATCTTGTCTTCGAGCGACAGCGTGCCCATCTCGACCACGATGAGACCATCGGGCTCCGCGGCGATGATCTCGGCCGTCACGGCCTCGAGGGCTGCAGGAGTCGGCAGTGAGAGCAGCACGATGTTGCTGTGTTCGACGACTTCGGCGATCGAGGAAGCACCTACTCCGCCAAACACCGACATCTTGTCTGGATCGGTGTCGAAGCCATGAACGTCATGGCCCGCGGCGATGATGTGCGAAGACATCGCAGACCCCATCACCCCAAGACCGATAACTCCGATCACGTCTGACATATGCGTCTCCTTGGATTCCTATGGGTTACTAGTGGTACCGTTTTGATGCGATGTCTGCAGAACTTGATCCGACCACAGTGACCGCCCCTTCGAAGGGGCGGAGTCCGGCGCGCCGTGGCACTGCACACGTCTATGTGCGCGAAACGCTCCGTCAAGACATTCTCAACGGCACGCTGCCGGGTGGGACCCGACTCGCCCAAACCGACATCGCCAAACAACTCGGGGTGAGCACGACCCCCGTTCGGGAAGCTCTTCGTGACCTTGCGTCCGAAGGGCTTGTCGTTATCGACCCACATCGCGGTGGCTTCGTCATGGAGCTCAACAAGGATGACGTGTTCGAGATCTACGAAATCCGGTACCATCTCGAACCGATTGCCCTGCGACATGCAATGCCGTTCATCAACGAGGAGACCATCGACCGTCTCGATCAGCTCAACGAGGAGATGACCGCCACATCGCATCTTCCGACATGGGTCGAGCTCAACCGAGACTTTCACATGACGTTGTACGGACCGTCGAACCGCCCGCGCCTCTTGTCGATTATCGGATCCGTTCAAGACGGGTCGGTAATGGCCGTTGCGGGTCGCCTGGCGCACACATCGGGCGTGCGCGACGAGGCGAACCAAGAGCACTCCAACTTGGTCGACGCGCTGAGGGTCAAGGATGCCGATCGGGCGATGGCGCTGTTGCAGCATCACCTCGAACGCCATACTCACAGCTAATCGCCTCACGGAAGTAGCGTCGCCAGTTCCGGCTCGATAGAGGAACGGGCGTTGTCGATGACCTCGTGGGCTGCGTCGGCAAAGGCCTTCCGCTCGGCCGTAGTGAGGTCGATGATCGAACGACCTTCGGCTTCCAAACGCTGACGGAGCTCTAACTCGTATGCAGCTGCGGCCTCGCGTTGATAGGCAATGGCAGCTGTCGCTGCGCCACGCACAACGTCTCCAAGTTCACCAAGGGAGCTCATCTCGTCCGGATTCGCAAAAAGTCCTCGAGCACCGTACAAGTGGGCGGAGAGCGTGATGTGCTGATGATCGACGCCATATGCCACAGTATTTGCCAGCGGATTCTCCTGTGCGTCGACCTCACCGCGTTTGATCATCTCGATCCCGGCGCTGAGTTCAGCCGAGACCGGGCTCATACCCCACGACGCTGTCAGCGCCTCATGGATTGCATTCGGTTGCAAACGGATCCGGAGTCCCTTGCAGTCCTCTGGCGAGCGAATCGTTCTCGCCGAGTTGGTGAGGTGACGCAACCCGTTGTCCCAAAATCCCAGGACCTCATATCCAGCTCGTGATCGAACCGCGTCGCCGAGCGCCGATCCGAAGTCTCCATCGAGAGAGCCGTGCGCGTCGCCCACGCTGTCGAACAAAAAGGGCACTTCGAGCGCGTTGAGTTCTGGAACCCTTGAGCCGAGATAGCTGCTCGAGTAATAACACCACGTAAGTTCGCCCGCTTCGAGCATGTCGAACAACGCAGTGGCAGGTTTCCCCGTGTCCATCACGTTGTACATGATGTCGACCTCGGCTTCGCCATTGGTTCGAGCGTCGACCTCAGCTGCAAATTTGTCTACGGCTCGACTGTGTACCGAGTCTTGAGGCGCATAACCTCCAACTCGGATGGTGCGTGATTTCACGGGCATCCTCCTGGATCTGACATAATATCTGATCCCCGACAGAGGTGAGACTCCGAGCCATGGTTCTGAAGCTAAATGACCCGTCCCTAGAGATATCTCAGGCCTATATCGATGGGTCTTGGATCGATGCCGACTCGGGGAATACCTTCGATGTCATCGATCCTGTCGACGGCAGCATCGTTGGCTCAGTGGCCGACCTCGGTGTAGACGAGACCCGACGCGCGATCGAAGCCGCCGAGGCAGCCATGCCTGCATGGGCGGGCCTTACGGCGAAGCAGCGGGGCGCGATCATGCGCACCTGGTTCAATCTCTTGATCGAGAACCAGGAAGATCTTGCCCAGCTGATGACGGCCGAGATGGGCAAGCCGATCCGAGAGTCACGAGGCGAGGCCGTCTTTGCTGCGAACTTCGTCGACTGGTTCGCCGAGCAAGGCAAACGTGCCTACGGCGAGATCATCCCGACCCATGACAATTCGAAGCGCCTCATGGTTCTCCGCCAACCGATCGGCGTGGTCGCAGCGGTGACCCCGTGGAACTTCCCGATGGCGATGATCACGCGGAAGATCGCTCCGGCGATGGCCGCTGGCTGCGCGAGCGTCCTGAAGCCAGCGCAGGACTGCCCAATGACGGCACTGGCGGTCGCTGCCTTGGCTGAACGAGCTGGCGTGCCAGCGGGAATCCTGAACATCGTGACGTCGTTGGACCCCGTCGCCATCGGACTCGAACTCTCGACCAACCCGATCATCAAGAAGATCTCCTTCACCGGCTCGACCGCCGTCGGAAAGCTGTTAATGGCTCAAGCGTCTGGCACCGTGAAGGCCGTGTCGATGGAATTGGGCGGCAACGCTCCATTCATCGTGTTCGACGATGCAGACATCGACGAAGCGGTCGAGGGAGCGATTGCGTCGAAATATCGAAACACCGGTCAAACCTGCATCTGCGCGAATCGAATGTTCGTGCAGGACGGCGTGTACGACGAGTTCTCTGCCAAGTTCGCCGAGCGAGCGTCGCAACTCGCTGTTGGCGCAGCAGCGGAGGATGCAACCGAGATCGGGCCGTTGGTCAACGTTGCGGCTCTCGAGAAGGTCAGCGCGCTCGTCGGCGACGCTCTCTCCGATGGCGCCACCGCGCTCACCGGCGGTGCGCCGCACGAACTCGGTGGGACCTACTACCAGGTCACCGTTCTCGGCGATGTCACGACCGACATGCGCCTCTTCAGTGAAGAGATTTTCGGACCGGTCGCGCCGCTCTACCGATTCAGCACCGAAGAGGAAGCGATTCAGATGGCGAACGACACGCCGTTCGGACTTGCGTCCTACTTCTACGCTGGCGACCTCGCCCGCATCTGGCGCGTGAGCGAAGGGCTCGACTACGGCATGGTCGGTGTGAACACCGGGCTCATATCCACCGAGATCCACCCATTCGGCGGGATGAAAGAGTCCGGAATCGGCCGCGAGGGTTCGCACAATGGCCTCGACGAATACCTCGAGACAAAATACGTCTGCCTCGGCGGAATCTGAGCCTCCCGCTCTTCGTTCGCTGCGCTCACGGGGCCGCTCGGGCCCTTTCCTCGCCTGCGCTCGGCTATCTTGCTCGGCTAGCCCGCTCCCGCTATCCGGCGGGGGTGGGCCACTCGTCGGGCCACGTGTCGGCCACGGTCTCGAGATAGCTCTTCACCTTCTCCGGGTCGAGATGAAGTGACGATTTGATCTTGTCGACTTCTTTCGGGAGCTCGATCGGGACTTTCAGTGAGTCGACGAACCGGTTGAAGAAATTAAAGAAGCAACTCATCAGCGTCAGATCGACGATCTCGGCCTCATTAAAATGCGCCGCGACCTTCTCGTACACTTCGTCTTCGCTTCGAGCGGTGTTCAACGTGACATGTTCGGCCCAGAGCACCGCGACCTTCTCGCGATCGCTGAGAAGGTCGGAGTCCATATAGTCATCGCTTCCAATGACGTCGATCTGTTGCCAGGTGATCCCTGCCGCTTGACCAAGCGACGTGTTGTGGGCCGTTCAATAATTGCAGCCGTTGAGATGGCTCGTTTTGATGATGACCATCTCTTTGATTTTTGTTTCGAGGACGCTGCCTGCACCCTCGCGCTGAAGCGTGGCGTTGAAGGGCACGAGCATCTTCGCGACAAGCGGCGAGTGCGCCATGGCTTGGTAGGACGCCGGCACTCGGCCGAGCATCGCGGTGACCGCGTCGTACAGGACCTTCGTGTCGCCAGATGCGTCCTCGACTGGGACGAGCGATATTCGTTCTTCAGCGGCCATATTGGGCATCATATATGACCCCGGCTTACGGCGATGAACTCGCCTTCTGCTGGAGCCGTGAGTGCCACATCTGTCGCACGGGCATCCACGTGGCGGCGAGTAACGCCATCCCGCCAGCGGCGAGGAGAAAAACGGTCCTTCCGCCGAATTCGTCAGCGATGTTTGACCCGGCCGGTGGTCCGATCACCTGGGCGGTCCGGACAACGGTGACCCAGATGAGCACGGTCACGCCCCGGTATTGATCGCCCGCAGCGCCCGCGGCATATGTCTGGGCTTGCGGGATGAAGATGCCAAACCCGAGTCCAGCGAATGCCAAACCGCCGGCGACCGTCCACGCACTTGGAGCGATCCCCGCGAGGGCGGCGCCGATCGCCATCATCCAGAAAGCGAACGTCAGAGCCGATCGCGGACCGATACGTCCAACGATTTGTCCGATACGAACAGCCACCAGGATCGTGCCCGCCTGAAACGCTGCGAGAATAAGACCCCGCTGACCAACGGATGTTCCGAACTCCTCCTCTAGGAACAGCGGCGTGACGGTCAGGCCCAGGCCGTGAAGCACGAAGACTCCGGACAACGTCGCGACGAGGACCCCGATGTAGTCGACGAGTGTCTTGTCTCCGCGCATCTTGCGGACGGCGGCAGCGAGGTGACGATGGGGCAGCGCAATCGTGCCAGACGGCTTGTCCGCTGGCATTCGACTGGCCCAGATCGCCAACGGAAATCCGATGAGAAAGATCAGAAACGACCGAAAGATTCCGCCGGTGGCCAGTTGACTCGAGACGATTGGCCCCAGCATCGCGATGAGCGTGACACCGGTCAGGTTGAAGCCCATGGCGCGAGTCCGGGCATCGCCTTCGAACGAGTCGCCGATCAGGACGATTCCCATGCCGAGAATCCCCGACGTTCCGACCCCCTGGAGGAACCTCACGACGATGAGGCTCCAGAACGAGCGGGCGAAGAAGCCAGCACAACCGAATACGGAGAAGAGCACCAAGGCGGTGAGGACGACCCTTCTCCGGCCGAGTCGGTCGGCCATGTAACCAATGAGTGCGGAGAACAGCACACCAGGCACCGACACGGCTGCTTGCACCAGCCCGATCGAGCCGCGCGAAACCCCGAAGAATGTAGCAAGGTCAGGGAGGATCGGCGAGGTCACCGCGAAACCCAAAGTGCCCATTCCGCCAACGCAGATGGCTATCGCGAGCCGTTCGTTTGGTCTCGTCGCGCTGCCAAAAGGGTGAGACCACGACCAGGTGCTGTCGGTCACAATGTTTGGCGGCCCGACATCAGATATAATGTATCGTGCAGTCGCTTCGGAATTCGATTCTCGGAGAGCGACCACTCACAACCGCCGTTCTCTTCTCGGTTGTCTCGTCATTTCCGCTCTTCTTCGCCGGCGGCTTTGCCGTCCGGTTACAAAACGATCTCGCGATCAGCAAATCGCAGTTTGGCTTTGCGGTCTCGGCCTACTTCATCACCTCGGCCATCGGCTCGTTCACGATCGGTAGCTTGATCGACAAGTTGGGCGCCCGCATTGGCTTCATCCTCGCAGCCACGGGCGGAGGCGTGTCCTCGATACTCATTGCCATATCCAGCTCGTTCTGGCCCTTTGCCCTTGCGCTCGGTGCGGCGGGTATCTCGAACACTTCGGGCCAATTGTCCGGGAACCGAGTGCTTGCAGGCCTCGGGCCAGAGCGGCAAGGCCTTGGTTTTGGGGTCAAACAGGCAGCGGTTCCCTTCGGAAGTTTCATTGCCGGCGCCGTCGTCGGTTCGCTCGGGTCCGAGCTCGATTGGCGGGCTGCCTTCGTGGCGTACTCGGTCTTCGCTTTTGTGATGGCGTTGCTCGCGCCTGATGGACCCGGCAAAGCATCTGCGGCCGAACCTCGTCGTCCTGTCGGGAAGGATTGGCGGTGCCTTCTAGCGCTCGCTCTGGCCGGTTCGCTCGGCGGCGCAACGGGCAACGGCCTGGCCGTTCTCACAGTCGACGCATTCGCAGCGTCTGGATACACCGAGAGCGTTGGAGCCACCGCACTTGCGATCGGAAGCGGCCTCACGATCGTCATGCGAACGGGAATTGGATGGTTTGCGGGGCGTCGTGGTGCATCTGGTTTCGTCGAGCTCGGATTAGCGATGGCGCTCGGCGCGGTCGCGTTCGGCTTGATGGCTCTTGCCCAGGAGAATCAGCCTCTGCTGTGGGTGGCATCGATCCTGGCGTTCCTTGGCGCATGGGGTTGGCCGGGCGTGATGTACTACACGGTCATTCGAAACACGACGACGACTCCCGGAACGGCAACCGGATTCGTCGTCACCGGCGTCTTTATGGGCGGAATCGTTGGAGCGCCGCTTCTGGCGTCGATTGCAGAGCGCTGGACCTATGACGTTGCGTGGGTGACGGCATCGACAATGGGTGTTGTTTCGACCGTATTGGTGATCCTGGCGAGCAGGCTCTCGCTCGTCGAACGAAACGTCGCCGTCGCGTAAACGCTCAGGCCTTTTCGCCTTTGGCCTCGACCCATCGACCGTCGGCAGCCTGAAAGACCAAACCGCGGCCAACAAGAACGTCGATCGTGTCACGAACCTCTCCAGCGTCCACACCGACACCAACGAGTGCGGCGTTCACCAGGTCGAGCAATTCCGCTTCTGTCTTTGGAGCCTCGACGATTCGACGCATTACGAGCGGCGCAAGCGCGGCGAGATCCTTCGTTTCGTAGCCTGGGTTCGGCTCTTCGTTCAGCTCGAGTTCGAGCGTCACCGTCTCGGGCATGAAACACTCGTCGCCAGTACACGCCTGGTACGCGATCTCGACGGACATCGGCACCTTTCGGGTACCTTCGCCGGCTGTATCGCGATTGGTCAACAGGAAGAAAGGCACGGCAATGTCGATCGTATTTTCGAGCACATAGAACGACTCGTCGAGTCCGGCGATCGAGAATTCGTGCCCTTCGAGCGGTTCGACGTCTTCGACGTGGATGGCATCGTCACCGGTGAGCTTGACGCTCACCGCGCGAAACCCTGCCGGAACCGGCTCGGTGTACAGATGCACGTCGGGTTCCAAGACGAAACGCACGTGGGCGTCTTGTTGCTGATTCGCCGACACAACCTGGGTATCGAGCCAAACGGCGACCCGCACGCCTGGCGAGTTCGCAGAAACCATGCCTGCGGGTTCGCCCCCTTCGGGACCGAAGAACGTCGTCATGAGCGTGTTTGCTGTTGGGCGAACACGATGCGACTGCTCGAGACGCTTGCCTACGAGGATTCCGTCCTCATCGAGAACGAAGCTGCCGGGGTAGGGGATGCCGCGGTGGCGTTCCTCGACCTTCCGGTCGTAAGCGGCGCGCTCTTCGTCGAGCGTGACGTTGAGGATGCCAAGCTCGGTAATAACCGCGCTGCCTTCATCGCTGAGCAATGGATACGTAATGCCGTGCGATTCCGCAAACCGCGTCAGCGTGGACACGGGGTCATAGCTCAGGGCGTAGACCGCAACATCATCGTTATCACCGTAGGTTCGTTGCAGCTCGACCAGCTGCGCTCTGCACCATGGTCACCAGTCGGCGCTTCGATGGACGATAAACAGCGCTCGTCGCCCCGCTCGGTGCTCGTGAAGGTCGATGGGATTGCCAGATTGATCAGGCAACACAACGTCGGGGAATCGCTCTCCCACGACCGGGCCCAGCGCATCGGAATCGATTTCGGGAATCGGGAGATCAATGAAATCAGGCATCATGCTCCAGTGCGAAGGTTCGTGACCTTCACGGTCGGTTCGAGGGCATCGGACATCGTCTTGTGGAGGTAACAGGTTCGCTCTGCGATCTTCATCAGCCGTTCGAACGTCTCACCATCCTCGTCACCGCTTAAGAACAAATGGGTGTCGGCGGGCTCGGCTCCACCGATCAGTTGGTCGCCCTGCACATCCAACGTGAACGGGATGTGTTGCACGAGACGAATACCGCGGATCGCCATCTTTTGATACTCGATGTATCGAGACATTTGGGTCATGTAACAAAAGGCCACGCCGGCCGAAAGCAGTGCCAAACCTGAAGGTGCCATATCGGACGATGGTCGCTCGTCTGACTTCATCGCGAAATTACTGGCCCCGGGGATTCCGAGTACGACGTCGGTTTCGGTGGCGCCACCTGGATCGATGAGGGCGCTGCGACCAATAACCGGCCTGATCTGCCGGGTCGTCATATCGCCGGGAGCTACTTCTGAAACGCCGTCCGATTTCTGACCCGTCTTATAGACAAGGTCGGGAAATGTGTCAGCGTCGGCAAGTGGTGAGGGCGCGCTCGAGTACGTGACGTACGGATCGATCGCGTCTTGGCTTCCCGACTCGAGCATCGTCGTCACCTTGCGGCGTCGGCCATTCACATAAATCGCGAAGGTATTGCGCAGCGGTTTCCGCATGAGAGCGAACGCCGGGGACGCGATTACCGCATCGCTGACGAGCTTGTGGAGAACGTCGGTGGGCGATGTGCTCGCAAATGAGACGTCGATGTTGGCGGGTTCTGCGTAGCCCTCGCCAGTCCCTTTAAAGAACGAGCCGGTCATGAAATAGCCGGTGTCGAGATCCATGGCCATGCCGCTGATATCGATCGAGCGCTGAGCAGCGAGGGTAACGATTCGGTTGGCCAGATCGGCGTGAAGGCCAGCGTTGAAATACCCGAGTGGGAAGGGTGCGAGGTCGGTGCCGCGAAGATGACCGTCCTCGTCGGTCGTGAGCCTCCACGCGCTTCCCGTTTCGCCCTCCGTAGCGATGCCTTCCTTCTGGTGCGTTGCCAGTTGACGCGATTCGATCTTGATCACGTCGCGAGACGGTGACGTGCCGAGCACTCCCGGCCGAGCGGTGCCGTCTGCGAATTTGAAGGCGAGCGGGTGTCCGAGTCCTTCAATACTGTCAACGGATACGCTCACCCGCGGACCAACAGGCGTCGCGGGTTGCGCATTTCTTCGAGCAGCAACGCCATCACCGATGCATAGGTGGCGTGGCAGAGCAGGGTCCTCGATGCCTCGTAGGCATCCATATCTTTGATTCCTCGAGAGATGCCCAGTGCGGGCATGTACCCACCGAACGCAAAGCCCCAGACAGCAGTGCCGAAAGCGACGCCATGTACCAATGGCTTAATGTCGTTGTTCCGCATGGCGAATGCGAAGACAACTCCCCAAACGCCGCCGAAGGCGAGGTGGCCCACTTCGCCGATGCGAACCTGTGTCACCTTGTCGAGCGGCTCTGCATCGGGCTGGAAAGTTGATCGAGATTTCTCGACAACCTTCTCGTAGTGAGTTGTGCCGATTGGTTTGGTCGGTTCGACCATACGGCGCATCGTAAAGCTGACACCAGCCATGCCGATCACCCCTAGTACTCCGGCGATGAAACCTCGAATCATGGTGCTCATTGGATTACCCACTCGGCGTTTACGGCTGATCCAGCGTCACGAAAGAGGTTCATCACCGGACATCTAGCCTCAGCGTTGAGCGCAAGCTTTTGCATTCGCTCTTCCGATTCTTGGGTGAAGATAATGACCTTGATGTCGACCGTGTCGAAGTACGGACGGAAGCCGGGAACACCTTTAGCTCCACGCAGATCGACGGTGCCGGCTGCTTCGATCTCTACGCCTTCATATTCGAACTTCATCGCGTCGGCGACATTGTGGATCATGACGCATTTACATCCAACCAACGCTGCGAGCACGGTCTCGAGCGGGGTTGGACCCGTCTCGCCGCCTCCAGACGTGATGGGTTCGTCGGTGATGGTGATCGGGTGATTGCCGATCGTTATCTCCGTGCGCGCAGTCGCATCGTTTACCGCGTGAACGGATCGCACCGCGATTCGCTTCTTGTCGGCATCGAAGAACGGTGCAACGCGTTCTTCGTCGCTCAGGTTTGGCCGGCTGCTTGTCTCCATGGGAGCTGTCCAATCAGTGGTTGGGAAGGTGGGCGAGCGCGCTCTTGACGCGCTCACAGGTGAGGGGAAGGTCGCGCATTCTGACGCCGACTGCATCGAACACCGCATTTGCGATAGCTGCGGCCATCGGTCCCTGGGCGGCCTCCCCGCATCCAAGAGGTGGTTGGTCGGGTCGGTCCAGAAGAATCGTCCGGACCGGGAATGAATCCGAGAAACGAAGAACCGGATAGGTCTCCCAATCGACGCTCGTGACCTGGTCGGGCGTTAGCTGCACGGCTTCTTTGAGCGTCCAGCTCGCGGCCTGAACGCAACCGCCTTCGAGCTGATTGCTCACTCCGTCGGGGCTGATAATGCGTCCGGAGTCCGAAGCGCCGGTGGCGTGTGAGAGTTGAATCTGTCCGGTCTCTCGGTCGACCGTGAGCTCGACGATTACCGCGAAATACGTCTGCGCATTCTTGTAACGGGCAAAGCCGATGCCCCGACCGGTATTCACGGGCCGATCGGTGCCCCAAGCATCCTCTGCCACCGCTTCGACGACCGCTCTGGCTCGTGGGTCCTCGAGGTTGGCGAGCCGAAACTCGACCGGGTCAATGCTTGCGTAGTGGGCCATTTCGTCCACGAAGGACTCTGTAGCGAATACGTTGGCGAAGGCTCCCAAGCCGCGAAGTGCCGAGGTCCGAACCGCCGTCGTCTGTGCGAGGTGCACCCGGGCACGGCGGTTCTCGATCGAATAGATCGGGTCCGCGTTTCGGTGAGCACCGATGTGGCGTCCACGCATTGGCTGGGGGAGTGGCCGTTCGAACGGTTCCTCCAAGTGCCATGCGGCGAGAAGAAGGTTCGAACCATCGCCGCGGATGCGAGGTCTGCTCGAGTGCGTGTAGCTCCAGTTCTCGAAGTCGAACGTCGCGATCTTGTCCTTGCGGACATCCCCCGCGAGTTTCACGATCATTGCGGGCCCGTAGGGCTCCCAACGATGCTCATCGGCGCGGGACCATGCGGTCAAGATCGATCGATCGGGAACCGCCATTGCCAAAAGTGCGGCATCCAGTGACACGTCATCAGCGCCATTGTGTCCGTAACAGCCAGCTCCCTCCGCGTGATGGATCTGGACATTTTCGACCGGTAGGTTCACCGCTTGTGCCAGCGTCTCCCGCAGCGGGTAGACGCCTTGAGTCGACGACCGGATAGTGAGTTTCTCGCCATCGAAATGTGCGACGGCCGCCGACGGGCCTAGCGAACCGTGCATTGTGAACTGTTTTGTGTAGCGGGCAGTGAGGTCGAACCTGCCATCTGCCCTGCGGCTCGGTGTGCCGACCTCATAATCGACGTCTGTTCCGTCAACAACGTCGTAGGTACTTAGAGGGAGCGTCAACAGGTCATCGGGTTCGGTCGGCATTGCCGACGTCCCTTCCCATTCAGCGAGAGCTCGGAGTGCGTCGATGGCATCTTCAGCGTGTTGTTCTCGCTCTGCGACGACGCCGACAAAACTGCCGTTTCGCACAACGGACACGACCCCAGGCATCGCCTCGACAGTCGACGTGTCGAGCGACTGCAGTCGCGCTTCGTAGTGCGGAGGGCGTAGCACCCGGCCGTGTGCTGTCGTCTCGTCTCGAAAATCGTGAACGTAAGTTGGGACGCCAGAAAGCTTGGCTGGGAGGTCTATTCGCGTGTTCGCGCCTTCGGATCGGACATCGTCGACCACACGAGGTGATGTTGGGTCGATCTCGATGTTGAACGGACGACCACCCTGCACTTCCCAATACGTCGTCGTTTGACCAGAGGCTGGATCGCTGATCGTGCCATCGGCGACGACGAGGGATTCGGCCGGAACGCCGAACATGTCGCTCGCTTGCGACACCATGATCGAACGGGCCGTTGCTGCCGCTGCGCTCATTGCTTCGCCCGAGAGCTGGATCGACATGCTTCCCGAGGTCGTGCCCTCGTTGGGAGCACCATCGGTGTCGGCGTGAAGAATCACGATTCGGGTGTGGTCGACACAGAGCTGTGTCGCCGCTATGTGCGCGACAGCGGTACGAATGCCCTGTCCAAGTTCCGCTTTTCCACTTCGAACCGTGATCGTGTCGGCCCCATCGATCTGGATCCACGTGTCGAGTTGCGGGTTGTCGCGAATTGAAGACGAAAGCGGTGCTGTCGACGTCGAGCCTGGATCGAGCGGATCTTGAGGACGGAGGTCCCAAATTGGATCTTCAGGATCCCCAATCCGAAACCGGATTGCGCGACGCACGCGGTCGTACACGCCGCACCGACACACGTTTGTATCCAACGCCTCGCGGATCTGGGCGTCGTTCGGATAACGCACCTGCCTCAGCAGGCCCTCGGCGGCCACCATCATGCCGGCGATGCAGAAACCGCACTGACCGACCTGCTCGGCCAAGAAGAAGTCGCGAAGGTCTTCTAGGGACTCGACGGTCTCGATTGGAAGATCTTCGACGTGGCCGACGGGCAATTGGCAGCTTGGTTGCGTCCGGCCGTCCACCAGCACACAGCAGGCATAACACTGTTCTTGAGCGCACCCGCGTTTGGCGCCGAACAGACCGAGATCATTTCGGAGAACGTCGAGCAGCGGTGTTTCCTGATCGACGAAGAACTCGTGTGACTCACCGTTAACTGTGAGCTTCATTAGCTCGGCGCGATTCCCTCGACCCAGAAAAAGTTGGCGATGGCGTCAAGGTTATCTTGGGTAACGGCGCGTAGTCGAAGCTTTGTAGCGTCTTCCCTGGATCGTCCGGCAAAGACGCCAAGATCCGAGAGCGTATCTCGATGGTAGTTCTCTGGCTCGAATGGAAGGTCCACGGTGATGTTGACCTGCTCGGCAGTTCGGCTGATATCGGGGCTGATCTTTCCACCAGCGGTGAGCCTGCCATACACCGGTGCGATAAGAAGGACTGCGCTGAGGATAATGATGCCGATGATCGGTCTGATCCACCAAGGTCGTTGCTTTTTCATGCTGTGCTCTCCACAAGACCCCATTTTTCGATGGTCCGGCGCTCGAGTGGTGCGAGAAGAATTCGATCCATCAACAAGCCGATCAGGCCGATCGTCAACGCGCCGGCGACGATCTTGTCAGCGCGTGCAAACTCTTGCTGCTCGAAGATCCATTGTCCAAGACCGGATGAGGCGCCAACCAACTCGGCAGCGATAACGGCTCTCCAGCCGAAGCCGAGACCGGATCGCAATCCAGACATGATGTACGGCAAAGCGCCGGGAAAGACCACTTGGCGTATGACATCGCGGCGG
>JBLIMK010000068.1:0-23536 GCA_047638715.1 Verrucomicrobiales bacterium
TGCAACCTCACCACAAGCCCCGGAGGGACGGAGGGGCGAACGAACCGCCAGGGGGCCGCATCGGCGAAGCCGAGTGCGGATGTACGAGTGCGGATGTAATTGTGCCCGGAGTGGGACTTGAACCCACACGCCCTTTCGGACAATGGATTTTGAATCCATCGCGTCTGCCAATTCCGCCATCCGGGCATGGATAGCGAGAAGTACGATAGCGCTTCGATGGCTCAGACCGACGGAGCGACCAATGAACGGGATTGTCATTGCTCGACTGCCCATCGGGGGTGGATCGCCGCACGCGTACGAACCAACCCAACGTGGACGAGGACTCCGACCCGCACTGATCGCTCTCTATAACTGGGAAGATCAACATGTGGCAGACGCCTGGGCCCCGCCCGCTGGCTACCTCGAGCAACCCACCCAAGGAGTCCAAAGACACGTCGGTTACCAGTGAGTAGTTGGCTAAAAATGAAGACCTGGAATAGCGTTCTGTCCAGAGGCCGCCGCCCGGCCACGACTGAGGTGTTCGAATGATCGTGTTCATGTATCCCGGCCAGGGATCGCAAGCTCCTGGCATGGGTGCCCCGTGGAAGGACCATCCCTCTTGGGAGCTGGTCGCGGAGGCTTCAGAAGTCGCTGACCGCGACGTCGCCGATCTTCTGCTCAATGCCGACGCCGAGACACTAAAGCTCACGAGGAACAGTCAGCTGACCACGTTTGTCCTGTCGATGGTGGTTCTCGACGCCGTCACGCGCGTCGGCGTTGAGGCAGCTGGCCACGCCGGCCACAGTTTGGGCGAATACAGCGCCCTCACCGCCGCGGGCGTGCTCGACTTTGCCGACGCCGTCCGTCTGGTGAGCGAGCGAGGCGATGCAATGCAGGCAGCAGCCGATGAGCACGACGGCACCATGGCCGCGATCCTCGGCCTCGACGATGATCAAGTCGACATCGCCTGCGCCCGTGTCGCTGGCGATGTGTGGGTGGCCAACTACAACGCTCCGGGCCAAGTCGTCATCGCCGGAGCGCCCGTCGCAGTCGAAGAAGCGAGTTCGGTGGCGAAGGAACTCGGTGCAAAGCGAGCAATGGCGCTGCCGGTCGGCGGCGCGTTCCACACCCCATTCATGAGCCCTGCAAGAGATCGGCTACGCAAAGCGCTCGATCGAACGGAATTCCGAGACGCCGACACCTTCGTCGTTGCGAATGTCGATGGCGCCGTCCACAGCCAGGCCGGCGACTGGAATAGTCTCCTCAACGCTCAACTCTGCTCGCCGGTGCGGTGGCGTCAGACCCTCCACGCGCTCGACACAGCCGGAGCGACGACCCTGATCGAAGTTGGGCCTGGCAATGTGCTCACCGGGCTCGTGAAGCGCACGCTGAAGGAAGCGACGCGAATCACTATCAACTCGCCCGACGATGTCGACGGTCTCCTCGAAAGTATTGGCAGCGCAACAGCGACCGCCCCAGCTCCGGTTCACGAGGGCGAGCATCTCTTCGCTACAGAACGTCTGGTCGTCTCTCCCGCTGCTGGTGTCTTCGCTCCCGATCCAAAGATCGAGGTCGGCGCACCGATCACACGAGGCTCGGTCCTCGGCACCGTTGGTGACGTCGACGTACGGTCTGCCTTCGCTGGCGAGGTGCAGGGCTTCCTCGCCCTTCCCGGAGAACGCGTCACCGCCCGCCAGCCAATCGCTTGGCTGCGTCAGCCATGAGCGCCGGTAGTCGCATCATTGGATGGGGTTCGAACCTTCCGGAGAAGATTCTGACCAATGACGATCTTGCCGCAGGCGGGCTCGACACGAACGACGCTTGGATCTTCGAACGCACCGGGATCAAGCAACGCCACGTCGGTGGATCGACGGGCGAGATGTCGATTCATGCAGGCCGACAAGCCTTGGATCGAGCGGGGGTTACCGGGGCCGACATCGACCTCGTCATCGTCGCTACGTCAACGCCAGATCAGCTCATGCCGGGAACGTCGGCGACAGTGCATGCAGAGCTCGGGATTCGCGGCGGCGCCTGCGACATGCAGGCCGTATGTTCGGGCTTCACCTATGCGCTCATGGCAGCGAACGGTCTGATCGGGACCGGGTTGGAACGAATCCTCGTTATCGGTGCGGACACGCTCAGCGACTATGTCGACTGGGAAGATCGCGGATCGGCCATCCTCTTCGGTGATGGTGCTGGAGCGGTCGTTCTCGAACGCCACGACACGCCCACACTGCTCGGATTCGACCTCGGCGCCGACGGACACCATCGCCACATTGGTTACACCGATCACAATGGCAAGATCACCATGGACGGCAAAGAAGTATTTCGCACAGCGGTCCGTGCCGTCACACAGTCTGCGAAGAATGCGATGGAGAACGCCGGGGTTACCGCCGGCGAGATCGACTGGTTCGTGCCGCATCAGGCGAACGTGCGGATCATCGAAGCGATCGCAAACCGGCTCGATATCCCGATGGAGAAGGCGATCGTCACGATCCAAGACACCGCGAATAACTCCGCGGCAACGATTCCGATCGCACTCGACACGGCGGTCGTCGACCAGAGGATCCAGCCGGGCGACCTGCTACTGCTCGGCGGCTTCGGCTTTGGCATGACCTGGGCATCTGCCATCATGCGCTGGGAGCCAAATGTCTGAACCTGAACAACGCGTGGCGCTCGTGACTGGCGCCAACCGCGGTATCGGTCTTGCGACAGCGATCGCCCTACGTGATGCCGGCTACACGGTTGCTGCCACCTACCGTTCCACGCCAATCAGCGAAGACGGAATCTTCGCCGTCCATTGCGACGTGAACAGCACCAAATCCGTCGATGCCGCCTTTACCGAGATCGAGGAGAAGCTGGGTCCGGTCACGGTTCTCGTGTCGAACGCCGGGATCACGAAGGATGGTCTCGTCCTTCGAATGGCCGAGGACGACTTCACGTCGGTCGTCGACTCGAACCTGACGGGTGGCTTCCGGGTGGCCAAACGAGCCGTCAGGGGAATGATGAAGGCCCGATGGGGTCGGATTGTATTCATCTCCTCGATCGTCGGTATTGGCGGTCAAGCCGGCCAAGCCAACTACGCGGCGTCGAAGGCGGGCCTCCACGGCTTAGCCCGATCACTGGCCAAAGAATTCGCATCGCGCAATGTCACCGTGAATGTGGTTGCACCAGGACCGATCGCCACGGACATGACCGCATCTCTCACCGACGATCAGCTCGCCGCAATGACCAACGTTGTCCCGCTCGGACGGATCGGACAACCCGAAGAGATCGCTGCAGCGGTTGCATTTCTCAGTTCCGATGCCGCTGGTTATATCACCGGCGCAGTCCTTCCGGTCGACGGCGGCATGACCATGGGCCTGTAGCTTCCGCCTCTCGATTCAACATCTGCGTCCAACGGCCGCAGAACCCCTCTAGTATTTACGCACCTGCAATTCAGGAGAAAAAAGCAATGAGTGATGACAATTTCGCACGTTTCGTAAAGGTCGCCGTCGACGTCTTGGGCGTCGATGCCGACAAGGTCACCTTGGAGGCATCGTTCGCCGATGACCTCGATGCGGACAGCCTCGACTTGGTCGAGCTCGTCATGGGCCTCGAAGAAGAATTCGACGTCAGCGTTGAAGAAGACGAGTTGGACGGCATCGAGGTCGTCAAAGGCGCCTACGAACTCGTCACCAACAAGCTGTAATGAAGTTCCGTCGAGTCGCTGTCACCGGCGTCGGCGTTGTCGCTCCTTGCGGAATTGGCAAAGACGCTTTTTGGCAAGGTCTGCAAGGGCCGGTCGAAGATGTGGAACGCCGCGTCTGCGATTTCGACCCCGAGCCCTATTTCGAGAACAGCAAACAGGTCCGGCGTACCGATAGGTATGCCCAATTCGCCTTTGCTGCCGCACACGAAGCGCTCGAACAGGCTGGCGAGATCGACGCAGAGCCGACACGACGCGGCGTGTTCCTCGGCACCGGTATCGGTGGCCTGACCACGCTCGAAGAACAGATCATTAATCGGTACGAGAAGGGTGAGCGACGTGTGTCGCCATTCCTCGTACCGATGATGATGGCAAATGCCGCAGCTGGCGGGCTCTCGATGAAGTACGGCTGGCAAGGCCCGGCCGAAAACACCGTGACCGCGTGCGCCGCTGGTACACACTCGATCGGAAACGGAGCGCGGTGGATCGCAACCGATCGCTGTGACGCCGTCCTTGCTGGCGGCAGTGAGGCATCTTTCACGATCACCGCCTTGGCCGGCTTCCGCAACATGACAGCGTTATCGGCAAACAATCGCTCGATGCCCTTCGACAAGGACCGCAACGGCTTCGTCATGGCCGAGGGTGCCGCAGTGCTCGTTCTCGAAGAATGGGACCGCGCCGTTGCTCGAGGCGCGACGATCCTCGCAGAGGTTATGGGCGCTGCATCGACAGCCGACGCCCATCACATCACCGCACCATCGCCAGGCGGCGTCGGTGCGGTCAACTGCATGAAATTGTCGCTCGACGACGCTGGCTTGTCTGCAGAAGACATCGTGCACATCAACGCACACGGCACATCCACTCCCCTTAACGACGCGGCTGAGGCAGAAGCGATCAACAAGGTCTTCGGCGGCAATGCCACGAAGCCGATCGTGACGTCGACAAAGGGTGTCACCGGCCACGCACTCGGCGCTGCAGGTGCCATCGAGGCCGCTGCGATCGTGCTCGCTATGGAACATAAGCTCATACCGCCCACCGTTGGCCATGTGAACGATGATCCCGAGATGCCAGAAATCGACCTCGTGGTCGGTGATGCACGGCCTTGGACGCCCGGTCCTTCGATGTCGAACTCGTTCGGCTTCGGCGGCCACAATGGCACGCTGATTCTCAGCCCTTCGGGCCTCTAACAAATCAGTGGCACGCTGATTCTCAGCCCTTCGGGCCTCTAACAAATCAGTGGCACGCTGATTCTCAGCCGCGTTGGCTATTCGTCGGCAGCCGCCTGCAACACGTCGTCGGGCATGTCGAAGTTGGCGAACACATCTTGCACATCATCGTTGTCATCGAGGATGTCGATGAGGCGCAGGACCGCCTTTGCGTCGGTCGTGTCAGTGATCTCGACCGTCGACGTCGGCAGCATGGTGAGATCGGCGCTCTCGAACGCGATCCCTCCCGACTCCAACGCATTGCGGAGTCCGTTGAGATCTGTTGGCTCGCACGTGAGGAGCCAGGTGTCGCCTTCATCTGCCAGATCTTCTGCCCCATGCTCGAGGGCGACCATCATGAGATCGTCCTCGTTGAGGGTGCGCTCAAGCGTGATGATTCCCTTGCGTTCGAATTGCCAAGCGACCGCGCCGGGCTCGGCCATCGATCCGCCGTTCTTAGAGAACAGCGATCGCATATCGGCTCCGGTCCGGTTGCGGTTGTCGGTCAATACCTCGACATACAACGCGACGCCCGCAGGCGCGTAACCCTCATAGGTGATCGATTCATAGCTCACACCTTCGAGCTCGCCGGTGCCGCGTTTGATAGCGCGTTCGATCGTGTCTAGCGGGACCGAGGAGTCTCGAGCCTTCTGATACATCGTGCGCAAGGTCGCGTTGGCGTCCATGTCGCCGCCGCCCAACCGTGCCGCGACCTCAACCTGTTTGATGAGTTTCGCGAACAGTTTGGCGCGCTTCTTATCTAGCGCGCCCTTCTTGTGTTTGATGGTTGCCCATTTGGAATGACCCGACATCTATGGCCTCCTTCGACTTCTAGTATGCGATGGAATCGAGGAACAGGCGATGAATCCGCGCATCGTTCGCCAATTCTGGATGAAAAGCGGCGCCCATGGCATCTCCGGTCCGAATCAATACTGCGTCGTCTCGCTCAGTCGCCAGCACCTCGACGTCGGGCCCGAGACGGATAATGCGCGGTGCTCGAATGAACACTGCGTGAACCGGATCATCGGTGACCGTGGTTTCGAGTTGCGTCTCGAAGCTCTCGATTTGGCGTCCATAACCGTTTCGCTGAACCGTAATGTCGAATCGAGAGAACGACCGCTGATCGGGGCGTCCATCTTCGATCTCCTCTGCCAACAAGATGAGGCCAGCACAAGTTCCAAAGACCGCCATTCCGTCGGCGATCCGACGGGCGAGCGGGTCAAACAACCCAGATGACTCGAGCAACATCGACATGGTGGTCGATTCCCCACCGGGCATGATGAGCGCGTCAACTTCATCGAGGTGGCCTGGCAAGCGCACTTCGATCACATCGACGCCAAGTTCGGTCAGCTTGTCCGCATGGGCCCTGAAGGCTCCCTGCAGGGCGAGAACGCCGATCGTCACCAGCCGCGATCTTCGAACTTCACCTCGAGCTCATCCATGCCGATTCCTGTCATTGGAGCGCCGAGGCCACGAGACACCTTCGCCAGAATGGCTGCATCGCGGAAGTTCGTGGTCGCTTCAACGATCGCTCGTGCCCGCGGAGCGGGATCTTCGCTCTTGAAGATGCCAGAGCCAACAAACACCGCGTCGGCGCCGAGCTGCATGGCTAGAGCGGCGTCGGCCGGGGTAGCAAGACCGCCCGCACAGAACAAGGGAACCGGAAGTTGACCGGTTTGGTTGATCTCCTGGACGAGTGAAAGCGGGGCTTGGAGCCTTTTTGCCCACTCGAACAACTCGGGCCCGTCGGCCTGAGTGATCTTCTTGATGTCACCGTTAATCGACCGAAGATGGCGAACCGCCTGGACAACATCACCGGTGCCCGCTTCGCCTTTCGATCGAATCATGCACGCTCCCTCGGAGATACGACGCAGCGCTTCTCCAAGATTCGTGGCACCACAGACGAACGGGACTTTGAAGGCCCATTTATCGATGTGATGTGCTTCGTCAGCGGGGGTGAGCACTTCGGACTCGTCGATGTAGTCGACACCGAGGCTTTCAATAATCTGCGCCTCGACGAAATGACCAATACGAACCTTGGCCATCACCGGGATCGTGCACACGTCTTGAATGCCCTCGATCATCTCGGGGTCGCTCATTCGAGCGACGCCGCCGTCGACCCGGATGTCGGCAGGGACACGCTCGAGTGCCATGACTGCAACAGCACCAGCATCTTCGGCGATCTTGGCCTGCTCTGCGTTGACGACGTCCATAATGACGCCGCCCTTCAACATTTCGGCGAGCCCACGCTTGACGAGAGGGGTACCGGTTGAGGATGTCGAATTCTCGTTCATTTCAACACCCTACAGAGGGTTTCGCTGAAGGAACGAAGCGCTTTGGCCAGAAATTGGCATGTTCGCTTAGCTCAGTTATCGCGCAGCGAGTCGGCCTCTTGCAAGCTGATTTCCGCTGCGGTTCCTTCGGGCGTCAGACTCACCCATGTTTGACCTGGTGCCAAACCGATCTCATCGCCGTCGGGCGTGGTCAGCGTGAACGGATCGCGGGGAAATTCGCGGGTCCATGTGCCCTCGACCTTGAATCCACCCGAGTACACCGTGACCGGGCCATCGCCAATTGTGATGGCGTCCACCGACGTTCGATCGATCTGGCTCGGAAGGTACGTCGTCGTGAGCACGATCACGTTCTGGGGCGTGATTTGCACACCTTCGCGGGTCATGTGTGCATCATCACCCTGGAACCGCAGATACCCGGCATCTGGTGTCGACCACACATACAGTGCATCAACTCGCGCTTCGATGCGGACGCCTGCGGCTGGTGCTCCCAGCGAAATCACGTTGTCGGAGTAGTCGAACACCGACGACGGAGGCTCGCCATCCTCGGCCTCGCCAAGCAAGCTCGCTGCGTCGGCGACGAGATTGTTCGGAGGACGAAACTCACCGATCCGTTTGAATTGCGGATCGTTGAAGTCGGCGCTCGCCCGGATCAGGGTGCCCTCGTTCTCAGCGATCCGGAGCTGGCTGTGCACGCCATCATTCGCCCCCGAAAATGCGAACACCGGACGGTTCAGGTTCGACACGATCTGGATGTCAGAGGTGCGCCCAGAACGCACCGACCCGACCTCGTCGGGAAGTACGGAATGGAAGACGGCCGCGAACCGAGTGGCCTGCTGCTCGATCCGCTCTTCGTAGACGATGTCGGCCTGGTCGAGCCCTATCAGCGCCTGCCGAGCAGTTTCGTCATTGTTGGAGACCTTGATGACGACAGCAGCGTGGTCCGGCGAGTTGTTTTCACTGAGGGGTTCGCCGGTCAACGGGTACACGGGACCGATGTCGGGAGCCTCGGTCGTGGTCGTCGTTGTTGACTCCGTAGTAGCGGTTGTGCTTGGAGCCTCGGTCGTGGACGTCGTTTGCGTGGTGCTCGTCGTCGTCGCCGCTGTCTGGGTCTCATCGCCACCACACGCAGCAGCTAGTAGCGCGAGCGCGCCCAAGACAGCGATCCAACGAAACATTCTTTTCATTACAACTCCCAGAGAACTTCAATTCGGTGGTCGAGGGGAACTCGTTGCCCGGCGGGCGGGATCAGCAGTGCTGCCCCTAATGAGTCCGCTCCTGGTATGTCGGTCGACCGCCCGTCGATACGCTCAAGAGCCGAGCGGAGCCCCGGTGGATACCGGGTGAGTCCAACACCTGAGATGTCAAATGCGACGACGCCAGCATCGCCGGTTCCCCACCGGCGGGCAAGGTTGCGTTGTGCGCCGGTAATAAACGGTGATGCCGATGCCGCGAGAGTTTCGAAGCGCACAGCGCCCGTCGAAACCTTTGTGAGCGCATGTGCGAGAACGCCCTCCATCTCCATCACATCGAGTTCATGGAGAAGTCCGGTCGTTGCAACGAGGGTGTCGTTTCTGCCCGAGACAGTGGCGAGGTTGCATGCGGCCGTATCGACGATCATGACGTTCGGCTGATCGATGCCCGACGAAAGACACAAGTTCTCGACCGTGTTGAGAATTCGTTGTCCCTCGGTTTGGCCAAGATTGCGAGCATCGAGAGCTCGCAGAACTGCGTCGTCCGAGCGGTACCAGAAATAGTACGTGGTAATTGCGGCGGCGGGAATCGCGAGGACCGCAAACGGCCACCAGATGAGTACACCGAGCAGCACGAAAAGGGCCAGAAGGGCAAGTGCAGGGATCGCAAAGATCGCAAAGATACGGCCGGGCATGGTCACCTTCAGCGTGGGGGCGCACTCATAGTACGCCCACGCGCTGCCGATGCGGGTTCAATGCCGATGTTCATGAATACATCTCAATAGCCCGTTCGTAAGCATTTAAATAGAGGTCGGCGAGACGGCGCATCGAGAATCCGGTGACCCGCTCGGAGCCGCTGAGCACCAGGGCGTCACGGCGCTCACGGTCTCCTAAGATTCCACGAAGTTCCGATGTGAGAGCGATCGGGTCACCGGCAGGAAAGAGCACGCCGTCACGTCCTTGGCGAGTGACACTCGCATAACCGGGTATGTCCGAGGCGACGACCGCCGTGTCTGCAGCCATTGCTTCGAGAAGTACGATTCCGAACGACTCACCGTGCAGCGACGGAGCGCAGAACACGTCGGCACCCAACATGCGACCCATCTTTTCTTGCTCATCGATCTCGCCGAGCCACGAAATTCGAGGATCACCCGCGAAACGACTCTGTAGCTCTGCGGTTTCGGGACCAACCCCCGCCACCCATAGCCGTGTCGATGGTTCGAGCCCTCCAAAAGCTTCGAGTAGGACAGCGAGACCTTTGCGTTCCTCGTGTCGAGCAATGAAGAAGATCGTCGGTCCGTCCGTCTCATAGGGAGTCGAGGTCCGATAGCGGCTCACCTCCACTGCGTTGAACGCCCGTTCGTAGTGTCCGCCGAGCGCGTGGACCGCCAGCTCTTCGGCATCATCGGACACAGCGAAGCGGATGTCGATACGTTTCGCGCCCCGAGAGGTCAGCGGCTTAAAGATGTCATAGGCAACACTCGAACCCGCCCGATGGAACGTGCCGACAATGGGCGACGGTCGCATGAGCAGCGCGGTCATCGTTGGGCCCGGGGCCAATGGTTCGTGGAGGTGGAGTACGTCAAACTCTTCGTCTCGTAGTGCGCGGATCGTTCGTAGCTGAGCGGCAGGATCGGGCGCCAGTGGAACGATCGAACCATTCGCTCCAGTGGGGACAGAGTTCCCAAGCGGTGTCACGAACGGTTCAGGGGGCGGACCATCGCATGGAGCGAGCACTCGGACAGATTCACCTCGCGCGCGGATCGCTCGAGCGAGGCCGAGGATCTGACCCTGCACGCCTCCGGGCACGCTCAGGCTGTACGGACTGATCATTCCGATCCTCATGCGAGGTCTTTTAGCCGGTCTGGTACTGGTCGCCCGAGGGCCCGATAGTCGCTTGGCCAACCAGGCTGCAGTACATGCCACTGCTCGGGTGCGGCCCGGATGAACCGCTCGAGCTCGTCTGCGAGCAATTGCGTCACCCTCTGCACGTCAGCGCGGAAGTTGCCTTCTCGAATCGCGGGAACGGGCGGACGGCACTCAGCCATGTGTTTGTGGCCGTCGAAGTACACCGCTACCGGAATGAGTGGAGCACCCGTGCGAAGTGAAAGCGTCGCCGGTCCGCTCGGCAACAGCGTCCGCTCGCCGAAGAACTCGACCGGAACGGCAGCGGCATCGGCCACGACACGATCCGACAGGAGACAGACAACCTCTCCGGAATTGATCGCTTCGAGCACAGCTGGGCCCGCCGCAGGACCGACGGGAACAACCGTCATACCGAGTGACTCTCGAAACGATCGGAACCAATCAAAGAGTTCGGGTGGGTCGAGCGGCTCGACGATGGCCGTGACTTTCAGATCTTGCACTTGTGTCAACCAGAACGCTGCCCACTCCCAGCCGCCGAGATGTGGCAGTACAAGAATCGGCCCAACGCCGGAGTCCACAGCATTCTTGATGTGCTCAAATCCGGTGTATCCAAACCCATCATCGATCGCCTTAGCATCGAGCGCTGGCAACCGGAAACTGTCGAGGTAGTACCGCCCATAGGCCGAGAATGTTCTCGCAACGGCCTTGCGAGCCTCGGTGACCGAAAGTTGTCGACCGAGCGCCCGTTCGAGGTTTCGCTCGACGATGACTCTCCGGTCTCCGGCGAGCAATGACGCCGCCATGGCACCCGACGTCACAATCGCTGATGCGATCGAGCGCGGCACCTTCTGCGCTGCGAACGCAGCAGCCTTGTGCAGCGTTGTGATGTTCGGTCGCGGAACCATGTCGGACGGCGTCCGCCGAGCTCAGCGCCGATCCTGCTTGCGCCAGCGGCCCGAGAGCGGCTCGCGAGTCGTGGTTCGGCGGGCGTCTCGGGCTCGTCGCCGACTCACGGGTCCGGGAGGAGGTGTCGGGCGACCAACACTTGCTTGCTTCCAAACCTTGAAGAAGCGCTGAAATGCGGTAATCGCCGTGAGGACGAACATGATCCATAGGACGGCGAGCAGGAGCGTCTCGTTGAACGCTCCAAGAAACAGGCCGATACCGAGCGCTATGAATCGTTCTGCGCGCTCCATCAGTCCACCCTTGGCGTCGAATCCGAGCGACTCCGCCTTTGCACGCTGGTAGGAGATCATGATCGCAAGTCCCATGACAGCGACCGGCAACATGTGAATCTGGCTGTCACGAGTGTCCGACAGATACCAAGCGACACCACTGAACAACATGATGTCGGTCAGTCGGTCCGAGACCGAGTCGAAGTAGGCGCCTCGCATCGAGGACGTACCCGCAGCTTTCGCGATCGCTCCGTCGAGCAGATCGGGTAGACCGGTGAAGATCATCAGCACGAGGCCGGCGATGAGGTTTCCAGAACCGATGACGACGGCAGCAATCGCCGACATCGCAATGCCGACCAAGGTCATCATGTCAGCGGTGACGCCAATGTTGACGAGCGCAGCACCCACGGGCTGCACCCCTCTGTCGACTTGATCTCGCATGTTGCCGTCGAACATCGACCGACTCCTGCCTTTTGGCTCGCCTAAAGGCTAGCGGTGGAACCGATGCTCGTCCTCAACAGGCCAGCGCCGTCTAACATTCCATTCATGGCAGACCGTTATGACAGCTTGCAACCCAGCTACCTCATCGCCTCGATCGCCTCGATGCCCAGACGCTGGAAGGACGCACTTCGAGTCGCTCCACCCAAGAATATCGACGACTATTTTTCCGTCGCTGGCGACGACGGCACGACCGCGGCCGAGCATGTCGGCGCGACGATCGCTCAGCTCGACCTGCTCAGCAGCGCTATCCGAACGACGAGCTACAGCATTCCCGAGCCTCTTGGCTCCGAAGTGGCCGCTGCGGTTGCAAACAACGGCTCTGGACCCTGGCCAGCAACCGCTGCAGAGGGTCTCGCCGCACTCACGAGCCAATTCGAGGCTTTGCATGAGCAACTCACAAAGGTGAGTATGAGCGACTGGAATAAGTCAGCCGACTCGGGCCGCACCACACTTACGGTCGTGGCGCTCGCTCAGGGTGCGAGTCGCGTTGCCGCAGACCGCCTCGCCGTCGTCGAACGAACTATCCGGACGCTGTCCGACTAGTTGTCTTCAGCGGGTTCGAGCCCAGCCCAGTCTTCGGGATTGTCCTCGACGAGCGTCGTAATGACCTCCCCGTCGACGCCATCTACCATCGCGAAGCCCCGGCTCTTCGGTGGCGACTCATTCGAGTAGAGCAGTATCCGCCATGTTGGCCGGCTTCGAAGTCCGCGCCACGCCATCTGTGCTGAGGCATGCCCGACGGGAAAACCGACAGCTTTGGTCGCCTCGACAAGCGCATCTTGCTCGTCGACAGCCAGATTCCATCCGCCTTGCACGTGGTACAGGCCCACCACGATCAGTCCGACCGCAGCGAGTGCCACTCCACCGTTGACTAGCGGCGAGGATTCACCATCTCGGGACCACCAAAGGACCACGATCGCCGCACCGATCAGCAGATATAGAACGCCCGGAATCCGACGTTTGCTGTTGTTTGGAAACAGGTATGGACCGACGAAGTCGGCTGCGTTGAGATCGTCGGGCAGTTCATCGACGTAGGTATCTGCAGCATCGTCGAGCGTGTCTTCATTTGCGTCGTGACTCACGTGCGAAATGCTACGCCTCCATACCCCAAGGCAACACCTCCGCTCGGCGAGATGTTTACTAGACGGATAATGAGTTGGAGGCGGCCTCGGGTCTTAACGTTCATATCGATTGCGATTGTGCTCGTGATCACATCGTGCGCGAGCGGCGAGACCAGCTTCTCGACCTCCAACGAGGCAGGCGATTCTCAGGTTGCCGGCATGCCATCGTTCGGTTCCAAACTCACCGCCGAAGAAATTCAGGCGGTCGCCGCGTTCGTCGCGAGCAGCCTGTAGCTCATCATTTCTTACCGCAGCAGGTGCGGCGCATGTTCCTTGATGGTGTGGCGGACGTGACGAACCGTCGGGTTCACCAGAGCGACGGGACCGATCAGGAGGGTCGGCACCGTCTCGTTGCCACCTGCGATCGAACGTACGAGGGCGGCATCCGCGGGAGCAGCCCAGATGTTGTGTTTGGTGAGTGGGATTCCACTTGCTTGTAGGCCCGCACGGAGCTTCATGCAGAAGGGTCAACCGGGTCGCCAGTAGAAATCGACGGCCTCAATTCCGGCACCGTCGACGGCCACAGAAGAGGGTGCTGGGGTGGTGTCCGTCCGACCCCGATAGGCGTACAACATCACGGCCACGACGACCAAGAGCAAGATCCACTGCATTCAGTCGCCCTCCCGCCAGGCTCGCTTCAAGCGCGTCCAGGTGTCACCGAGGCTCTCGGGCAGGACCCGCGCTTCGGCGATACTCGTCACAAAGTTCGTGTCGCCGGACCAACGCGGCAGGACATGCACATGGAGGTGATCGGGTACTCCTGCTCCCGAAGCTCGACCAAGGTTCATACCCATGTTTACGCCATCGGGAGCGTATTCTGCCTTCACTGTTGCGATACCCATTCGCACACCCTCAAAGAGCTCGGTGAAAGTGGCGTCATCGAGGTCCTCGAGGTTCTCCGCTGCCTTCTTCGGAAGGACCATGAGATGACCGGAGGTGTACGGGTACGCGTTCAGCAGCGCAAAACAGTGTTGGCCGCGCCACAGAATGTAGGTGACCGAGTCGTCCAAACCCGATTGCTCGATCCCTTCGAACAGTGTCAGCCCATCAGCGCCGCTCTTCGTTCGCTCATCGTCATTGGCAAGGATGTACGGGATTCGCCACCCGGCCCACAACCGTGGCATTGGGCCCGCCTCCCCCGCGTCGTTCATGTCTTAGATTCGACCTCGGCCGCGAGACGAACGGTAAAGTCGTCGACGCCGACATCGCGCTCGACATCTTTCACCCCACGTTGGTTGACGCCGACCGTGCGGTTGGCCACGTCGTCATCACCAACGACGAGAACATACGGAGTCTTTTCGACCTTGCCATTCCGGACCCGCTTGCCGAGAGGATCAGTAGCGGGATCGACTTCGACCCGGAAACCTGCACCCTTGAATTGCGCGAGAAGTTCGTACGCGTAGTCCTCGTGTGCTTCAGCAACGGGAAGGATCTTGATCTGCACCGGAGCGAGCCAAGCAGGGAAGTTTCCGGCGTAATGCTCGAGCAGCACGCCGAAGAATCGCTCGATCGATCCCATGAGCGCTCGGTGGATCATGACCGGACGCTTCCGCTCACCATCGGCGGCGACATATTCAAGGTCGAAACGTTCGGGCAATTGGAAATCGAGCTGGATTGTGGACAATTGCCACGCTCGACCGATCGCGTCGCGCACATCGACGTCGATCTTTGGGCCATAGAACGCGCCCCCGCCTTCGTCGACGACATAATCGAGGCCGTGGGCATCGAGGGCCGCCCGTAGACCCGCCGTTGCCGAGTCCCAAATCTCGTCGTCTCCGACCGCCTTCTCCGCGGGCTTGGTCGAGAGCTTGGCCTGAAACTCGTCAAAGCCGAAGGCACGAAGCACAGACAGCACGAAGTCGAGCAGATCGGTGAGTTCGTCGGCCACCTGTTCGCGGGTCACGAAAATATGGCTGTCGTCCTGGGTGAACCCTCTACTGCGCAGGAGGCCATGCACGGCACCCGAGAGCTCGTATCGATAGACCGTTCCGAGCTCGAAGATCTTCTTGGGCAACTCGCGATAAGAGCGCTGGTCGCTCTTGTAAATCATCACGTGGAACGGGCAGTTCATCGGCTTGGGGTAGTAGGTCGCGCCGTCCATTTCCATTGGCGGATACATGCTGTCCGCGTAGAAGTCGAGGTGGCCACTCGTCTCCCAGAGCACCGCCTTGGCGATGTGTGGGCTGAAGGCGAAGTCGTAGCCGGCCTCTTCATGGCGTTGACGGCTGTAGTCCTCCATCACCTTGCGGATGATTGCGCCTTTCGGATGCCACACCGCAAGACCCGGGCCAAGCTCGCTCGGCCAACTGACCAGGTCCATCTCTTGTGCAAGACGTCGATGATCTCGTTTTTCAGCCTCTTCGAGGCGAACGAGATGCGCCTTCAGATCTTTCTTCGACGCCCACGCTGTGCCATAAATCCGCTGGAGCTGGGGGCGCTTCTCGTCGCCTCGCCAGTAGGCACCTGCAACCTTTTGAAGCTTGAAGTGCTCGAGACGCCCGGTGCTGGGCACATGCGGCCCGGTGCACATATCGAGAAAGGTTTCCGAGTTGCGGTAGTAGCTGACGACATCGCCGCTCACCTCTCCGGCATCTTCGGTAGCAGCCGAGCCTCCGGTGACGTTCTCGATGATCTCGAGCTTGTACGGCTCGTCCTTGAAAACTTCGAGCGCCTCCTCGACCGAGACCTCATGTCGTTCGAAGGGCTGGTCTGCGTCAACCAATTCCTTCATCCGGTTCTCGATCGCTGCGAGGTCGTCGTCACCGAGCGTCTTGGCGTCGGGAAGATCGAAGTCGTAATAGAAGCCGTGCTCGATCGGCGGGCCGATCGCAAACCGTGCCCCTGGATGCAGGTCGAGGATCGCCTGAGCCATGAGATGGGCGGTCGAATGACGAATCGTCTGAAGCCCAACATCGTCAGAACCCGTGACGAGAGCGACCCTCGCACCGTCGCTCAGCGGTATGTCGAGGTCGACCTCTTTGCCATCGACAATGGCGATCAGTGCAGCCTTGGCCAACCCGGGGCCAATCTCTGCGGCGAGGTCGGCCGCGGTTGATCCAGCTGCCAATTCGCGGCTAGATCCATCTGGCAAGGTGACGTTTACGGCGCTCATAAGTCAAGAAACTCTACCGTCTTGCCGAGAGAGCCATTGGTACCTCAGCTAACCTCGTGCCGTTGCGCGGCATACGAAGGGAAACCCACATGTTGCATACCGGTCGATCGATCGCAATCGGTTCCGCGATTGCGATCATCGCCAGCCTCACCGTCTCCTCACCTGCTGGGGCACAAGAGACCTGCGGCGGGCAGCCAGCGACGATCGCGAACAACGACGCCCTCATTCAAGGAACGTCGGGTGATGACGTCATCGTTGGCGGCGACGGCCCGAATCGAATAGAAGGTTTTGGTGGCAACGATCTGATCTGTTCACGCGCTGGCGACGATGTGATCATCGCTGGCGACGGTGACGATTTCGTTCGCGCCGGTGGAGGCGCAGACATCGTGTTCGGAGGTGCTGGCGACGACCGCTTGCTCGGTGGCTGGGGTAGCGACACTCTCACGGGCGGGCCCGGCGCCGATCGTCTCTGGGGAGAACAGAGCCAAGACACGCTCAACGGTGGAGATGGCAACGACATTATTCGTGGCGGCTTCGCCATCGATGTGATGAGTGGCGGGGCCGGCAACGATCTCATGGTGGCCGGCTTCGGTCGAGATGAGGTCTTCGGCGGAACCGGCGACGACCGAATGTTCGGACAGGGATACGCAGATGTGATGGACGGGGGTCTCGGCAACGACTGGATCCATGGCGGGCCAGGCCCAGACGATATCGTCGGCGGCCTCGGCAACGATACGATTATCGGCGGGCCCGGCGATGACTTCCTCCTCGGCGATGACGGCCGACAGTACGACGAACCTGGCATCTTTAGGGAGTACCCGGGTGGAGCTGACATAATCACCGGTGGCCCAGGAAACGATTACCTCGGTGGCGAGGGCGGCAACGACCGTCTCAGCGGAAACCAGGGCCTCGACGTGGTCGACGGCTTCCACGGCAACGACATTGTCGAGGGCAACCTGGCCAACGACCTCCTCAGCGGTGGAGCGGGCGCCGACCAGCTCGACGGGGGCACCGGGGCCGACAAGTGTTGGCCAGAGTTCGTCGTGATCAGCGTTGGCGTAGTTCCGCCGACCAACGCGAACGATTCCAGCAGTGCCTGCGAGCAGATCAATCAGGTGTTCAACTAAATTCTCGATACTTCCGATCGAGATCCGCGAAAGTCGACAGCACCCGAACCCCAGTCCTCGATACTTCTGATCGAGATCTGCGACGGCGGACAGGCTCTACAGGCTTACGCCGAGGATGGATGCCGCTTCACCGACGCCGTCGCCGTTGTTCGCGGCCTTGTCGATCTCCGCCACCGCGCTCGGCACGTCGAGATCGTCGTCGAGTGCAGCGCGAACCGCGTCGAGCGGACCATGGCCAGCACCAGCTGCACGCCACGACGAAAGACGGTCTGTCGCCGCGTCGAGCAGGGCGTCTGTCCATGTCCATTCGGTGCTGCGGTAGTGCTGCGACAGCACGGCTAGCCGAACAGCCATTGGATCAAAGTCCTCGAGTACATCGAGGACGAAGACCAAGTTCCCCGTCGACTTGCTCATGGGCTCGCCGTTCAGGTGAACACACGATTGATGCATCCAGTGACCAACTGGCTTGGCTCCAGCACTGCCGAGTTGAGCCGCGCAGAATTCGTGGTGCGGATATACGAGATCGCACCCGCCCCCGTGAATATCGATCTGAGAAAGTTCGCGTATCGACAACGCAGTGCACTCGATGTGCCAACCCGGTCGGCCACTCCCCCACGGCGCTTCCCACGCGGGTTCATCGATTGCCGACGGCTGCCACACCACCGTGTCGAGCGGGTGATGTTTTCGGGGGTCGCCCGGATCTTCTCCGCGCTGTTCCCCAATCGTGCGCATATCGACCCGCGTGTATCCACTAACGCTTCCAAATGACTCCGCTGCTCGATGATCGAAGTACACCCATCCATCGACCTCGTAAGACGCGCCCGACTCGAGCAGACGGGCGATAAGACCGCGAATATCGGGGATCGCGGACGACGCCCGGGGTTCGCTCCACGGATCGAGCACCCCAAGCGCATCGAGATCATCGTCAAATCGACGTTTCTGACCGAAAGCCAGATCGAGATAGTTGACGCCGTCGCGGCGGGCCCGCTCGAACAGGTCGTTGTCGATGTCGGTGATGTTGCGAACCATCCGTACGTCGTGGCCTCGGTCCATCAGACGCCGATGAAGGACGTCGTAGGTCACGTAGGTCGCGGCATGTCCCATGTGCGTCGCGTCATAGGGCGTTATCCCACAGATGTAGAGGCTGGCGATCGGTCCAGGGTCGAATGGCCGGATCGTCCCCGTCGCTGTGTCGTACAGCTGCATGCTCATGCATCCAACCTTAGATAGGGTCTGCGGCATGGGATTGCTAGAAGGCAAAAATGTATTGATCACCGGCGTACTCACCGACGCTTCACTCGCGTTTGGTGTGGCGCAACTCGCACAGTCAGAGGGTGCGAACATCATCCTGACCGGAGCGGGCCGCGGCCTGAGCCTCACGAGTCGAACCGCGCGAAAGCTCGAGACCGAACCCGAGGTCCTCGAGTTCGACGTGACCAACCCAGACCACGTGCCGGCCTTGCGCGACCGCCTTGAGTCCACTTGGGGTCGTGTCGACGCAGCGTTACACGCGATCGGGTTCGCCCCAGAAGCCTGCTTGGGCGACGATTTCATGGGAGCGACATGGGACGACGTGAAGGTCGCGCTCGAGATTTCCACCTACAGCTACAAGACGCTCGCCGAAGTTGTGACACCGCTCATGACCGAAGGCGGTTCGGTCGTCGGACTCGACTTCGACGCAACCGTCGCCTGGCCTGCGTACAACTGGATGGGCGTCGCCAAGGCCGCACTCGAATCGACCAACCGATACCTTGCCAATGCTCACGGCCCCAACAACATCCGATTCAACCTCATCGCAGCCGGCCCGATTCGCACGATGGCAGCCAAGTCGATTCCGGCATTCTCGAAGTTCGAGGACGTATGGGACGACAAAGCACCCCTCGGCTGGGATGTCCGCGACTCCTCTGCGGTTGCTCGATCAACCGTCGCGATGATGAGCGACTGGTTTCCTGCCACGACAGGCTCGATGATCCACGTCGACGGTGGCTTTCACGCCATGGGCGCCTGAGCTAGGCCTAGGAATCCCCGGGCCGTCGGTCGTGCTCGATCACTCCTGATCGGTCTCGTCGTAGATCTCCCCAACGAGTTCCTCTAGAACATCTTCGAGCGTCGCCATGCCGACCACCACATCGTTGGCGGTGACGAGCGCCATGTGACGACGTCGTCCCTTCATCACGAGGAGAAGATCTTCCACGGTCTGTTCGATCGTCACCTTCGGCATCCGCCGGATGAGCTCGAGCGGCACAATGTCGCCCGTTGCCTCAGCGGGGAGACGAACAAGATCTTTCGCGTGAACAAATCCTCGGAAATCCATGCCAGAAGCCTGCATCACGGGAATTCGACTGTGACCATGAGCCACCACGAGAGCTTCCACATCACTCACGGTCGCAGTGAGTGGAACGGAGACGATGTCGCCGATCGGAATCATTACCGACCGGACGCGAATATCGCCGAAGTCCAACGCTCCGGTTAACAATGCGTGTTCTTGTTCTTCCACGAGGCCGCCATCGCGTGATGCATCGATCATTCGGACCAGCTCGACCGGAGTTGAAGCCCGGTTCAACCCTGTATTTGGATCGACACCTGCGAGGTGGAGCAGTGGGCGGGACAGTTGCTTGAGGACCCAGATGATCGGGCTCACGATCGTGACGAACACCGCGTGGATCGGCGCCAAGAATCGTGCCGCAGTCTCGGGCTGAGCGATCGCAATATTCTTCGGCACCATCTCGCCAAAGACCGTGTGGAAGAAGACGACGATCAGGATCGCCACCACCACGGCCATGTCATGAAGAAGGCTCTCGGAGACATCGATGCGCGAATCGAAGGCCGATATGAGAAGTTGGGCGATCAAATCCTCAGCAATCAAGCCCAAGATCAACGTCGCGATCGTGATACCGAGCTGCGCAGCGAAGAGTTGGCGGGTGAGGTTCGTCACCGAATCGACGGCGACCCTCGCTCCGCGAACGCCGTTCTCGGCGAGCGCTTCGAGCTTTGTTCGGCGGCTGGCGACAAATGCCAGTTCGGTACCGACGAAAAAGCCGTTGACCGCGATGAGGAGCACCGATATCAGGAGGCCGACGGACGTACTCATGGCTTGGCAACCATCGATGGAGGCACGACCAAACGGACAGACGCGACACGGCGTCTGTCCATCGCGACAACTTCGAATTGCCAGCCATCATGGATGAAACGCGCTCCCGGCGACGGCACAAGTCCAAGGACATCGAGAACGAAACCGGCGAGTGTTTCGTACTCGCCTTCAGGCATATCGAAGCCGCACGCTTCGAGTACTTCGTCATGGTGGAGCGAGCCGGAAATGAGGAACGAGCCGTGGCCTTCAACTCGGGTCAAGGTCGGCGACGCTATGTCGTACTCGTCGTCGATCTCGCCGACGATCTCCTCAAGGATGTCTTCCAGCGTGATGATTCCAGCGGTCCCGCCATGCTCGTCGACCACGACTACCAGGTGGTTGCGCGACTCTCGGACCGCTTGGAGGAGAACGTCGAGGTCGACGGACTCGGGGATGAAGACCGGCTCGGTCATCAAGTCGATGACCAGTGTGGACGATCGACGATCACGGGGCACGCCGTGAATCGCCTTGATGTGGGCCACGCCAATGACGTCGTCAGCATCGTCGCCATAGACGGGGAAACGAGACTTGCCGGACCAGGTCGATAACTCGACCAATTCGTCGCCCGTCGAGTCTCGATCGAGCGCGAGCACCTCACCTCGAGGGATGAGCGCCTCGGCGGCGGTCTTCTCGCTCAGCCGGATACTGCGAGTAAGGAGTTCGACATCTTCCTCGTCGAGCTCTCCTTCTTTGCCGGACGTGACGATCATGCGCTCGATCTCATCGAGGGAGCGGGTGTGCGCCAGCTCTTCGACCGGCTCCATTCCGAGCCGGCGAACGATCGCATTCGCGCCAACGTCGAAGGCCATGATGATCGGCTTTGCGATCGTTCCCCATAGCCCGATCCAAATGCTGAGTCTCGTCGCGATCTCGAATGGACGATCGATTGCGATCGTCTTGGGCACGAGCTCGCCCACGACCATCTGGAATCCAGTGGCGAACGCCACGGCGAGAACAATCGAAAGTCCGGTGACCGCACCAGCGCTCAGAAACTCACCGAGCGGTCGCTCGAGCTGCGTTGCTAAGACCGGCCGTGTAATGACACCGAGAACCACCGAAGAGGTTCCGATGCCCATCTGCGCGCCAGAGAGGTGAAACGACAGGTTCTCGACCAATCGTTTAACCCGAATGGCTGACTTCGACCCGGCTTCGGCTTCTTCGTCGACCCGGTTTCGGTCGACCGCGACAAGGCTGAACTCGGCCGCGACAAAAAACGCGTTTGCGAGCACGAGCAGTAGGACTGCAAGGAAGCCAAGTACGGTGCCGATGCTGGACAGGATAGCGTCGTGCAGTGGCTCAAGTAGAAACCAACGACTCGCGTGCAGTGCTCGAACTCGCCGGCGTCGGCCGACGCATAGACGGCAACGAGATCCTCAGAGATATCGACTGGACGGTGAACGTCGGCGAGCACTGGGTAGTCCTGGGGCCCAATGGCTCCGGAAAGACGACAGCAGCACGCATCGCATCGTTGCGACTGCACCCAACGGTCGGCACCGTGCGGGTGCTCGGAACCGAACTTGGCCGTGCAGACATTCGCCCGCTCCTCGGTCGCGTCGGATACGCGGCAGCCTCGCTCGCCGACCAATTACGACCCGAACTTCCCGCAATCGACGTCGTCATGACCTCAAAACATGGAGCGCTCGAGCCATGGTGGCATGAGTACGACGATGACGACCGGGAGCAAGCACGACGCAGCCTCGAACGGGTCGGCGTCGAACGATTGGCCGAGCAACGTTTCGGCTCGTGTTCGTCCGGCGAAAAGCAACGAGTCCTCATCGCTCGCGCCCTGATGACGAGCCCTTCATTGCTGATTCTCGATGAACCGACGGCCGCCCTCGACCTAGGCGGCCGCGAAGAATTCGTCGCAACGCTCGATCGACTCGCGCTCGAACCTGACGCCGCTCCAATGATCTTGATCACGCACCACGTCGATGAGATTCCGGCATCGTTCACCCATGCCATGGTCATGGCCGACGGAACAGCGCTCCGTTCGGGACCGATCGAGGAGATCATCACATCGGAGAATCTCAGCACTGCATTCGGCATCGAACTCACGGTCGAACGTCGAAACGGGCGCTGGTGGGCTTGGGCTGACCGTTCGCGGTCGTGAGCCTTAGGCGTCGAGCGCGAAGGTAGTCGGCCGTACGACCATCAGCGTGCCTTCGCCGACCTCGACCGCGATCTCCGAGCCGGTGAACTCGTTGCTCACGCCATGAGTACTGGTGGCGCTAAGGGTCGCATCGGTGAGAGGCCATCGCAGGCCCGTCGTCGTGACCCCACTCACTGCTCCGAGTCGAGGAAGGAGCGACACCAGATCTCCCTCGCTCCCGCGCAGTTCGATTCGTGGATGCCCATCGGCGTGTAGAACCCATGCTGCTCCGCTGGCCGCCCGTACCTCGACGAGCGCTCGTCGTTTGGCGCAGAGCGCGGACCAGTTTCCCAACTCGTGATCGAGGCGCCCTCCATCGACCCCAACTGCGACGATTCGGTCGACGCCCGACTCATCGGCGTGATCGAGGGCGAGCTCGAGATCGGTCTGATCCTTGTCGGGTGGGAATTGTACGATCGTCGCACCCTCGGCTCGGGCCCACGCAAGATCGCTTGCGCTCGCCGAGTCGAGGTCCCCCACAACGACGTCGATTGGAAGCCCGTGTGTTCGGGCGATTCGAACCCCGCCGTCTGCAGCGATGATGCGCACGGCCTCTGCCACTCCATCGAGGAGCTGGCGATCGGGAACCGTTCCTCCGACGAGCACGACAGCAAAGGTCATGTCGTGGATGTTATCGAGTTAGGGGGTCGGCAGATATTTGATCGGTACCGCAAGCGTCACACCGGTGCGCTGTTCCACTCCAACGATGATCGCAATGACATCACCATTCGAATCGACGACCGGACCGCCCGACCAACCTGGTTTGGCGGTCGCAGCGATGACGTACACATCGGGCCTACCAATCCCGTAGCCGATGCCGGAGGTCCGAGCGATTACCTCGCCGGTAATGACTTCGATTCTGCCGCTCGGTAGCACACCCGCGAGGGCGACAACTTGACCGATTTCGCCAAGACTCGTCGCCGCGGACAAACCTGCGGGGAGTTCTTCTGCTGCGAACGCTGCAAGATCATGCAAGCGACTGATCGACACGGTCTCGAG
>JBLIMK010000069.1:0-23513 GCA_047638715.1 Verrucomicrobiales bacterium
ACGCCGGTCTGCGCCCCCATCTTCACGACATGGCCGCTGATGTACTCGAACTCGCTCCGCCGGCCCTTCTTGTGATCGACGACCACCGCTGTCTGCGACTCCTTGCCGACGTGGTGCATGAGCGTCTCCATTGCCTTAACCAGCACGTGGTCGGTACCGCCGACAAAGTCGTCCTCGGTCAGCCCAAAAATCGGTTCGAGCCCGTGCCCCAACGCCTCGCCCACAGCGACGCTCTCGCGCCCGAGCGAAACCGAGATCTCATGCATTCCAGGCAATCGCATCGCGTCCCAGTTGAGCATCCCGAAAAGGCCGAAGGGACCCATCGTCATAGAGTTTGCGACCAGTTTCGTCCACTTCTTGCTCGAGATATTCGAGCTCGTCTCCACAATGGATGCGTTGCTCAGAATCTCCGCGACCTTCTCGAGCCGCGGCGTGATCGATCCGTCGAGCTCACCCACTGCGAGCCACGTCCCCGACCGCGCTGTGTTTCGCACGATGACCCCAGGCTCAAATAGGTCGGCGCTGAGCTCGATCGCGCAACCAATCGTTCGTTGTCGCCCGACGATCGCCGCATGCGCATCATCATTCATCGAGTTCTGTACGCCAACGAGGACGCCATCGTCTGCCAAGAATGGCTCGATGAGCTGCGCCATCCACTTCGTGTCCTGTGACTTCGCACAGAGCAGCACGACATCGAACATCGGCTTAAGAAACGATAGATCGCACACGTGATGTGCATCGACGTCGACCGTGAGTTCACGGTCGGGCATCGAGATGCGGATCCCCCGAGTTCGCATCGCGTCAACATGAGCAGGCCATTGGTCGATCACCGTGACATCGAGGCCCGCTTCGGTCAGATCTGCAGCGATACTCCCCCCGATTGCGCCGGCGGCGACAACCGCGATCTTGTTCATATCTGTTCGATCTGCACTGGATCACCCGTTGCAAGCGATTCCTCGATCGCGAGCGTGACCGCCAACACCGTCCGTGCGTCTTGCACGGTCGTGAGGTAACTGTCGGTGCCAGTAACCAGATTGTCTATCCAAGCACGGGTCTCGTTGGCGAGCCGGCCAAACATGGTGTCGCCGACCCACTCCCCCGTCGTTCGACTGCCAAGGAACGCGAAATTCAGCTCCTGCTTGGTGTAGGCGTTGCTGTAGCCATGTTCGGTGTAAAGCATCTGGTCGCGGTGATCGTCGTCGATCATGAGCGCTCCGTCAGTGCCGAACACTTCGAAGCGAATGCTCTGCCCAGCCGTGGGGAAATTCTCGGGGAGCATGTAACACACGCCAGCGTCGACCACGGTGCCGTTGCTGAATCGAATCATCGAGAACGCAATGTCGTCGACATCGAATCCGTGCTCCCTAAACACGGTGCCGTGGCCGCGCGAAACAACCTCGACCGGCACGTGTGGCGCCATGTACCAACAGGCGACATCGACCAGATACGTAACGATGTCGATGACGGGCGTGGCGTCGGCCGAACGTCGAAGGATCGTGAGCCCGGTCTTGCGCGAGTTGTAGACGCGGCCCGTAATACCGACGATCTCGCCAAGCTTGCCTTGGCGAATGTTGTCCCAACCAACGCTGTACTTCTGGAGGTACCGCATCGAGTAGCCGACCCGAGCGTCGACGCCAGCGATGACGGCGGCATCGATGATCTTGTCGGCGTCGCTCAGATCGAGCGCGATCGGCTTCTCGAGGAGAAGCGGCTTCCCCGCCTGAAGAGCAGCGAGGGCTGGATCGAGGTGAAAGGGCTCTGACGTCGAGACGATCACGGCGTCGACACGTTCGTCGTCGACCAATTCGTCGATCGAGCGAGCAATGGTGTCGGCGTCGATCCGGGCACCTACCTCAGCGGCACGGTCCTGATCGTCGTCCATGATGGCGACGTAATCAACTGCTGGATGTTGGGCCGCCAGGCGTGCTCGCTGGACACCGATCTTTCCAACACCAATAACCCCAAGTCCGATATTCTTTCTGTCCCTAGCCACAATGGCCTCCCCGGTATCAACGTCTACCAGAGATCATATATGATGCAATATTTGAGAAGATAGGCGTTTGTTCCCACTGTGACGATCCGTTCAAAACTCATTGTTGACTCGACGCCACTCAAAGAGTCCATCGAGTTCCGTTGGTTGTTTTCTGGTCTCGGTTTTGCCGGATTCGGCCGCCAGCTCACGGTCGTCGCCGTTCCGTATCAGGTCTATGACATAACGAACAGCACGCTCCTGGTCGGACTGCTCGGCCTTGTCCAGCTCTTCCCGGTCCTCGGCGTCTCCGCCGTGGGCGGCTCGTTGGTCGATGCTGTTGATCGGCGAACGCTGCTTATGGCGGCACAACTCGCAACTGGTGCAACGGCGATCGGCCTCGCCGTCAACGCGATGCTCGATTCGCCGATGGTCTGGATGATCTTCGTCCTGAGCGCGCTCAACGCAGCGATCTCGACGATCGATCACCCCACTCGCGCAACGCTGGTCTCCGCGATCGTGACCCGTCGCCAGCTTCCCGCTGCAACCGCCCTGACGCAGTCGCTTGAGAACGTCGCCCGCATGGTCGGCCCGGCGCTCGGTGGCGTGATCATCGTCGTGTCGGGTGTGACAGCGACGTTCTTCATCGAGGCGGTCTGCTTCACGATCGGAGCGCTGTTCACTCTGCGCCTGGCACGCCGGCCCGCTCTCGGTCAGGTCGCGAAATTCGGAATGCGTTCGATGCTCGAAGGTTGGGAGTTCCTGAAGGAACGCCGACTCCTCCGGGCCAACTTCGCCATCGACTTCAACGCGATGGTCTTTGGAATGCCGCTCGCGCTATTTCCAGCATTCGGAGAAGAGATCTTGGGCGGCGACGCACGAACCGTCGGCCTCCTCTACGCAGCGCCAGGAGCGGGCGCAATGGTGGCAGCGCTCACGTCGGGCTGGGTTGGATCGATCGAGCGTCAGGGCCGCGCCGTAATCATCTCGGTCATCGTCTGGGGTGCCGCAATCGCCGGATTCGGGTTCAGCCGAACAACCTGGCTCGCCGTTGTCCTGCTCGCGATCGCTGGAGCCGCCGATGTCATCTCGGCGGTCTTTCGAAACACGATCCTGCAGCTCGCTGTACCCGACAATCTTCGCGGGCGCCTGAGTTCGTTCCACGTCGGAATTTCGAGTGGTGGCCCGCGACTCGGCGACTTCGAGGCCGGAGCCGTGGCCTCGGCCGTCAGTGTGCCCTTCTCGGTTGTGTCCGGCGGCCTCGCCTGCATCGTGGGCGCATTCATTATCGCGAGAAAGATGCCGGAGCTCGACGCCTACGTCGACCATGAACCGGCTGACGCGTAACCCCAGCTCCAGGAGGAAAACCAATGCCCATTATCGATATGCACGCACACGTGACACCCGAGCGTTACAAGAAAGCGATCGCCGAGACCGGCTCGTGGTACGGGCTCGACCGAACGATCGGCCAAATCGACATCGGAACCTTCGCGGAACCTGTCGAAGCACGCCTTGCTCGCATGGATGCCGAGGGCATCGACATGCAGCTGCTCTCACCGAACGTCGGCTTCTACCAGTACTTCAATGACCTCGAGACGACAAAATCGATCGCCCGGGAGTGCAACGACGAGATCGCCGAGATGATCGTCGAACGACCCGACCGATTCGCCGGAATCGGCACCGTCCCTATGCAGGACGTTCCTTCGGCCATCGCCGAAATGGAACGTGGCATCACCGAGCTGGGCTTGAGCGGCGTGATCATTAACGATTCGGCCGCTGGCGAGACCTATGACGACCTCAAGTTCCTCCCGTTCTTCAAAGCTGCCGAGGAACTCGGAGCGATCATCCTTTTTCACCAGGGCGGTGGCACGATCGTCGAGCAACGAATCGAGCGCTACAAGCTCGGCAACTCGGTCGGCAACCTCACCGAGCGCGCACTCGTGTTCGCTGCGCTCGTGTACGGCGGCGTGATCGATAAGTGCCCCGACCTCAAACCCCTCCTCGCCCATGGCGGCGGTGTGACGCCGTATTGCGCGATCCGGATGGACAAGGCGAGCGGAGCCCTCGACCGGGTCGACCCGAACCAGCCGCTGACACCGCGCTTCGACAAAGCCCCCGGTGAACACTTCGAACTCCAGAACGCACCGAGCGATTATCTCAGCCGGTTCCACTACGACTGCTGTACGTACAGCGGCGCCACACTGCGCTTCCTGGTCGACGCGGTCGGCATCGACCAAGTTGTGCTTGGCACGGACACGCCAGCGCCGATGGTCCTGCCCGATTCGGTGAATTGGATACGAAGCCTTGCCGAGCTGACCGACGATGAGAAGGAAGCAATCCTCGTCACCAACCCAATGGCTCTCCTCGGCCTCTAGGTCGGGGTGATGCCATAGAGCCAGGGCTAGAGGGCGCCGTTCTTCGCTTCGGCCTAATCAGCGGCCGTCGAGGATCACCTTGAGTCGGTCCGGTGACGGCTTCGCCGCGAGCTCGTACGCGGTCTGTAGTTCGTCGAGGCCAAAGACGTGGGTGATGTAGGGCTCGAAGAGTCCTGGATATTTGAGCACGTATTCTTGTGCTCGAATCATTGCCTCGCGCCGACGCTTTTGTGGAGTGCGCCCAGTTTGTAAGATGAGGTTTTTGTCCATCATCTGACCAAAGTCGATCGGGTAGAAGCGGTCGTCGGGGTTGCCGAAGTAGATGATCGTTCCTTCGGGCGCACACACCGAAATCGCATCTTGGAGCGTTCCGACCTGGTGCCCTACGACCTCGATGACGATGTCGAATCGATTCTGATTCTCTTCGAGCTTCGCCCACGATCGACTGATCGTGGCCTCGGTGTGGTCGAGGCCGTAGGTAGCGGCAACGGCGGAGCGATCGACCAGATCGATGCCGACGACCGATGCTGCGCCCTTATCCCGCACGGCATGGGCGTAGAGCAACCCAACCGGGCCGAGTCCGATGATCGCGACATCCAGTCCGCCGAGATCGTCTGGCAGCCGAGTCATGCCATGCAACACACAAGCGAGGGGCTGCAGCGGGATGGCGGCGACCTCGTCCATATCGGGATGCATCGGCGCGAGCGCTTCGGCTTCGGTCTCGCTGAACTGTTTGAGGCCGAGACTTTTCCCCACCCAACCAACGACCCGTTCGCCGACGGCGAGGTCGGAGTTCGAGGCGACCACCCGACCAACGATCTCGTGAAGCGACAGGCCGATTGGGCCGGGCTGAGTCGCGGTTCCGCCATCGATGCAGCGGGCGATGTCACTCCCGCAGATGCCACCGGTGAGGAATTCGATGACCACGTTGCCCTCAGCAACGGCATCGAAGTCTGGCCGTTCAGCCTCAACTCGTTCGTAGTGCATTGGTCCGTCGAGTCGATAGGTCCACATCGTGTTGCTCATCGCATTCCTCCCAAGACAGTCCCATGTGCAGCGCCTCGGCTCACCACAGAGACCCGTATTGCTCACGAACAGATGAGAGGCCAGCAGCGACGAGTTTCACATCGCTCGTCGGGGTGATCATCGTGCAGCCTTTCTCCACCACCATCTCGGCATAGGCCACCGATGGCGTGACCGCACCCCAGTGTTTGCCGTTCGCCTTGCAAGCCGCAGCGATTCGGTCGACCGCCGCGATGCACTTCTCGTGCATGAAGTCGCCGGTGACGCCCATTGCTTGGCTCAGGTCGGACGGACCAACAAAGAGTAGATCGATCCCGTCGATCTCGGCGATCTCGTGCGCCTCCTCGGCGGCCCGGGCCGTTTCGATCTGGACCGCGACGAACGAGTTCTCGTTTGCCTGCCGGGTGAATTCAGCCATCGGGAGTGCACCGAAACCGCCGTCGTATCCGAGTGGATTCAAACCACGTTGGCCGCGAGGCGCGAACTTGCACCACGTGACGAACTCTTCGGCGTGCTCGGCCGACTGGATCTGCGCCGCCATCACGCCGCCGACCCCACTCTCGAAGCAGCGGGTCACCGATGCATAGTCCGTGGGTGCGATGCGAACGAAGCTGTCGAGGCCGTGTGCGCGACCGGCCATCGCCGCGATTTCGATGTCTTGAGCGCTGAGTTCGGAGTGCTCACCGTCGATCCAGAATCCGTCCCAGCCACCTTGCATCCCCATGTATTGCACGACGTTGTGATGGAACATTCGCCCGACGGAGAAGACGGTCAGTCGCTCGCCGTTTTGGAGTCGGTGTTTCATGAGATCCGGCATTGCGTGATCATATATGATGCAGGATCTCGACGAGATCGAATCGAGACACCGCAGAGCCCGAGGTATTCATGACAGTCATCGACATGCACGCACACGTCACCCCGGAGCGATACAAGAAAGCCATCGCAGAGACCGGCTCGTGGTACGGCCTCGATTCCGCCGTTGGCGAATTGGGTCTCGGGGGTTTCAGCGACTCGGTCGAGGCACGATTGGCGGGTATGGACGCTGATGGCGTCGACATGCAGCTGCTGTCAGCCAACGCTGGCTTTTATCAGTACTTCAACGATCTCGAGACAACGAAGGCAATCGCTCGAGAATGCAACGACGAGATCGCCGAAATGGTCGCCGAACGGCCCGACCGTTTCCTCGGCCTGGCGAACGTGCCGATGCAAGACGTGCCGTCGGCGATCGCTGAAATGCAATACGGGATAACCGAGCTTGGCCTCAAGGGGGTCATGATCAACGACTCTGCCGCTGGCGATACCTACGACGAGCTCAAGTTTGTTCCGTTCTTCAAAGCTGCCGAAGAGCTCGGCGCAATCATCTTCTTCCACCAGGGCGGCGGCACCTTGGTCAACCATCGAATCGAGCGTTACAAGCTCGGCAACTCGGTGGGCAACCTCACCGAACGTGCCCTTGTATTTGGCGCACTCGTGTTCGGCGGCGTGATGGACAAATGCCCCGACCTCAAACCTCTGCTCGCTCACGGTGGCGGCTACACGCCCTACACCACCGTGCGGATGGACAAGGTTTGCGGCGCACTGGACCGGGTCGACCCAACGGCGCCCTTGACGCCTCGCTTCGGGCGACGCCCCGACGAACACTTCGACCTCCAGAACGCACCGAGCGACTACCTCCCTCGGTTCCACTACGACTGCTGCACGTACGACGGCGGAATCCTGCGCTTCCTGGTCGACAGGGTTGGGATCGATCAGGTGGTGCTTGGAACGGACACGCCGGCACCGATGGCGTTACCCACTCCGGTCGATTGGATCCGCAGCCTCGATGAGCTCACCGACGCCGAGAAAGAGGCGATCCTCATCACGAATCCAATGGCGCTCTGCGGACTATGACCGCTGCCGCCCCGATGGAACCACTCGGTTTCGGGGTCATCGGCATCGGCGACATCGTAAAAGGCACGATCGCGCCAGCGATCCTCGCCGACCCAAGGTCCTCCCTCGTCGCGGCGGTCAGCCGAGATCAGGGGCGTGCCGATGCCTTCGGCGCCGAGTTCGGCGTCGACTTCGTGACGACCGACTACGACTCGATGCTCGGTCGAGACGATGTTGACGCCGTCTTTATCGCCACGCCAAATGCTCTCCACGCCCAACAGGCCATCGCAGCGGCGAGGGCTGGCAAACACGTCTTTTGCGACAAACCCCTCGCTACTTCAGTATCGGACGCATACAACGTCGCACAGGCGTGTGAGGACGCTGGTGTAACGCTGGGGCTGAACTTCCATTACCGGCACCTGCCGTGGGTCGAGGACGCTCGAAACATCATTCGAAGCGGACAGCTCGGCGAGATCCAGACGATCGAGGTCGACGTTGGTTCCGGGACGCGGAACTATACGAACTGGCGGGCAGATCCGGCAATGGCCGGAATCGGATCCGTTTTCAACGTCGGCGTGCACATGCTCGACGTACTCTCGGTCATTCTCGATGCCGAGCCAGTGGCGGTTAGCGCGATGTTCGACCAGGCGCCGGGGTCCGGCGAGGTCGAGATGCAAGCGCTGATCCTCATAACGTTCGATAACGGCACCCTCGTCTACGCCAACTGCAACGAGAAAGCTGCGTATCCACGAAACACAATCACCATCCAGGGCTCGGAGGGACGTCTGATCGGTGAGAACGTGACCCGGTCGCGCGAGGAGGGCACACTGCACCTCCTGACCAAGGACACCCGATCGCTGACCAACGACACGCAGACGGCGACCTCTTACCCGCCGCCCGGCGCACATCAGCTCTGCCTCTCACAATTCGTGGAAGCGGTGCTATCGGGCGGGCAGCCGCGCGCAACCGGCATCGACGGCCTCCGGTCGATGCAGCTGTGTGAGGCGATCGCGATGTCGGCTCGCAGCCGCCGACACGTCACGGTGGAGCCCATATGAGCAACGAACTCGAACATCTCGTCTCGATCGATCAGATCATCGAACTCGCTCGAGAACGGCTCGACCCGGGAGCCCACACATGGGCCGATGCGGCCGCCGGCCAAGAGATCACGGCGTCTCGAAATGTCCGTGCTCTCGAAACCCTCGCGCTCATTCCCCAACTCTTGACCAATGTCGCCACCGTCGACACCACAAGCTCATTCGTTGGCGTTCCGCTCTCGATGCCGTTGATGCTCGCTCCGGTTGGGGCCGTGTCGCTCTACCACGAAGACGGTGCAATGGGCGCAACATTGGCGGCCGCTGGCGAGGGCATATCGACAATGTGCGGAATGCTCGTCTCTGATCCTTGGGAGGATCTTGCCGCGACCGCTCCGGGGCGCAACTTCTTTCAGCTCTACGTGTGTGGCGACCGCAGCTGGTTGGCCGGAGTTATTTCTCGGGTCGAAGCGGCTGGCTTCGCTGGAATAGTCGTAACGGCCGATACACCGGTCATTGGCCGACGCGACCGCGCGCTGATGAGCGGCTTTCGATGGAGCCGCGACGACGAGGACGAATACAACCTTTCGAAGCACGGCTTCGATATGGACTATCGCAAGCGCGTCACCTGGGCGGACTTCGAATGGATTTGCGAGACGGCATCAATCCCGGTCGTACTCAAGGGCGTGCTTTCGTCCAGCGACGCGACCCGTGCGATCGACGCCGGCGCAACGGGAATCTACGTGTCTAACCATGGGGGCCGCGCGCTCGATCATGCGATCTCGAGCATCGAAGTTCTGGCCGAGGTCGTCGATGCTGTCGGTGATCACGCCGACGTGGTCATCGACGGAGGATTCACTCGTGGCCCCGATATCTGTAAGGCGCTAGCACTCGGCGCGAAGGCCGTCGGTCTCGGCCGATTGCAATGTTGGGCTCTCGGCGCGGGCGGCCAGCCCGGGGTGACCAGAACCCTCGAGATTCTCCGCGAAGAGATCGAGACCTCGATGGCCAATATGGGAGTCGCGCGCACGAGTGATTTCGCGCAAACACACGTTCGCCGCTCGATCGCAACATCCAGCTAACGAGCAGCGCCTAGCCGAGCGTCACTGAACCCGCGGCTACCAACTCATCGACCTGGGTGGATGTCGCTCCGAGCAATCGAAGGACTTCATCGGTGTGTGCTCCAAGCGTTGGAGGGCCGATCGCAGAGATGGCGGGAGCACCGTCGAGGTGGAGCGGCGAACCGGTTACCGGTACCGGCCCGGCATCGGTCGAAACGTCGACCCGCATCTGATTGTGCTGCACCTGAGGGTCATCGAACACCTCTTGCATCGTCATGAGGCGACCCGCTGGCAAACCCAGCGCGTGTAGGCGTTCAATCCACTCGTCGGTTGTGCCAGACGCGAATATCGGCTTCACCAGATCAGCGAGGACCCCGCGATGGTCAACCCGCGCCTCGTTCGTGGCAAACCGCGGGTCGTCCACGATTTCGAGGTGGAGTGCATCGCACAGGATCTTGAAATGCCCATCGCTCACGATCGCAAGATTCAGATGCCCATCGGTCGTCGCGTACGTTTCGGTCGGGGCCGTAAACCACGATCCGGTTCCGATACGGCCGGGCTGTTCGCCGGTGGCGAAGTACATTGCGTTCCAACTCGATTGGATCGCGATGATGCCGTCTCGCAGAGAGACCTCGACCTTGCGCCCCCGTCCCGTGGCTGCCCGGCCGGCAAGCGCTGCCGAGACACCCATCGCCGCGTTTGTTCCTGCCAAATAGTCGGCAACCGTGGTCGCCGTTTTGGCTGGCGGAGCCCCTTCCTCGCCAGACACGCGCATCATGCCGGACTCGCCCTGAAAGATGATGTCGATGCCCGCACGGGTTGCGTCGGGACCGCTCGAACCGAACGCCGAGACCTCTGCGTAGACGAGGCCAGGGTTCTCATCGACAAGGTCTTCGTACGCGAGTCCGGCCCGTTGCATTGCGCCATGGCGAAGGTTGTGCACCACCACGTCGGCCTCGACACAGAGTTTGCGCACCCAGTCTTTCGACCCGTCAGCCCGCGGATTGATCACCACACTTTTCTTGCCGCGGTTGATCGCGGCGAAGTAGTAGCTATAGCCATCGACGTAGGGGCCAAAGGCGCGAGCGAGGTCACCACCACGAGACTCGACCTTGATCACCTCAGCTCCCATGTCGGCGAGCAGCATCGAGCAATACGGCCCGGCGATCAGATTGCCGAATTCGACAACTTTGATGCCTTCGAGCGGTCCTGTCATACCCCGAGTGGCCTTCCGCCGTCGACCGGAATTGCGACGCCGGTGGTGCACGTCAAGTCGGTAATCACCGCCGATACCGCAGCGGCAACATTCCCCGGCGATGCGAGGCGTTGGAGAGGTGTCGCATCACGTTGGCCGTCGACGAAACCCGGCGGCATCGATGCCGCGTACTCCCCTTCGACCCAACCCGGCGAAACCGATACAACCCGGATCTTTGGCGCGAGTGAACGCGCGAGCGAACGGGTCAGGCTGTCGAGTGCTGCTTTCGAAGCGCAGTACGCCACGTTGGATCCAAGCCCGGTGATCGCAGCAACCGATGAGATGTTGACAACAACGGGGTCTGGCGCGATTTCGAGCAATGACCGGAATGTCCGAATCGCTGCAAACGGACCACGCCAATTGACCGAAAAGATGCGGTCGATCAAGTCGTCGTCGAGCGAGTCGAGATCGTCGTGCGCAACCGGCCTCGTCACACCCGCACAGTTCACAAGTGCATCGACCCTGCCGAAATCTGCCTCGATGGACAGCTTGGCCCCCTTCAGCGATTCGGGATCGGTCGCGACGATCTTCATCGCGGCGTGTCCCGCACCGAGTTCGGCTACGAGCGCCTCGGCGCGTTCTTGACGGCTCACGTACCCAACAACAACCCGATGACCGTCCGCGGCGAGGCGGCGACAGATGTCGGAGCCGATCCCACCGCTGCCTCCGACGACAACGGCGACCGACCCTGTGTTAGCTAACCCCATAACGCTCCACCCGAATATCTGCTTGGGCCTGGTGTCCATCGAAGTTCTCGATCGCACAAAGTCGAGAACAGTATTCGCCGATGAGCGCCGACGACGCGGCATTGTCAACGCGCTGGTAGGTGCACGTCTTCAAGAACTTCCCAACCCACAACCCGCCGGTGTATCTGGCGGCGCCTTGGGTGGGCAACGTGTGATTCGTGCCGATGACCTTGTCGCCATAGGCCACGTTGGTCATCGGGCCGATGAAGAGCGCACCGTAATTCGTCATATTGTCCAAGAAGTACTGATCATCGCTTGTCATCACCTGCACGTGTTCGTTGGCGATGTCGTTTGCGACAGCCAACATCTCGGCGTGGTCGTCACACACCATTACCCGTCCGTGATCACGCCAGGCAAGGCCAGCGATGTCCGCCGTGCGCAGCGTTTCGAGTTGGCGATCGACCTCAGCAATCGTCTCCAGGCCAAGCTTTTCAGACGTGGTCAACATGATCGCGGGCGAACTCGGCCCGTGCTCAGCTTGGCCAAGGAGATCGGTGGCGCACATCTCGGCGTCGACGGTTTCGTCGGTGATGAGCAGCGTCTCGGTGGGGCCCGCGGGCAGATCGATGCCGACCTTGCCGAACAGAAGCCGTTTCGCTTCGGCCACAAAGGCATTGCCGGGTCCAACGAGCATATCCACGGGATCCATGAGGACACCATGAGCCATCGCTGCGACCGCCTGGATGCCGCCGAGGAGATAGATCTCATCGGCGCCGGCCAGAGCCATCGCCGAAACCGTCTCCGCTGGTACCTCGCCATTGATTGGAGGGGTGCAGGCTGCCACGCGCGGTACGCCTGCCACCTTTGCCGTGAGGACACTCATATGCGCCGAAGCGACCATTGGATAGCGCCCACCGGGGACATAACACCCAACATTGCCGACGGGTAGATGTTTGTGCCCGAGGAAAACGCCTGGCATCGTTTCAACTTCTACATCGAGCATTGACTTGCGCTGCACCTCTGCGAAGTTTCGAATCTGCTTCTGGGCGAACTCGATGTCGGAGATCGTGGACGGATCGACGGATGCGATGATCTGCTCGATCTCACCCGACGACAATCGAAACGACTCCGGGGACCAGCCGTCAAAAGTTTCTGAGAGCTCGCGAACCGCAACTTCACGTCGATCGGCGATGTCCGCAATGATTCCGCGGACCTTGGCGGTCAACTCCAGGTCATCGCCGTGTGCGCCTTTGACCGCAGCATCTTTCAGCACCTTCATGTACGGATCTCCTCATCATTGGGTTCGAACAACTCGACTTTATGGGGAACGCCGGTGAGCAGGTCAACTTCGTCGCTCGTTGCTCCAGCAGATTCCAAGAGCTCGCCTATCTCGATCGGTGCGCCCCGCTGGGAAGCCGACAGGACGGCCGCACGAACAACGGCCATCGAGCGGAGACCAGCAGCGACATCGACCTGCATTGCGCCGTTGCCTCGAGCAGCGGCGCCGAGCTCTTCGAGCTGTTCCCGGAGTGGATCGCCTGGATCGGTCGCGATCAAAATCGTTCCTTCATGATCTCGTGACAGTGTCAGCTCGCCGTGCTCATCGACGTCAGGGCTCGTCCACCACCGGTGATCGAGGCGGTACCGGAGGTTGCCCCCCGTCGACTGAATCTCGAAGCGGTAGAGGCTTGGTGTGGTCCAGCTGCTCGTCACGGTCGACATAGCGCCACCAGCGTGCTCGATAACGGTAATGACCGCGTCCGCCATTGGGCCCATCGTGCGGTGTTGAAAGCGTGCGTTGACCGCAACCGCAGGTCCGAGCAGGTCCAACATGTTGTCGATCTGGTGCAGCCCGACCTGAATCAGCACGCCAGCTTCAGATCCGGCAACGGTACGATGCCAGGCGTCCGGCTTCATCGCCGCGCCTCGGGCGTTCGAGAAGTCGGCGTGCACGATCCGAGCATCACCACCTTCTTCTGTCTCGAGCCAGGTTTTTGCCCATCGATGACCGGCCAGTCGACGCGGATGGTGCGCTATACCAATCGTCGCGCCGCTCGGAGCAGCACGGAGCAGCGCGAGTCCGCTCTCTAGATCGACGCTGACCGGTTTGTCGAGCAAGGCAGGTTTGCCCGCGGCGACTGCGGCAAGCCCCATCTCGACATGGAGATCATTGGGCGTCGAAATGATGAGCGCGTCGAGACCGTCATCGGCGAGCATGGCCTCGAAGGAGGTCGATGTGCGTGAAAGTCCGAGCTCGTTTGCGAAGTCTTCGCGCCCTTCACGAGTGCGACCAAAGCAGGTGACGAGCTCGACGCGCTCACTTCGTTGCGCCGCGAGCGCGTGAGCGTGCGCCCACCGGCCGACGCCAACAATGCCGAGTTTGATCATCGATGCGGCCCAGCCCTCGCCATTGGCCTAACCCTCGACGCAAGGACGCAGGAATCGGTCGGCGTTGCTGCACAACACCTTCTCTTGTTCTTCGTCCGTCAGGATCGTGACAGCTTCAACGCCACCCACAGGGTCGTCGGAGGCCATGTCGAACGGATAGTCGCTCCCGAGCACCACCTGATCCCAGCCGATTCGTCGGCCGAGCATTTCGAGCGAAAGTGCATCGTGGGTCAGCGAGTCGATGAAGAACCGGTTGAAGTATTCACTCGGTGGGGTCATGCCAATGAACTCTTGGGCTTCTGACCGAAGAGCAGATCCGTGATCCCAGCGTCCGGTCTGATACGGGGTGAACCCGCCGCCATGAACGAAGCCGAAACGAAGCGTCGGGTGGCGATCCATCACGCCACCGAAGATGATTCGCCCCATGGCGATCGTCGATTCCAGCGGGTTGCCGATGAAGTTCTGCAGGTAGTACTTCGTGATGCGGTCGATGCCCGCGATCGAGCGCTGATCGGGGTGCAGCCAGACCGGCAGGTTGAGCGCCTCCATCTTTGCGAACAGCGGCGTGAACAACGGGTCGTCGAGATCGACACCGTTGATGTTCGTGCCGATCTGAATACCGCGTAGGCGCGCAAACGGAGCGATTCGTTCGAGTTCGACGATCGACGCGTCGATGTCTTGTAGAGGCAAGGTGCCGAACATGTGAAAGCGATCGTGGTCAGCTTCGCAGAGCGAAATAATCCCGTCGTTCTGCAGCCGAGCGAAATCGACCCCGACTTCTCGTTCGACGTGGTAGTGAAAATTCGGAGGCGGAATCGCAATGATCTGGCGATCCACTCGTTGCCGGTCCATGTCGGCGATTCGCAGCGCAGGATCGAAGATCTTCTCGGGGAGCGGACCCAACCGCTCGCGACCCGGGTATTTCAGCCAACGTTTTTCGTCGGCGTCGATCATGATCGGCCCATGGTCGGGCTGTGCTTTTTGCATCTCGAGCAGCGCGTCCGGAACGATCGCGTGCGCGTGCAAATCGACGACTATGTTCACGTGAGGGCCCCTACTTGATCGCCTGCGGGTTGACCGGAGAGCCGACAGCGCGTGGAATGTTCAGCGGCGGCGCCACGAGCTGGAATTCATAGATGCCGTCCGCAGCGCAGTCGTCGGCCAGCTCGTCGAGGTACCAAATCTCGCCGACGAACAATCCCATGTTCGGGATCATGACGAGGTGGAGTGGCTGGAAGCTGCCCTCGATCTCATTCGGTCGAACTTCGGCTCCCCATGTGTCGGTAGCGATGGCCGCCACCTCGCGTTCGTAGAGCCAAGGCGCTGCCAGCAGCGAGAGGCCGGGCGAATCGCCGGCTGAGTATCCGTCCCAGCCGGGGAGGTCGCGACGATGAGCCATGTCACCGGTTCGGATGAGGACCATGTCACCGGTGCCGACCTCGACACCATGGAACTCACATGCGGCATCGAGGTGCTCTGCGGTGATTGCCTCGCCCGGTTCGAGGTAGTCCTTGCCCATCGATCGAGGGATGTCGAGCAAAACGCCTCTCGACACCACGGCTTTCTGATGTTCGATGCCGTTGAGCTCGGCGCCTTTGCTCGACACGAGCCCGGCGTCATAGCCGTTGTACATCTTTCCCTTGTGGAAGATGTGGGACAGCGCATCCCATTGCGTGCCGCCCTGGAGGAAGAGGAACAGCGTGTCATCAGCAACGCCGAGTTCGAGTGGGTAACCCTGTGTGCCGGCCATGTAATCGGTGCCGGTCGCCACCATTTGGTGGATCGAATTCACTCGGCCGAAAGCACCGGTCTGCGGTCCTAATCCATCGAGTGGGAGTTGCAGGGAGAAGACCTTCCCCTGCTGCACCAAGCGCGCGGACTCGGCGATTTTGGCTGGCGTGATGTGGTTGAGTGTCCCCACCTGATCATCCTCACCCCATCGGCCCCAGTTTCGATAGTCGGCGCAATATTGCTCCAACAATTCGACGGTTATATTCGTCATTGTGCTCCCCCAACGTTTTGGAGCCACATCCTACATTGTGCGTGATGTGGTGTCTTATGCGGAAGGCGCTGGATCTTGTTCGAGGCGAGCGCCGAGCCGTGAAGACAACGTCGCAGCGGCGTTTTTTAGAGCTGCGCCAATCTCCTCTGGCACGACCTGGGAAAATCGAGTCACCGGTGCCGTAAGCACAACGGACCCTTGGCACGAGCCGGTGTTATCAAAGAACGGCGCCGCCACCGCCGCTCCACCCTCAACCCGTTCCTCGACACTGATCGAATAGCCCGCCTGCACATCGAGCGCACGCATCTGCATCAACGTGTCGACATCTCGCGTCGTGTTGTCGGTGAGTTGTTCGAGCGTCGCGCTATCGAGCAGAGCTCGAGCATCATCCTCGGATACTCCAGCGAGGATGGCACGACCCGCTGCGCCCGCGTGCAACGGCACAGGGCGGCCGAGATCCACGACGTATCGAAGGGGCCGAGAACTCTGCGTTTCGTAGAGAAAGACCACCGCACCACCGTGCAGAACGCAGACGTAAGAAGTCTCGTCGTACTCCGCAACGAGCGATGCAAGCACCGAGTTCGCGGCGGTTGGCAACGTATCGAGAGCGGACAGGGCACGGCCGAGTGCGAACAGTCGGGGCCCCGGTTCGTATTTCCCGTCGTCGCCGACGAGAACGTCGAGCGCTTCGAGTTGCTGGAGAATTCTGCCGACCGCGCTGCGATCGATATCCGCGATCCTCGCCAGGGCACGGGGACCGACCGGCTCACCGGCGTCGACGAGCGCCTCGAGAATCGAGATCACTCTCGCCAGTAGGCTCTCAGCCAACGTTACCCCTTGGTCTTTATCGGCATCCCGCCGGCTTCTACGTAACGGTACCGTTCAGCGAGCAATGGCGACAGTGGCTGCCGATTCTCGGGACGATACGAAATCCACATTCTCAGCAGATGCCGGCGCATCGCTGGGTCGGGGTCGTCCTCAAACGCCTCACGAGCGTGCAACATCACGTGGTTGTTGAGGAACTGCATATCCCCTTCTTCGAACATCATGCTCATCGCCATGCCTGGCCGATTCGCTACCGTTTGCACGTACTCGAGGGCTTCCATCTGTTCGGGACGCACGGCGAACTCGGGGCCAAAGCGGTCGACGCTGCGGAAGTACGCAAGGGATGCAAATCTCGACGCGAGTTTCCCTTCCGCGACGCTGAACATCGGCATCTGATACCACGGCTGGTCGCCCTCGGCCTCTTCACCGCGCCAGTCGACATTGAACGGCTCGTACAAGACTTCGAGAAGATCCGGACGCTCTTGAGCAACAACGTTATGGATCGTGCTCGCACTCACGATCTTGCTCGCTCCGCCGCGCATCGCTACCCGGAGACAGAAGAGCCCGAGCACGTCAACCGGCAACTGATCTGCGTGGTAGTCGAGCTCAATATTCGTTTGGTAGACGCGAATATTCGGGTCGTCGATCGACTTTCCCGTGTCGCGAACATGCCCGAGACGATCGCCAGCTGAATTCTGCCGAACGGGATTGCCGAGATGCATGCCGAAAGCCCAGTAGATCCGCTCGCATTCGGCGTCGGTGAACCGTCCGCGGGGCAAGCCGCGCACCAAGGCGAGTCCGGGACCTTGGCTCAGGAGAGAGACCACGTGCTCAATGACGGCCGAACAACGATCGAACGGAAATTCCTCGGCCTCAAACGGTCGTTCGATGTTGCTCGTCGACCGGACGAGGTCCTCGAGCTCGTCGACCATTGCTGGCTCGAGGCGAACGATCCAGCTCGGATCCTCCTCGATCTCGTCGCCGCTCCAAACGTTGGGTCCCGTGCGCAGTTCTCGTGTCATGATCGTTGCTTCCTCATGCTCTTGATCGGTCTCAACGGAGCGGTGCGATGAGGTCGCCGACGGTTCGATTCTCGAGATCGTCGACAACATCGAACACCGCTTGTTGAACATCGTCGGCATGGTTCGGTGCGAGCTCTTGGAACTTGGCGTGCACGCCAGACATTTCCATTGGACGTTCCTTCTCGCCGAGCATGTGTTTGGCGTAACGCTCAATTTTCTCACCACCAATATCGATCGTGACTCGACCGGGCCAGAACTCGGGATGGATCTCGTCGAGGTCATCGGCCTGCTGGACGTCTGTGACCGACATAAGACGCTTGAATTCATCGGACGGTCCGCGGTCGAGAACCCCGGTGAAGACATCCATCCCGGCTCGTTTCTCGGTCAGCGCGAGCGCTGCGGCATAGGGTCCGCTGAACTGGGCGTCGACGGGAGACGTCGGCGTCCGCTTGGCCTCTATGGGCGAGCCGCAGAGTTGGACGCCGTAGGTCGGCATCTCGATGAGAATGCTGTTGACGTCGGCGGTATCGATCTCGCGCTCGTTCGTCAATTCGATGAGCAGATCGAGCGTCTGATGTGTGTAGCGACACAGCGAGAAGGGCTTGATCGCGACGTTCATGGTTTCGTAGTCCGACCCGAGTGTTGCGGTTGCTTGGTCTGGCGTGGGCCGAAGCGCATACCCCTGGAAGAAGCCCTGCTCCCCTTCGAAGACGTCCGCTGCGCCGATGAATCCTGACTGGGCGAGCGACAGGGCCACGAAGCCGTTGTGTGCGGCAAGCCCTGGATGCATGCGCTTGTTCCACGCTCCGTTGAGGATGTATTGCATCGAACCAGCAGCCTGTGACCCGTTCAGCCCCATCGCATGAACAATGACCTGTGGCTCCACACCCCGCAGGCGGCCAATGATGGCCGATGATGCGAAGGTCGCGCAGGTCCCGGTTGGGTGAAAGCCCATCTCGTGGCTCGAATGCGGCCCGAGGCCCATGGCGAGCCGACACGCGATCTCGTAGCCAACGACTACAGCGGTAATCAGTTCTTTGCCGTCGGAATCGTTTTCTTCGGCCGCAGCTAGAGCCGCGTTGACCACGGACGAACCCGCATGGATCACGCCCTTGGCATGGTGATTGTCGTAGTCGAGGCTGTGGGAGAAACTTCCATTCGCGAGCGATGCCCACTCCGGTGCCATCTGCTGCCCGGTCGCAAGAATGGTCGCGCCGCCCTGAGATCGATTTAGCCGGCCGACACCTTCCAAGATCTTGGGCCCTGACTCCATCCACTCATACCCACCGATGGTGTTGGCAATGATGTCGAGGATGAGCTTCTTCGTGTGCCGCACCACATCATCTGGAAGGTCGTCGTAGGTCAGCTCGGTTGCATAGGCCGCGTATTGATCCGCGATTGATTGTTGTGTGTTCATAGAGTTCCCCTAGATGGTTCTGTGATGGTGTTGGCGGTAGTGCTCGAGAAGAAGGTTGCGCCCGTAGTCGTTGCCGGTTTGGCGTGCGTACGACCGTGTGCACGTGTCGTCGACTTAGCTCTTTGTTGTCGTAGCTGATCCCGGGCAGGTGATCGAACTCGATCAGCATCAGCGGGTTCGTAATTCGGTAGTAGAAGGCATCGTCGTCTCCACAGCCGCCCATCCGCGCGAACCTGGTTTCGCCAACATGATTTTGTGACATCGTTGAGTTTGACCTCGGCGTGCCCTGGCCCGAGACGGCCGGTGTAGAGCGAGATCAGTTCGACCAGTAGATCTTGTTGCGCTTGGGAGAGCGCCAAGAAATCTAAACCCGATGCCTCGAGGCTCTGCATGAGCTCGAGTCCAGCGGATTCTTCAGCGCCCGGCAACGACGCGAGGAATCCCTCGACAGCATCGATCATGGACTGAACAGAAACACCCGTGCGGCCGAGCGGAAAGAGCTTTTCGGCCGACGCACCACCGATGGTGACGCCGGTGAACGGTCCGGCCAGACTCTTCTCGGCTCGATCCAGGGCCCCCGAAATCACGTGTCGGACGTCGTCGCGTGTCTCGGTGATGGGTGTCTTTGCGAGCGCCGACGAGCCCGATCGGATGATCAGCTTTCCGTGGTAGTGATCGGACATTCCTTCTCCTGGAGCGGCACTCGTCTCTCGAAAGAACGACAAGCATGGTCGATCTTCACCTATGAGTCGTGATCATATATTATGTAGCATCATTGAACTACGCCGGATCATGGCGAGCAAATGAACCAGCGAATGAAAGGGTCGAGGATGCGAATAGCGCAGATCGAAGCCATCCCTATCGAGGTGCCGGTCAGCCGACCCCTCAAGATGGCGGTTGCCACAGTGCACGTCCGCACATGCATCGTCGTTCGCATCACAACCGACGACGGCTTGGTCGGTCTTGGCGAAAGCGTGCTCGCGCGCTACTTCTCCGGCGAGAGTCTGGCCTCAGCGCACGATCTGATCACAAACGTTTATGCCGAGGCGCTCGAGGGACGCGATCCTGGCGAGATCAACTCGATCAGGGCGTTTATGCGACGTATCAGCGTGAACAATACCGGTGCGCGGGCGGCGGTCGAGATGGCCCTTCTCGATCTGACCGCGCAAGCGGCGGGGATCCCGCTCTACCGTTACTACGGAGGTCGATCCAGACCCTCGGTCCCCACGATCTGGCATGTCTCTGGTGGTTCCCCTGAAGCAATGGCCGCCGAGGCTGGCGAGGCTGCGGACAATGGATACCCCCTGGTCAAGGTCAAGGTTGGCCGCGACGTCGACGACGATCTCGCTTGCACATACGCCGTGCGAGAGGCCATTGGCGACGACGTCATGCTCCTGCCCGACGCGAACCAAGGCTGGGACGTCGGCGACGCCCTTCGTTATCTTCGCGGAGTCGCCGATGCGCGTCCCGGTTTCGTCGAGCAACCAGTCGACCGCGACGACATCGTCGCCATGGCGACCCTGGTGTCTCAGAGCCCGGTAATCGTCGCCGGCGACGAGGGCATCTTCGACGCCAAGGCGCTTCGCACATATCTGGCAATGAACGCAGCTGGGGCGGTCGTTGCGAAACTTATGAAGGCAGCAGGCCCGATCGGTGTTCGCGAGGTCTTCTCCGTCGCCGATGCGGCCGGGATCGGCGTGCACTTTGCGGGCATGGCCGGGCAAACGAGCATCAGCGCAGCCCACGGCGCACACCTTGCACTCGCTGTTCCGAACCTCAAGTTCGGTTCTGGTATCTCGCCGCAATACCTCGCCGACGACATCTGCACCGAGCGATTCCTTCCCATCGATGGCCACCTCTACCCGAGCGACACACCGGGTGTCGGCGTGACGATCGATGAAGACAAACTCACCCGGTATCGCATCGACACGTGACCATCTCGCTCGGCATTGTCGGTCTCGGAAACTGGGGTCATCGGCTCGCCGAGACGATCGGGCATATCGACGACGCCTCGCTGACCACGTGCTTTTCGCGCACCGAGTCAACCCGCCGTTCGTTCGCTGAAGCGCACAACATCGCTGCTGCAGATTCGATCGCAGACTTAGCCGAATCGGTCGATGGCGTTCTGGTCGCCACACCCCATACGACCCATGCCGACATCGTTGTCGAACTCGCCGAGTCGGGGGTGGCGATAATGGTTGAGAAACCCCTAGCGCTTTCGGTCGTTGACGCCGAACGGTGTGCCGAGGCAGCGAAGCGGAATGACGCGATCTTGCAGGTCGCCCACTACCGACGTCGAGCGGCCGCCACACGACACGTCCGCCATCTCATCGAACAAGGCTCGCTGGGCACGGTGCATCTTCTCGAAGGCCATTTCAGCAGAGTGATGCCCGCCGACCCGACGCGGCCCTGGCGCGAGAGCCCGAACGAGGCCCCGGCCGGAGCTATGACTGCCCTCGGCGTCCACATCGTCGACAATCTCCTCTACTTGGCCGGCGACTTTCCGACCCGGCTCAGCGCATTCAGCACCTCTATCGATGGGGGTTCACCCCTCGACGACATCACCACCATGCAGATGGAATTTCCCTCCGGTGCAATCGGCGTTCTCACGACATCGCTTCGACTGCCAAAGCTGATCTCCACCGCCGTCCACGGATCTGAGATGGTGGCCTGGAGCGAGGCCGATGGCGCACGCTGTTTCACGCTTCGAAATGGAGACGAATCGAGAACGGAGGTGCCGCTCACGCTGCTCGACCCCATGGTGGACAATGTGGCCCACTTCGTCGACTGCATTCGTACTCACACACCACCCGAGACCGGGGGTGCCGAAGGAACAGCGGTGGTCCGCATCCTCGAGGCGATGACGAAGAGTGCATCGCAGAAGGGTGCAGCGATCGAGCTATGAGGCCTCGTCGATGATGGCGTCCATGCGATAAGGCGGCACCACCGTCGGCACCGGATCCGTCTCGGGAAGTATGCCCCACGCTCCGAATGCCTCGGCAACCTCGACATCGATCGTCTGGAGCACCTCGATCGCCCATTGACGGAAAAGGTCGGGTCCTTGCGCATCGACCGCTAAATCAATGACATCGCTGCGTACGTTTGCGAGGTCGGGGGCCGTCCGCTCATAGACCTCCAGCAAATAGAGTCCGGTATCGGCAATCACGGGACCGGTCGGCTCGTTCAATGGCGCCAACAATGTGGCGGTGTCGAGACCTCCGGGAAGGGCGCTTGGAGCCGAACACCCGAGATCGCCACCTGCGCCGACACCATCTTCACGACCAACGAACGGATCTATCGACACGTCGCGAGCAACGTCGGCGAACGCCTCACCAGCGTTGAGTCGAGCGACGATCAGGTCGAAGTCCGGGCCTGACTCGAGCTGCATCTGACGAATACACACTTCAGCTTCGGTCAACAGGTAGGACTCATAGGCGGCGCCGATATCGAAGCCGGTCGCTTCCGTCCGCACCAGCGTTTCGCTCACCGCATCGCGAATCACGTCGAGTTCCGACTCGATGCGGATCCGAGCGGGAGTTTGATTCGATGCCTCGAGCACCGTTTCGATGCCACCGCGGCCAGCGAAACGCTCCACTTGCACCTGGTAGGCGGCGTCGACGTCGGCTTCATTCGGGAGCAGGTCGAACTGGTTCGCAGCGGTCGCTCCGAACGCTTCGCGAAGAATCAGCAGCAGGAGCGAGCCAGCGCGCTCGTCGTCGTCGAGTTCAGATACGTCGACGTGGAGTGCTGCGATGTCGTCGTCGACGATCTCCACACCGTCTACCAGCGTGGAATCTGAGCCCGCGCTGCAGCCCGCAGCGATCGCTGCGATCAGCACGAGGATCGAGAGGCGTTTCAAGGGGATCTCAAGAAATCGTTCGCGTTGGTGAGGAGCACAGCGTCTCGATGCTCCTGCGCGTCCGCGACCTGGTCGACGAAATTCACAGGATCGGTGTATCCCATATCGAACGGACAATCGCTGCCAAGCATAATGCGATCCCAGCCAACGCCTTCGGCGAGGTACGAAAGCGTTCGGGTGTCGTGCACGATGCAGTCGTACCAGAACCTCCGCAAGATCTCCGATGGCAGTGCGTCGGGGATCAGTTCCCGCGTGACCGACCTCTGATGCCATCCGTGGTCCCACCGACCAGCCAGGTATGGAGCAATGCCACCACCGTGAACAAAACCCCATCGAAGTTTCGGATACAAATCGGCAAGGCCACCGAAGACGACGTTCGCGATAGCGATCGTCGTATCCACGGGATTGCCGATCAGGTTGAACAAATAGTGCTTCCTCAGTCGGTCCATTCCAACGACATCGCCCTGGTACGGGTGCACCAAGACCGCGAGATCGACAGCCTCGATCGCCGCCCAGATGGGAGCGAACGCTGGCTCGGCGAAATCGCGACCAGCGATGTTCGAATCGACCATCACGCCGCGAACGAGACGGTTCGGCGCCCACTGTTCGACTTCGGCAACCGCTGCCGCTGCATCTTGCATCGGGAGTGCGATCAGCACGCTGAATTCGGTCGGGTGCGCCGACGCAGCCTCGACCAACGCGTCGTTCGACAGCGATGCGAGCGACGC
>JBLIMK010000070.1:0-23197 GCA_047638715.1 Verrucomicrobiales bacterium
TGTTGCGGTCCCGACGAGATTTGAACTCGCGACCTCCGCCTTGACAGGGCGGCGTGAACTCCTGACTTCACCACGGGACCTAATTTCTTGCGCTAAGCGCAAGGCTTTCCACATTACTGCGGTCGGCACGCTCGTCCAAGAACGAGCGGTCGTCACTTTAGCGGTCTGCGCTCGGCAATCCACGCGATGGATGCTTCCCGATCGAGATGATCAGCGGAGAGTTTTACGATTGCGACATGAAACGATGGACGCAACCGGCCCTCTGGGCTCTCTGGGTCTGACCCCGGCGAGCTCGTTTTGGCGTTAAGAGAGCGTGACGGTGCGAGCGCCCGGCGTGATCTCGCCGATCACTGCAGCCGGATGACCCTCGTCGAGCATCAGGTCGCACAGCGGTTCAGCCTCGGCCTGGGGAACGACGATGGTCATTCCTACCCCCATGTTGAAGGTGCCGAACATCTCGCTTGTCGTCACGTTTCCGAGTCGCTGCAGCTCCGTGAATATTGGCGGGACACCCCACGACGACGTATCGATCGCGGCGTCGGTGCCCTCGGGAAGGACTCGATTCAGATTGCCCGGCAGTCCGCCACCGGTGATGTGGGCGACCGCTCGCACATCGAACGCTCGCGCTGCGACAAGAACTGCTGGGGTGTAGATCACCGAAGGATCGAGCAACGCTTCCTCGACCGATTGATCGCTGCCCTCCCATGCTCGGTCGTCGAGTGAACGCCCAGCGATATCGAACATGATCTTGCGAGCGAGGGAGAATCCGTTCGAGCGAAGGTTCGGCGACGCGAGGCCGATGATCGCATCGCCTACAGCCACATTTGAACCATCGATTACGTCAGAGCGGTCGACCGCACCAACGGAGAAACCAACAAGATCGAATTCACCAGGCTCCATGACGCCCGGGTGTTCGGCCATTTCCCCGCCCACCAAGGCGCAGTTGGCTTGACGACATCCCTCAGCGACACCCCCAACGAGCGCCTCCATCTGGTCAGCGTCGAGCGAACCGACCGACACGTAGTCCAAAAAGAACAATGGCTCGGCGCCCTGGCAGACCAAATCGTCGACGCACATTGCGACGAGATCGATCCCGATCGTGTCGAACCGACCTGCCATGGTGGCGACCAACGCCTTCGTGCCAACGCCATCGGTAGCTGAGACGAGGAGTGGGCTGTCGTAGCCAGCGGCAGCGATATCGAAGAGTCCACCGAAACCGCCGATTCCGCCCATCACTCCAGGCCGGTTTGTCGACGCGACGAGAGGCTTGATTCGTTCGACCGCCGCTTCGCCGGCCTCGATGTCGACGCCTGAGTCCTTGTACGAAGCCGATTCGGTCACCGGACCGACACACCTTCGTCGGGAAGATCAACCGGCAGGGTGGGCGAAAGAGCATGTGTGAACGAGCTCGTCTCCTGACGTTCATCACCGACCTCAAGCACGTTCTTCGAGAGGTTCACTGGAATGTCGATCGGATAGTTGCCGGTCAGGCACGCATCACAGAAGCCAGCATTCACCGCACCGGTCGACTCGATCAGGGCGTCCATGCCGAGATACGAGATCGAATCGCAGCCAAGATACTCGCGAATTTCGTCGACGGTCAGGTTTGCCGCGAGGAGTTCGCTACGTGTTCCCGTGTCCATGCCGTAGTAGCAAGGCCAGCGATAAGGCGGCGACGAGATCCGCAAATGGATCTCGGTTGCACCGGCCTCGCGGAGCATTGCGACCATTGCCTTGGTCGTGGTGCCGCGAACGATCGAGTCGTCGACGACAACGAGGCGCTTGCCGGCGATGTTCTCGCGCAGCGGATTCAACTTCATGCGAACGCCGAGTGCGCGAAGCTCTTGACTGGGCGCGATGAAAGTGCGACCGATGTAACGATTTTTGACCAGTCCGTGGCCAAACGTGATCCCGCTCGCTTTCGCGAAGCCCTCGGCTGCTGGAATACCCGATTCGGGAACTCCCATCACGAGGTCAGCTTCGACCGGCGCCTGCTCGGCAAGTGCCTCCCCCATGCGGACACGCGCCTGGTGCACATTCTGACCGTAGAGCCGCGTGTCAGGACGTGCGAAGTAGACGAACTCAAAAATGCAGAGCTTGGGATCGACCCGGTCTTCATCGAACGGACGCATCGATGTCACACCGTGTTCATCGATGATGATCATTTCGCCGGGGTCAAGCTCACGGACGAACGTCGCACCGACTACGTCGAAGGCAGGATTCTCCGAAGCGAGCACCCAACCCCCGTCGTCGAGCCGACCGAGTGCGAGTGGGCGGAATCCGTTGGGGTCGCGCACACCGATGATCTGCGTTTGATCCATGACGGAGAAGCAGAAGGCTCCCTCGAGCTTGGGAAGGACGGTCTGCATTGCCGACAGCAGCGGGTTGTCGGCGTCGGCGGATCGGCCAAACAGTTCCGTCGCCACCAGCTCGCCGACCAGATCGGAATCGCTCGCGACCATACCGGGCAGCATCCCTGCATCGGTTGCAAGTTGTTCGGTGTTCACGAGGTTTCCATTGTGTCCAAGAGCGAACTGCAGCTCACCGACACCTCGATAAATGGGTTGCGCGTTTCGCCACTCTGAATGCCCGGTCGTGGAATAACGGGTCTGACCAATCGCCATATCGCCCGGCAACGAGGTGAGTACTCGGTCGTCGAAGACGTTCGACACAAGTCCCATCTCCTTCACGACCATGACATCTTCGAGATTGCTCACCGCCATGCCGGCGGACTCTTGGCCGCGATGCTGCAGCGCATACAGCCCGAGATAGGTCAGATGCGAAACCTGGCGACCGGGAGCATAAACCCCAAAAATCCCACACATTATGACCCGCTCCTTCGTCGTTCCAAGGCTCGGATCCGTCCGCAAGGACTCGCTCCGCTCGTAGATGCTCCCTCGACCTCGCGCCTGCTGCGCCGGAGGCGACACCCAGTCGCTCGTCCCTCACTCCTTGCGGAGCTAACGAGCCCTTCGTGCGTATACAAACTCGAGTTTCGGCTGATCATCGCACCGCTGTCGCCCACACTTACCGCGTTGGAGCGGACGGCGCCGCTCGATGGCGCTGCTGTCGCAGCCGCCAGGGGCGCTGATTTGGTGGTCGGACCGTTGTGTTGGCGAGCTCGTCGCTGACCCCGGCGGGCGGGGAGAGCTCGGCGGCGCAGAGGTCCGAGCATCAGGAGGAGATAGCGCCCATGGCGGCGGGGAGTTTGTCGCGCCACTGGGAGGTGGCGTCCGCGAGGCTTCCTTCGAGCAATCCCTTAAACGAGATCTGATCTCCCCGGGCCAGTCCAAGTCGCGTCACGGGAACCCCCATCGATTCCGCCATGTTCTCGACCACTTGCATGTTGTCGGGCGAAACCGCGACGACGACCCGGGAAGCGGCTTCGCTGAAGAGGGCATCGTGAGTTTTGATTCGTGCAGCGATCACCCCGACCTCGCCGGCGATCGCCATCTCTGCGATCGCGACACCAAGACCGCCAGTGCCAACGTCGTGCACTGCCGACACGACGCCGCCGGAAACGAGTTTGCGCGTGACCTCGGCGACTCGCAGATGCATTTCATAGTCGAGTTCGGGAAGATCGCCACCGAGCGCTCCCTTGCCTCGGGCCCACATCGAACCACCCAAGCCGAAGCCCTCTGGGCCGAGCACGATGATCCGATGACCTTCGGTCAGGGCCATGCCGGGCGGTACGTGGTCGATCGTTTCGGTCATGCCGAGCGTGCCGACAACCGGTGTTGGGTCGATATTCTTTCCGTTCGCTTCGTTGTAGAGGCTCACGTTTCCGCCAACGACGGGCACGGTGAAGGCGCTGCAGGCCTCGGCCATACCGTCGACGGCTTGGCTGAGCTGCCACATCGTGACCGGATGTTCTGGGTTACCGAAATTCAGGTTATTCACCAAGGCGAGCGGAGCGGCGCCGACACAGGCGAGGTTGAGTATCGACTCGGCGACGGTCATGGCCGTGCCGCGGAACGGATTCACGATGCACCAGTGATGGTTGCCATCGGTCGTCATGGCGATGCCGCGGCCGGTATCGGCGTTCGTGGTTGGATGCTTCAGCCGTAACAGCGTCGCGTCGCTGCCAGGACCGACCACAGTATTGAGGAACAACTGGCTGTCGTACTGATTATGAACCCACGACGTGTCCATGAGCATCGAGGTGAGGTCAGACCAAAGATCGGTGGGCGCATCGAGGGTCGCTGGATCAATTTCGCCCGAGCGGTCGGGTGCTTCCATTGGCCGGTCGTAGAGCGGGGCCGCGTCGTGGAGAGAGGATGCCGGAATATTCGCGAGTTCTTCGCCGTCCCATCCGTCGAGAATCCGGAGCGCACCACCGTCGACAACTTTGCCGACCACCGACGCTTGCACCTCCCACTTCGCGCACAGTTCGAGCACCCGATCGACTCCGTCTGGTTCGACGATGGCGAGCATGCGCTCCTGACTCTCACTCGTCATGACCTCGAAGGGCTCCATGCCTTCTTGGCGTCGATGCACCGCAGTGACGTCGACGTCCATACCCATCCCGCCTCGCGATGCTGTCTCAGAGGTGGCGCAGACAAAGCCTGCGCCGCCGAGATCCTGGATTCCGACGACCAGTCCTTCGTTCAGTAGCTCGAGGCACGCTTCGATCAGACGCTTCTCTTCGTACGGGTCACCGACCTGCACGCTCGGACGTTTCGCGCTTTCGTCCTGTGAATCGTCGAAGCCCGCAGAGGCGAGCACACTCACGCCGCCGATGCCGTCGCGCCCCGTCGCGGATCCGAACAGAATCGCCACGTTGCCGAGGCCTGTCGCTTCACCGAGGACCAGTCGCTCGGTCGGCATTGTTCCGAGGCAAAAGACGTTGACGAGCGGGTTGCCCTTGTAGGTCTCGTCGAAGATCGTTTCTCCGCCGACCGTCGGGACCCCGACCGAGTTTCCGTACCCCGAGATCCCGCTGACGACGCCCTCGGCAATCCAGCGGCTACGAGCGTCGTCGATAGGGCCGAAACGCAACGGATCCATAAGAGCGATGGGGCGTGCGCCCATGGTGAAGATATCTCGCAGGATGCCGCCAGCGCCTGTGGCAGCGCCCTGGTACGGCTCGATCGCGGAGGGATGATTGTGGCTCTCGATGCGAAACGCACCAGCGATGCCATCGCCCAGATCGACGACTCCGGCGTTCTCTCCCGGACCAACGATAACCCACGGTGCCTCGGTCGGAAGACGTTTGAGGTGAATGCGCGATGACTTGTACGAGCAGTGCTCGGACCACATGACCGAGTACATGGAAAGCTCGAGCGGATTGGCCTGCCGGCCGAGAATCTCGTCGATCGATTCCGCTTCGTCGTCAGTCAGTCCCAGGGCGCGATGCAGCGGCTCAGCCATACATCCGCAAACCTAACGGGCCGCCGCGACCGATGGTTGCTTCAGATCTGTGACGTTTGGTGAAATTCGATATCGAGATGCCGGGTGCAGTCCCCATCACGTCGAGCGAGCCCATGACCGATACTTTGATCATGGCTTCATTCACCAAACTTTTCGCCACAGCCTTCGGCCTCTGCCTTCTCGCTTCGTGCGCGAGCGACGCGCCGAACGACCTCGCCAGCACCGAAACTCAATCGGCCGTGGCGGAAGCTGTTTCCGACACACCGGTGAGTGTCGCTCCAGCAGCCTCGACAACCACTCCAACGACAACGGAACCGCCGACCGACAGCACCATCGAGGACGACCAGACCATCACGTGCGAAGCGCCCGACAAACAACCGCACTACGTCGATGTCCCACTCGATGACCCCGACGGCGGCCTAAATGTCAGGTCGAACGCAGGGATCGACAACCCTGTGCTGGTCACGATCGGGCGAAGCACGGAGCTCATCTCGACGGGAGGCTGCGAAACACTCGGAAACCTCGACTGGTGGGAAGTCACCACCTCCGATGGAAGCAGCACGGGCTGGGTCTCGAGTCGGTTTCTCTCGGACCTACCGGTCTTCAACCCGGGGCTCGGTAAGGCGATCGTCGATACGGACAACATTGGGATCGGCGGCGAAACCGTGGACGAGCTCATGGGGAACCTGGCCGAGAAATACGGTTTCGAGGAAGACGTCGTCGTGACGCTCATCGGTGAGCCAATAGGCCAAGACGCACAAGGCGCATCGGTCGTCTATGAGCTCACGGGCCTCAAGGACGACGCATCGAATGGCTACCGGATCGAAATGGATGTGCTCTTCGACAAGACGGAGGAGAACGGTGAGGAGATCGTGAGCTTCACGGCGCTCAAGATCACCAATTATGCGCTGTGCACCCGGGGCGTCACCGAGGACGGCCTCTGTACGTGAGTCGCTCCGAGATCTATGAACGGGGAAACATCACGGTGAACCCGACTGCGGCAAGAATCAAAACCGTTGGCTCAATCTTCAGCTCCGTTGTGCCAACCTTGACCACCCTATGAACAAGGTCGTTGAATTTCTGCTCGGGCGCCGCAAGGACTGGCATCTGTCGATGCCCTGGATCCGCTTGCCGCGGTTGGCTCTCCACTGGATCGGACCACTCGCGATGCTCGCGACCGTGCTCGGCACGTGGTTTGCCTTCGCCGGAACGAACGGACTCGATCAGGCGAGCACATTCTCGATGTGGGTAGGAGCGGTCTCGATCTTGCTCATGGCGTGGAGCTTCGTGCTCGCGCTGCGAATCTCCGTCCTCGAACGAGCCTGGGGCGGACTTGACTCGATGTATCGCGGGCATCGCTGGTCTGGCTCGCTCGCGATCATCTTCATGTTTCTCCATACCTCGATCGAACCCGAGACAGACGGAGCCGCTGTTATCGCAGGGGCGAGCAACAACGTTGCCGATACGGCCGAAGATCTCGCTGGCACCGGCCAAACGATTCTCTATGTTCTCATCGGATTGAGCCTCGTCCGTCTGATTCCCTACCGGTGGTGGCGTTGGACGCACAAGCTTTTCGGCATCCCGTTCGCGTTCGCGAGCTGGCACTTCTATACCGCCCGCAAACCCTTCGATAATGCATCGGCCTGGGGTTGGTTCTTCGCCGCGGTGATGCTCGTCGGCCTCGCCGCCTGGCTTGCCCGCATATTGGTTCGCGACACGGTTTCACAAGGCACCAGCTACACGGTGAAAACCGCTGAGACGACCGGCTCGATCACCCAACTCTCACTCGCGCCGACCGGAAACTCGCTCGACTACAAACCCGGACAATTCGCATTTCTCCGGATCAACACCCCCGGCATGAAGGAACCACACCCGTTCTCGATCGCGAGCGCCCCATCGTCTGGCGAGCTCGAGTTCTATATCCGCGACCTTGGCGACTGGACCGGCAAACTTCGCAACGCAGAACTCGTCGGAGCGTCGATCAAGGTCGAAGGACCATACGGAACCTTCGAGCCGGTATCGCACCACCACGACCAAACGGTATGGATCGCTGGCGGCGTAGGAATCACCCCGTTCCTCGCGTTGCTCCGCGAGCCGGGCGGAATCACGGGACCCACCACACTCCTCTACGCCGTTCGTTCGATCGAGGGAGACCCGATCGTCGAGCTCCTGACGGCAGCCCACGACTCGGGCCTGATCTCACTCGAGCTGTTCTCCTCAGGAAACCGACTATCGCCCGCGGCTCTCGACGAGCACTTCCCCGACGGGATGGCGGGCGCCCACGTGGCGTTATGCGGTCCAGCAAGCCTTGTGCAATCCATGGCACGAGCCGCATCAGCACGAGGAGCATCCTCGATCGAGACCGAAGATTTCGACATTCGTCAAGGCTTCGGACCTGACAGGTCGCGCGAGGTCGACCAGTTCACGCAACGTGTCGCGAGCGGTCGGAACTAATGAACGCCAACACCAACGGAATCGAGCACGCTCTGTAGCAAGACATTTCCGTCGATCGAGCCGAGGAGTGTGTGGCTGGCTCGTTCGGGATGTGGCATGAGCCCAACGACGTTGCGTCCCTCGTTGCACACACCAGCGATGTCGCCGACCGAGCCGTTCGGGTTACCCACATACGAAAGCACGATCTGATCGTTCGCTCGAAGCTGCTCGAGGGTCTCGGGACTGCACGTGTAATTGCCCTCGAAGTGATTGATCGGAATGTTCAGTTCCTGACCTTGTGTGGCTGCAGAGGTAAGGATTGAATTCGTCGATTCGACGCGAAGCATCTGCCAATCGTTTATGAACTTGAGTCGAGCGTTCTTTTGCAAGGCTCCGGGTAACAGTCCCGCTTCGGTCAGTACTTGGAATCCGTTACAGATGCCCACGACGGGCATACCGTCCTCAGCAGCGCTGACTACGGCATTCATGATTGGGCTGAAACGCGCGATCGCCCCGGGGCGGAGATAGTCGCCATGGGCAAACCCACCGGCGATGATCACGGCGTCGACGTCTCCGAGCGACGAATCGCCATGCCAGAGGATCGCGCCTTGTCCACCGAGTGCGTCGACCGCCTCGACCGTATCGAACTCGCAGTTGGTGCCTGGAAAGCGCACGACGCCGACCTTCGAGGTCATTGACCAACCTCAGCCGACGCCACCTCGACAACGCTGATCGTTGCACCCTCAATGACGGGATTGGTGAGGAACTTCTCACACACATCTTCGAGTTGGGACCGTGCCGCTGCCGAGTCCGCAGCCTCGATATCGAGGTGGATGCTCTTGCCCGACCGGACGTTGCTCATCGAATCAAAGCCAAGCGTTGGAAGTGCACGCTCGATCGTCGACCCCTGCGGGTCCGCAATTCCCGGGTGCAATTGGATGTCGAGAACCGCATGAAACTTCATATCTGAAACCTACTTCTCATTTGCGTTGTTGTCGGGCGACGTTTCAAGCGCCCTACCCATGAAACTCGAGTTGAGCGAGGCTCATACCCCTGGCCAATGAGCGAACACTTTGCCGGTGATGAGTTCGTAGCCCTCGGTGTATCGGGCGATGGTCGCCGCGATGACCTCGTCTGGAATCGTGGGACCTGGCGGGGTCTTGTCCCAATCGAGGGTTTCAAGAAAATCACGAACGGGCTGCTTGTCGAAGCTTGGGGGCGTCGAACCCGGTACCCACTGGTCTGCTGGCCAGAAGCGTGAGGAATCCGGTGTGAGCATTTCGTCCGCCACGACGAGTTGTCCATCGACCATCCCGAGTTCGAACTTTGTGTCGGCGATGATGATGCCGCGCTCGGCCGCCCATTCCGCACCTGCCTTATACAGCGCGATCGAGAGGTCCCGTGCCTGAGCCGCGATGTCGGGGCCGACGAGTTCAACGGCCTCGTCGTAGCTGATGTTCTCGTCGTGCAACCCATCTTCGGCTTTTGTAGAGGGCGTGAATACCGGCTCGGGGAGTTGCTCGCTCTCGAGCATCCCTTCAGGGAGCGCCGCCCCGTGCATGGTGCCCGAGCGCACATATTCTTTCCATGCCGACCCCGTGATGTAGCCACGCACGATGCATTCAATGGGCAACATTTCGGCCTTGCGAACAAACATCGACCGGCCAGCAAGCTCTGGATCCTGAGCGCCAGCAGGGAAGTCGGCAAGATCGGTGCTGATCAGATGGTTCGGCGCAATGGGGCCGAGATGATCGAACCAAAAGGCAGAGATCGCCGTGAGGACTCGGCCCTTGTTCGGCACGTGCTCCTTCATCACAACATCGAACGCCGACAGACGATCGCTCGCAACGATCAGAAGGTTGCCGTCACCGGCGTCGTACATCTCGCGAACCTTGCCGCGATAGAGGTGGGGAAGATCGATTGTCACCCTCCAGAACATATTCGGCGCAGCCACCGGTTGCCTCAACCAACGCTGTGACATTCAGCAGCCGCTGTGACATTCAGCAGCCGCTGTGACATTCAGCAGCCGCTGTGACATTCACCGTCAACCCCTGGCTACAAGATCGACCCAGGGCAATATGCGGCGGCGTCAGGGTCGGCGGCGACGAGCACGGCTACGCGTCGTTCGATGCTCGTCACTTGTTGTTGCGCGAGGCCGGCGAGGCTGAGCGGATCCGATATCGCTGCGTCCAGTTCGGTTCCGCCAACCGGGAACCGACCGTCCGAAGCGAGGCGAGCCAGAAGGTCGTTGTCGGTGCGGCCTTGCTGGCGCATCTCGAGCGCAACAGCGACCGCGTGTTCTTTGATTGCCTCGTGGGCTTCTTCGCGACCCGCTCCAGCCTTCACGGCGCCCATCAACAACTTTGTCGTCGAGAGGAACGGCAAGTAACGCTCGAGCTCGCGGTCGATCACGGCGGGGAAGGCGCCAAACTCGTCGAGGATCGTGAGAAACGTCTCGAACAATCCGTCGAGCGCAAAGAAAGCATCGGGCAAAGCAACTCGGCGAACGACAGAGCAGCTCACATCGCCCTCGTTCCACTGGTCGCCTGCGAGCGAACCGACCATGGTGACGTGGCCCCGCAAGATGGCTTGGAAGCCAGTGACGCGTTCCGACGAGCGAGCGTTCATCTTGTGCGGCATCGCGGATGAGCCAACCTGGCCTTCTTTGAAGCCTTCGGTGACAAGCTCCTGGCCAGCCATGAGACGCAACGTGTTGCAAAAACTTGATGGCCCCGACGCAACTTGCAGCAATGCAGAGACCACGTCGAGGTCGAGCGAGCGGGGATAGACCTGACCGACGCTGTCGAGAGTCGCAACAAAGCCAAGGTGAGCAGCGATGTTCCGTTCGAGCTGATCCACAGTTGCTGCGTCGCCCAAGAGATCGAGCAGATCCTGCTGGGTTCCCATTGGACCCTTTATCCCACGGAGTGGATAACGCTTGATGAGCTCATCAACGCGCGCATGCGCTTGCAGAAGTTCTTCCGCGGCATTCGCGAATCGTTTGCCGAGCGTCGTGACCTGCGCCGCAACATTGTGGCTTCTGCCGGCCATAGCAACGTCGGAATATTCTGTAGCTCTTTCTGTGAGCCGAGCGAGCGTCGTGACGATGCGGGACCGTACCAGCTCGAGGCTTCTCCGAATCTGGAGTTGCTCGACGTTCTCCGTCAGATCACGCGAGGTCATTCCCTTGTGAATGTGCTCATGACCCGCAAGCGCGCTGAACTCTTCGATGCGTGCCTTGACGTCGTGGCGGGTGATCCGTTCGCGGTCAGCAATGGACTCCAGGTCCACCTGATCGACGACGGCTTCGTATGCCTCGACCACTCCGTCTGGAACATCAACTCCGAGTTCGGTCTGCGCTCGAAGGACCGCGATCCAGAGCTCGCGCTCGAGGATGATCTTGGCTTCGGGTGACCAAATCCCGACCATGTCGGTGCTGGCATAACGGCTGGCGAGTACGTTCTGGATGGAAATCACACGTCGAACTTCCGTCGACATCGGGCCACGCTGCTCGTGCACACGAGGTCCATCTACCGGTTCGCCATCTCTTCGCGGTGATCAGCGAGTTGCGCCTGCAAACCTTCATCGGTGATTGCCAGCATTTGTACGACGAGGAGTGCTGCGTTCATCGATCCGTTGATCGCCACAGTGGCCACGGGGATTCCCTTCGGCATCTGCACAGTGGCGTAGAGCGCGTCGACCCCGTCGAGGCCGCCGCCCGAAAGAGGCACACCGATAACGGGCAGTGTGGTGTGAGCTGCAGCTGCGCCCGCGAGATGCGCTGCCATCCCGGCTCCGCAGATAATCGCTGAATACCCCGCATCACGAGCCCCGCCGATGAACTCGGCGACCTTTGCCGGGGTGCGATGCGCCGACATGACCCGCACATCTGCCTCGATACCGAACTGTTCGAGGGTCTCCCCTGCTCCCGCCATCTTCTCGGCGTCGTTCGGCGAACCCATAAGTACTGCAACTTTGGCCATGGTTTGTTTCTAGTCTTCTTTCCTCATCTTGGCTTGTCTGGCGATATCGGTTCGGACGTGCATGCCCGGCCAGGAGATCTTCGCGACCCCTTCGTAGGCCTTGTCGGTGGCCTCGGCCACATCGGCTCCACGTCCAACCACGTCCATCACACGGCCGCCGCCGGTGATCAGGGCACCAGCGGTATTGGTCTTGACCCCGGCGGCGTAGACCGAAACACCATCGAGCGCACGAGCGTCATCGATGCCGTGGATGACGTCGCCGGTCCTCGGTGATTGCGGATAACCCTCGCTGGCGCAGACGACGACGACAAGTGCGTCGTCGGAGAAACTCGGCGTCGAGGTGATATCGCCCTGCGCTGCCTCGGTGAGTAGCTGCACGAGATCCGAGTCGATCCGAGGAAGGACGACCTGGGTTTCAGGATCTCCGAAGCGAACGTTGTACTCGAGCACCTTTGGGCCATTCGGGGTGAGCATTAGCCCTGCGTACAAAACCCCGCGAAAGTCGATGCCACGCCGAATAAGTTCCGCGATCGTCGGCTCGATCGCCTCCCGCATAACCATGTCGAGAAGATCGGGAGCGGCCCAATCGAGCGGTGTGTACGCGCCCATCCCGCCGGTGTTTGGACCTTCGTCGTCATCGTAAATACGTTTGTGATCTTGAGCCGGGGCCAACAACACCGCCTTCGTCCCGTCGCACACTGCAAAGACCGAAACCTCGGGGCCCGTCATCCCTTCCTCGATCACGACCGTTGCCCCAGCAGCACCGAACGCATCACCGGAGAGATACGAACCAACGGCCGCCTCGGCTTCTCGGCGATCGTTCGTCACTACAACACCCTTGCCTGCGGCCAGACCATCGGTCTTGATCACAAACGGTGCGGTCATAGTCGACAAAAAATCGAGCGCTGGTTCAACGTCAGAGAACGAGCCGTGATCTGCGGTTGGGACTCCAGCCGCGACGAAGAGCTCCTTCATCCAGGCCTTGCTGCCCTCCAGTTGCGCGCCGTCGGCTCCGGGACCAAAGACGAGTTTGCCCTGCGCACGAAGTTCGTCCGCCAAGCCCTCGACCAACGGAACCTCGGGACCGATCACGAAGAGATCGGCATCGAGCTCGGTCGCCGGCGTGGATACCGACCCGGGAATGCCCGGGTTACCTGGCGTGACGATGACTTCGCTCGCCGTTCGGCCCAAGACGTCTGCGAGCGCATGCTCGCGTCCACCGGATCCGACGACGACAACTCGAGTCATGTCATCCCCAGTCGATCGTGAACTATGCCGCGAAGTTGAGAACTTGTCGACGCGCCGGACCAACGCCCACAAGCCGGACCGGCATGCCGCACTGCTCTTGGAGGAACGTGAGGTACTCCTCGGCTTGTTTCGGGAGTTCAGATCGGTCGGTTACCTGCGTGAGGTCGGTCTTCCAGCCGGGCAGCGTTTCATAGATCGGCTTGACGTTGTGCAGCACTGTTTGGTGATACGGGAAATCCTCGATGCGTTCACCTTCGTGTTCATAGGCGACGCAAACTTTGATCTCATCGAGTTGATCGAGAACATCGAGCTTGACAACCGCCAGCTCGGACAGCGAATTCACTCGTCGGGCGTAACGCATCATCACACAATCGAAATAGCCCGGGCGGCGGCGTCGACCAGTATTCGTGCCGTATTCGTGGCCGACATCGACTATGTGCTCGCCGATCTCGTCGAACAGTTCTGTAGGGAATGGCCCCGCACCGACACGGGTGATGTACGCCTTGGCGACTCCAACAACTCGGTCGATGTACATCGGCCCCACGCCGGAACCCACACACGCGCCACCAGCGGTGGGGTTCGATGACGTGACGTATGGGTATGTGCCGTGATCGAGATCGAGGAATGTGGCTTGTGCGCCTTCGAGCAGAATTTCTTCGCCAGCCTCCAGGCGTTCGTGCACGAGCGCAATCGTGTCGGTAACCATCGGCTCGAGCTTCGGCCGGTACTCATTGAGGTACGTATCGGCGATCTCGTCGATATCGAAGCCCAACTTGTTGTACACGCGAGCCATCACCGGGTTCAGCTGGTGGAGCACAACCTCAAGCTTTTGGCGAAAGATCTTCTCATCGAGGAGGTCCTGCACTCGCAGGCCAGTGCGCATGGCCTTGTCGGCATAGGCCGGGCCGATGCCACGTTTGGTCGTACCGAGCTTGTTCTTGCCGAGATGACGTTCTTGCAGCGCGTCGAGGCTCTGGTGATACGGGAAGATCAAATGTGCGTTTCCGCTGATCTTAAGACGTGACGTGTCGACGCCCTTCGATTCGAGCATCGCCATCTCTTTGAGAAGCACTCCAGCATCGACGACCACGCCGTTTCCAATGACAGGAGTGATGTGGTCGTACAAGACGCCGGACGGGACGAGCTGAAGAGCGAAACTCTCCCCCTCCACCACAATCGTGTGACCCGCATTGTGGCCGCCCTGAAATCGGACGACAGTCGACATGTCCTTGGCGAGCAAGTCCGTGAACTTGCCCTTTCCTTCGTCGCCCCACTGGGTACCGACAATTACCGTGGCGCCCATGCGCATTTCCTCTCAGCGGCGAAAACTCCGACCGGAATACTCTATAGGCACGCGTTCAATCGTTGACGGCTTAGCCAGTGAAGGAGGGTGTGCCAGGTTGCACCTGAGCGGTCGGCGCGACCTCGACCTTGCCTGCGACTTCGGTCTCCACAACCGCCACGGGGGTCGTTGTCGTCGACGAGGCCGAGGCGATGAGCGCCGGCTCGCAGTTGATCGTGACGACAATTTCTGCGCCACCGACATCGGGAACCTGGATGTTCTGGGTGCCGGCACCGGCTGCTGCCCGAGTTGATTCAGGATCTACCGCAACCGTGCAGTCGAGGTCACTCGGGTACTGCGCAGCGCAGCCCGAGCTCGCTGGAACACTTGCGAGCGCCAGATCGATCGAGTTACCGAGCGCAGACTCTCCGAGGTCGCCGCACACCAGCGCGACGTTTGCGCTCTCGGGTGCAGTCGATTCGAAGATCACACGAATCGTGCTGTCCGGTGCGGGTGGTGCAACGGGGCCGCCGGTCGCGCCGAGACAGACCGGACGCACCGAGTTGACGCTCGCCGAGCCTGGCGCGGCGTGCACGGTGCGGACGAGCGTAGCTGGTTCAGCAATCGTGACTTCTCCGAGAAGCCCCGACCACGTTGCCTCGCCAACGCCATCCTCGAGGTCGCCGGTGGTCCCAGATGTTGCAAGGACGGTCCCATCGGCGGAGACGAGTTCGGCGTACCACTGCTCAAGGGTTTGTGGTGAGGTCAGTTCGCGGTTGTTGTATCCGTCGTAAGAAACGCCCGACAGTTCGTAAATACCTGCGGGGAGCGGAGTCGAAAGTGCGAACTCTCTGACGGTCGGTGAGGTCGACATGAGCCGGTTGCCGTTGGCCGCGAATCCGAAAAACTCTGTACCGAAGTTGACCTGAACATCACCAGTGCAGTTGCTCAGCGGTTCGGACTGTGCCGATACGACGCCCGCGATACCAAGAACAGCACCTACGACGACAGCTCCTGCGGCGACGAAAGCTGCGAGCTTGTTGTTGAACGACTTTTTTGATTCCACCACGAACTCCTTCGAGTTGTCCCGCCCCATCAAATCCAGTAAGGCCACTAACGCGAGAATACATCCAGGCTGTCGACGGCTCCAAAAGCCTTTCAAATCATTTTAGGGGGCCAAACGACCCCTCTGCACTGGTCTAGCTACGAAAACTCTAACGAATCGCCATCAGGGCCGACCTCGACGGTGATCGTAGAGTCTTCCCCAAACGAACCGTCGAGGAGTTTGACCGCCAATTTGTCGGCCAAGTCTCGCTGTATGACCCTCTTCAGCGGACGAGCACCGAAGGCGGGATCGAAACCTTCTTTGGCCAGCCACGCTCGCGACTCGTCGGACACCGTGAGTGAAATACGCCTGTCGTCGAGGCGACGTCGGAAGATCGCCAATTGAATATCGACGATTTCTCGAAGGTCTGCCTCGCTAAGCTCACGAAAGCGCACCATGTCATCGATTCGGTTCACGAACTCCGGACGGAAGAAGTCCATTGGATCGCCGGGCAAATTCGAGGTCATGATCAACACGACGTTCGAGAAGTCGACCGTGCGACCCTGCCCGTCGGTCAAACGACCGTCATCGAGGAGTTGCAACAGGACGTTGAACACATCGCCGTGGGCTTTTTCGACCTCGTCGAGCAGCACAACTGCGTAAGGACGTCGACGCACTGCTTCGGTGAGTTGTCCGCCCGCGTCGTAGCCCACGTATCCTGGCGGTGCACCGATCAGGCGAGAAACCGAGTGTTTCTCCATGTATTCGCTCATGTCGATTCGGACCATCGCTCGTTCATCATCGAACAAGAAATCTGCCAACGAACGCGCAAGTTCGGTCTTTCCAACGCCCGTTGGGCCGAGGAACAAGAAACTACCAATCGGGCGGTTTGGATCGCTCAAACCTGCCCGGCTTCGCCGAATCGCGTTCGCGACGACCGACACTGCTTCCTGCTGGCCAATCACCCGCTTGTGCAACACGTCTTCGAGCCGGATCAGTTTTTGAACCTCACCCTCGAGAAGTCGACTCACCGGAACTCCGGTCCACGCGCTGACCACCTCGGCCACATCCTCCGCGTCGACCTCTTCCTTCAACATGACGTTGTCGGACTGGAGTTCATCCAACCTCGTCGTAGCTAGATCGATCTCACCTTCGAGCGTCGGGATGAGCCCATAACGAATCTCGGCGGCCTTGTTCAGGTCGTCTTCGCGTTCGACCTCCAGACGAAGTTGTTCGAGTTGTTCTTTCCGAGTGCGAATCTCATCGATCGCATCCTTCTCACTCTGCCAATGCACCTTCATGGCGCTGAGCTTCTCGGACAGATCAGCAACCTCGCTCTCAAGGTCGGAGAGTCGTTCCTTCGAGGCTCGGTCACTCTCCTTTTCGAGTGCGACTCGTTCCATTTCAAGCTGGCGAATCCGTCGATCGACCACGTCGATCTCAATCGGCACTGAATCGATCTCGATCCGCAATTTCGACGCGGCTTCGTCCATCAAATCGATCGCCTTGTCGGGAAGAAAGCGCCCGGTCAAATAGCGATCTGACAACACCGCTGCACTGACCAGCGCGGCATCTTGGATCCGGACGCCGTGATGAACTTCATAACGTTCGGCCAGGCCACGCAGGATTGCGATCGTGTCTTCAACGGATGGCGGCTCGACAAGAACCTGCTGAAAGCGACGTTCGAGGGCGGCGTCCTTCTCGATGTACTTTCGGAATTCATCGAGCGTCGTTGCGCCGACCATACGGAGCTCGCCACGAGCCAGCATCGGCTTCAACATGTTGCTGGCATCCATGGCGCCTTCACCACCAGCGCCAGCCCCCACAACGGTGTGGAGCTCGTCGATGAACGTGATTATTTCGCCATCGGCGTCGTCGATCTCTTTCAAGACGGCCTTCAACCGTTCCTCGAATTCGCCGCGATATTTCGCGCCAGCGACCATCGACGAAAGATCGAGCGACATGATCGTCTTGTTCTTCAGTGACTCGGGGACATCGCCCTCCACGATTCGGTTGGCGAGCCCCTCCACGATCGCTGTCTTTCCCACTCCCGGCTCACCGATCAGCACCGGGTTGTTCTTCGTGCGACGAGAGAGAACCTGAATGACGCGACGAATCTCATCATCGCGGCCAATGACCGGGTCGAGCTTTTGCGCCCGAGCCTCCGCCGTGAGGTCACGGGCGTATTTATCGAGGGATTGATATTGGTCTTCGGGACTATCCGAGGTCACCCGATGTGAGCCGCGAACTTCGCGTAACGCGTCGAGAACCTCCGCTCGGTCGAGCTCGAGTCGAGCCGCCATGGCGAGAAGAAGGTGCTCGGTCGATAGGTAGTCGTCGTCGAGATCGACCCGGACCTTGTCCGCTGCTTCAAACGCCTTAATCAGCTCTCGCGATTGCTGGATGTCGCCGCCATAAGCACTTGGAAGCGCAGCCAGTTTTTCGGTCAGGCGATTCCGAACGGTCAGAGGTTCTTGGCCAAGGCGCTGCAGAATCGGTAAGACGATCCCGTCGGCTTGGCCGACGAGTGCCAACAACAAATGCTCCGGGGTGACCTCGGGATGAGATTCCGCCTTGGCCATCTCTTGGGCGGCAACAAAACCCTCGCGGGTCTTCTGCGTCCATTGGTTCGGGTCGATTGCCATGCCATTCTCCTACACGTTGCTGCAGTGCACTGGCGGGATCTTTACAAAATACCGCCGCTCAAACTTGAGTCCAAGTAACTCAACTTCTCGTGATGAGGAATATTCCCGAATGTCGTGTTGGAGACGCCTCATTCCGCACGTGGGCGTGACCCGCGGTTCCTGCCAGAGTCGCAAATCTCACGCATACGACGGCACATCCGCTCTAGCCACGCAGGGTCGGGCAAGATGGTTTGGTGCACACGTCAAAAAGAACCTATGTGAGCTACATCGACAAGTCACGCGAGTTTTATGCGTCGCAAGATTATGCACAGCCCTACCGGTGGGCGTCACATTCTGAGACCCCGTTTACGCCGCTCACCAAACCGCTCGCGGAATGTCGCGTCGCGGTAATCACCACGGCCGCACTCGATCGAACGAGTCTCCTAAAACCATTCTTCGCATCCACGACAGTGACTCCACTCGTTATGGAGACCGAACATCTCTCTTGGCATAAGGGCGCCACCACAACCGAGGATCTCGGAGCCTTCCTACCGATCGAACACCTGAAATCGCTCGCTGCGGAAGGGTTCATCGGCGATGTCGCACCTCGGTTCGCCGGCATTCCGACCGTCTACAGCCAGAGACGAACAAAAACGTGGGCGCATGAGGTGCACCAAGGATTCGTCGATGACGACGTCGACCTCGTCCTTCTCGCACCGCTTTGACCGGTGTGTCACCAAACGGTCGGTCTGGCCGCTCGCCATCTCGAAGCAAACGGCATGCCGTCGCTCGTGGTTGGGTCAGCACGAGACATCCTGGACGAGGTAGGCGTTCCGCGTTTTGTTTTCACCGACTTGCCTCTCGGCAACCCCATTGGGCCCGCCGGAGATCCAGACCAGCAGCGCCGCATACTCACCGACGCACTCCGGTTTGGTGCAGCCGCAATACTTCCTCGGACGAGTGTTGTTCTCGCGGTCGATTGGCGCGGCGCTCCGAACTGGCGAGAGACCTACATGGCCCTCGACGATCCAGAATCCCTGCGTCGTGCAGGTGAGGAACGTCGCGCTTCACAGGCCAAACGCAAAGCCGAGCATCAATCTGATTCGTAGATCGTGACAGTTTGTCGAAGGGGAACCAAATCGCGGCGATGACTTCGCTCGGTTTCTCGAATCGCTTCACTGACGGCGCCCTCATTGTTCGATCGTTGCTTCGCGAGCTCACGTTCGAGTTGTGTCACCCGTCGTTCCAAGTCGAGAACCCTCTTCACGCCGACCAGATTCATGCCTTCAGAAGTCAGGTCAGAAATACGCTGCAGCAGCGCAACGTCGGCATCGCTATATCGTCGCGAACCACCCGACGTACGCGCTGGCTGCACAAGACCCTTGCGTTCGTAGATACGCAAGGTTTGCGGATGCATTCCCGACAGTTCAGCCGCGACGGAAATGACATACACAGCGGTGCTTCGACGAGCCATGGTCAGCTCCTCGGTGCTGGTTCGGCGAGATTGGACAATTTCTCGATCAGGTCACGTTCGGCGGCGCTCAGTTCGGTCGGTATATCAACATTCAAGGTCGCCAAAAGATCACCGGTCCCTCCCGAAGTCTTCACGCCTCGACCACGTACTCTGAACACCTTTCCAGACGGCGTGCCCGCAGGGATTCGAACGGTCACGGTCGTGCTGCTCATGGTGGGAACTTTGATGTCGGCCCCGAGCACCGCTTCGGCATAGCTCACAGGAATATCGACCAGCAGATTGAGGCCGTCTCGGTCAAAAACATCGTGGGAAAGAATCGAGATCGAGACGAGTAGATCGCCCGGGTCTCCTCCGTCCGATGATGGTGCGCCTTTGCCAGGAATCCGAATTCGCTGTCCACTTCGAACGCCCGAAGGAATTCGGACGTTCACCTCCATCGGCCCTGACAATGCTTCGGAATTGAGGCGAACAGATTTCGTTACGCCTTTGACGGCTTCCTCGAAGCTGAGGGTGAGCTGCGCTTGAAGATCGGTCCCGGGCATGGGCCCAAAACCACCGAACCCCGGCCTACCGCCGCGCGCACCGCCAAACAGTCCGCCCAAAAGGTCGGATAGATCGCCCAGGTCGCTCGCGTCGCCACGGTTGAAGCCGCCACCGCTACGGCTACCGCCTCCGCCGAGCCGACGGAACTCGTCGTACTTTTTTCGAGTCGCTTCGTCGCCGACGACTTCGTACGCCGCGGAGATCTCTTTGAACTGCTCCTCGGCGCTCGCATCACCTGGATTCGTATCGGGGTGAGACTTGCGGGCGAGCGTGCGGTACGCCTTCGACAGCTCCTTCGCCGATGCAGTCTTCTCGACTCCGAGGACCTTGTAATAGTCCTTTTCCATCCATTCGCGTTGTGCTTCCATGACGTCTCACCTCCCCAGTCTCTTCGTGACGGCTGATCCTCGTCGAGGTCTCAACCAATCACCTTCACCATTGCAGGCCGAACAACGCGGCCCTTCCACAAGTATCCCGCACGAAGTATCTCGCCGATGACAGGTCCATCATGGGCGCCCTCATCGGACGCTGGCTCGTGCATAACCGCCTCGTGCATCGCGGGATCGAACACGTCGGTGACCTCGGGCGTCAGTAGTTCGAGGCCGTTCTTCACCAATTCGCCAAGTAGCGCGCTTCGAATCGGGCCAGCAGCTGATTCAGGGTCCTGAAGAAGTGCGCTGTCGCAGGCGTCGAGTACTGGAATCAGATCGCGAACGAGTCCGGCGGATTGCGCCGAAGCAGCATCTGCGACTCGCTTTTCCGACTGCTTGCGGTAGTTCGCGAAGTCGGCCGCGAGACGCTGAGAATCTGCAAGGAAACCATCGCGTTCGCCACGAAGAGTTTCAACTTGTTCGTCATCGAGCGTCTCGTAGCCATCATCCTGTGCATCTTCATCCAGCTTGGCGAATCCGATGGACGGCCGTTTTGCCGGTTCTTCCTCACCGTTTTCACCCGGGCCATGGACCACGACCGGCTCAGGTTCCGCCGACCAGGCGCCCGGAGCAGTCGCCGCTTCAGCAGCTTCCCGAGCGCCCAAGAGTTCGTCGACCAAGGCATCTATTGCCGATGGTTCGACGTTGCTCATGCTTCGTCGTCGCTCTCGGGCTCGTCCTCGATGACCTCGTCTTCGATGATCTCGGCGTCGACCACATCATCGGGGGTCGGCTCTGAGAAGTCGGGGTTGCCGTCGACGTTTTGAGCAGCGGCCTCTTCGTAGAGACGCTGGGAGAAACCTTGTGACGAGGTCATGAGTGCCTCGGTCTTCTCCTTGATGTCGTCGGTGTCTTCACCCTCGAGCGACGTCTTCAGATCAGCGAGTTTGCCCTCGACGTCAGCCTTCTCGTCACCCTCAAACTTCTCACCCTGCTCGCGCAGCAGCTTTTCGGTCTGGTAGAGGAGCGAGTCGGCGTTGTTGCGGACCTCGGCTTCGGCACGGCGCCGCGAATCTTCCTCGGCATGTGCCTCGGCATCGCGCACCATCTGTTCGATGACATCGGTATCGAGCGAGCTCTGACCGGTGATCGTCATCGACTGTTCTTTGTTCGTTGCACGGTCCTTGGCAGACACGTGGACGATCCCGTTGGCGTCGATGTCGAACGTGACCTCGATTTGAGGAACTCCACGCGGGGCCGGAGGAAGATCGACGAGCTGGAACTTGCCGAGCGTCTTGTTGTACCCCGCCATGTCGCGCTCACCTTGCAACACGTGGATCTCGACCGACGGCTGGTTGTCGTCCGCGGTCGTGAATACTTCGGTGCGCTTGGTGGGAATCGTGGTGTTGCGTTCGATGAGCTTGGTCATCACGCCACCCTTGGTTTCGATGCCGAGCGACAACGGTGTGACGTCGAGAAGTAGGACGTCCTTGACTTCACCCTTGAGCACGCCGGCCTGAACCGCTGCGCCGATCGCAACCACTTCGTCTGGGTTCACGGTCTTGTTGGGCTCATTGCCCGTGAGCTCGAGGACGAGTTCAGCCACTGCTGGCATACGGGTGGAACCGCCCACGAGGATGACATGGTCGACCTCGCCCTTGGTGAGGCCTGCATCCTTGATCGCCTGCTCGAAGGGAACGCGGGTGCGCTGGAGCAGATCGGACGTGAGCTCTTCGAACTTCGATCGAGAAAGACCGAAATCGAGGTGAAGCGGGCCAGCGTCTGTCGCGGTAATAAACGGGAGATTGATCTGGGTCTGCTGAACCTGGGAGAGTTCAACCTTTGCCTTCTCAGATGCCTCTTTTAGGCGCTGTCCGGCCATCGAGTCAGTGGAGAGGTCGACGCCATGATCGTTCTTGAAGCTCGTTACGAGCCAGTCGATGATCGCGTCATCCCAGTCGTCTCCACCAAGGCTGGTGTCGCCGTGCGTCGAACGGACTTCGAACACGCCATCGCCGATCTCGAGCACGGAAACGTCAAACGTTCCGCCACCGAGGTCGAAGACGAGTATGGTCTGATCTTCATCACCCTTGTCGAGCCCGTACGCCAACGCGGCGGCCGTTGGCTCGTTGATGATCCGTAACACTTCGAGGCCAGCAACGGTGCCAGCCTCTTGGGTCGCGGTTCGCTGCGCGTCGTCGAAATATGCAGGCACGGTGATAACGGCCTGGGTGACTGTCTCACCGAGGTACGCCTCGGCGTCGCGCTTGAGCTTCATCAGCGTGCGCGCCGAAATCTCCTGTGAGGTGTAGTTCTTGCCGTCGATATCGATCTTCCAGTCAGTGCCCATATGGCGCTTGACGGAACGGATCGTACGGTCGGGGTTAGTGATGGCTTGGCGCTTCGCGACTTCGCCTACCAGCACCTCACCATCTTTTGCGAAGGCGACCACTGACGGCGTGGTACGTGACCCTTCTGAGTTTGCGATGACGACGGGGTCGCCACCTTCGAGGACGCTGACCACAGAGTTGGTCGTTCCGAGGTCGATGCCTACTGCCTTGGACATGGGTGTTGCTCCTGAGTGTCTGCTTTTGGAGAAGCTGGGGGTTGAGACTTGCGTGGACGACGCTCAAGTGTAGGAGTGCGTCTTCGGCCCTGGGCGTTCAGCTTGGGGCGATAGCGGCACCGACCTACGACGAGGACATAATCCTTAGTCGAATGCACTCAACTTTGGACGCCACACTTCTATTCCCACACGCACATCATTTTCCACCCGCGCTCGGTGCTGCGATGAGTGATTGGTCGTAGTCGGGGGGTGCTTCGA
>JBLIMK010000071.1:0-21644 GCA_047638715.1 Verrucomicrobiales bacterium
GCCGGGAAACCGCGCGATAGTCACTGTTTGACAACAGATGCCCTGCTCCGAAATCCGGGGCCTCGGTGAACAACCGAGTCCACAGGGAGGTACTTGCACATATGCGAGCCTATGAATTGATGGTCATTTTTGACTCGGACGCTGCTGACGCAACGATCCAAGGTCATCTGAAGACCCTGATCTCCGAGACCGTCGAATCCGACGGTGGCTCGGTCGCCAAAGTTGACAACTGGGGCAAGCGTCGCTTCGCCTACAGAATCAAGTACAAAGGGCTGTACGCACTCGAGGGCAACTATGTTGTGCTCGAGATCCTGCTCCCAGAGCGCAAGGACCTCTCGGTTCAAGATCGTGCTCTCCGTCTCGCGGACGATGTTGTTCGCCACAAGATCATTCGGCTCCCCGAAGGTGAGGCCACCAAGCGTGGGCTCCTGGGTGCCGCAACCCCGGCCTAAGCGTCGGAAAGGCGAAGTATCACCATGGCATATGACAACACAATCACCATCGTAGGAAACCTCACCCGCGATCCGGAGCTCCGATTCACACCCGGTGGCGCTGCGGTCGCAAACTTCGGCGTGGCCTGGAATTTGAAAGGCCGCGACGGAGCTGAAGACAAAGTTTCGTATTTTGATGTCACCTGCTGGCGCCAGCTCGCAGAGAACGTAAGCGACTCCCTCACCAAGGGCTCGCGCGTTGTTGTTCACGGACGTCTCGATCACCGATCCTGGGAAAACCAGGAAGGCGAACGTCGCAGCAAGGTCGAGATCGTCGCTGACGATGTCGCACCGAGCCTGAAGTGGGCCACGGTCGAACTCACCCGCAATGAATACCGCGGCGGCGACGCTGGCGGCCAGAGCCAGGGAGGCGGCGGTCAACAGAACCAGTCTGCTCCTAGCGCTCCAGCTGCTGCACCCGCACCACAGTACGACATGAACGAAGAGCCCTTCTAGGGCACGACTCAGAACGCACGAAGGAAAAACACATGGCCAAGAAGCCACCACCACGTACGAAGAAAAACGACAACGGACGACGCACCAAGAAGAAGGTCTCCGTTCTCACAACCGAAAAAATCGAGTACATCGATTACAAGGACGTAAACCTGCTCAAGCGTTTCATCTCTGATCGTTCAAAGGTGAAGGCCCGTCGTGTTACGGGTAACGACACCCAGCAACAGGCAGAGCTAGCACGCGCCATCAAGAATGCTCGCGAAATGGCATTGATTCCCTACGTCAGCCGTGTGACCACACAGCGCAATAACCGTGACCGCGGCCGCGATCGTGGTCCCCGCGATGGTGCACCACGCGAGGATGCTGAGAAGACTGAAGCAGTTGAGACCGTCGAGGCAGTCGACGGCGACAACGGCGAAGCAACCGCAGAAGAGATCGCAGCCGTCGTCGAGACCACGGAGGCGAGCTCATGATGCAGGTGATTCTCAAATCTGATGTCAGCGGACTTGGTGTTCGCGGAGATGTCGTCAACGTCGCTGACGGCTACTTCCGTAACTACTTGCTTCCGAAGAACCTCGGATATAAGGCAACTAAGGGAGCCGAGGCAGAAGCCCAGGCGATGCGTAAGTCGAGCGCAGCGAAGAACGAAGCAAGCCGCGCAGAAGCCGACAAGATTGCGGCTTCACTCGTACCGCAGATCATCGCCATTTCGGCCAAGACCGACGATGCAGGAACACTGTTTGGTTCGGTTGGCGCGACAGACATCGCTGCTGCAGTCGAAGAGCAGACCGGTCATGTCATCGACCGCAAGGCATTCCAGCTCGAGTCGGCACTAAAGACGCTCGGTCAACACATGGTGATGACCAGCATCCATACCCAAGTGCAGTTTCCAGTCACTGTGGAGATCACCTCCGACGAGGAGTAATCCCCACTACACACCTTCATCACGAGCCGCATCGCTTTCAGCGATGCGGCTCGTCTAGTTTTCCACAGGACGTCCACAGGCTTTAGCGCGCGTATTCGCGCAGTTTGGGCGAGTTATCCACAGTAATATCCACTGCATTTCCCGCGAAATCCCCTGGTTGCCCACTGGTGGCTCACAGGCAAATCAAGGCATGGTTATGGTGTGCGGAATCAGCGTGTCACAGCCCATCGTCATAATGAGAACGTGCGTGTTCTCTCAACCTTCGACCTCTCAGGTCGAGCTGATGGGTTCTTCGATGTCTGACACGACATACGACGACGCGCCTCCTCCCTACGACGGCTATGACGATGGCCCAGCTCGCAAGATCGAAACGCGCACTGGTCGTACGCCACCACATAACATCCAGGTCGAACAGTCCTTGCTCGGAGTGCTGCTGCTCTCCCGAGACGCCATTGCGAGCGCGTTGGAAGTCGTCGAGTCGGCCCACTTCTATCGCCCTGCACACCAACACATCTTCGATGCAATCACGACGTTGTACGGCGCTGGCGACGAAGCCGATGTCGTGACCGTTGCCGACCTTCTCGATCGAAGCGGCTTGCTCGAGGGTATGGGTGGAAGCACGGCCCTGATGGATCTGCAGGCGCAGGCGCCTGCGATCACCGGCGCTCGCAAATATGCCGAGATTGTTCGAGAGAACGCATTGCTCCGTCGGCTGATCAGTGTTGGCAACGAGATCGCAGAGATCGCCTACGACCGCCCTGAAGATGTGGTGAAAGCGGTCGACCAGGCCGAACACCTCGTGTTCGAAGTTGCCCAAGGCCGGGCGAGTGACACGATGGCCGACATGCGGACGCTGGTCGAGCAGAGCCTCGATCGGCTCGAGATGCTTTACGAACGGGGCGAGGGAATCACCGGCACGCCCACAGGATTCGTCGACCTCGACGAATTGCTCTCGGGTCTGCAACCCAACGCGCTCATCGTCGTCGGCGCACGTCCCGCTATGGGCAAGACAAGCTTCGCTTTGAATATCGCGGCCCATGCGGCGATCGAAGGAAACAAACCAACGCTCATATTCTCGCTCGAGATGGGACAGCTCGAATTGAGCCAGCGCATGTTGTGCTCGGAGTCCCGTGTCGATGCAATGAAGATGCGTGATGGGAAGCTTGACGAGACGGACTGGACGAAAATCAGCTCGGGCGTCGGGCGATTGTCCGAGGCCCCGATCTGGATCGATGACAACCCGGCGCTTACCGTCATGGACATTCGTGGCAGGGCTCGCAGGCTCAAGTCTCAGGTTGGCGATCTCGGACTGATTATCGTCGACTACATCCAGCTCATGACGGGGCGTTCAGGAGCCGAGAGTCGCCAAGTCGAGATATCGGAGATCTCTCGTAACTTGAAGGTGCTCGCACGCGAGCTCGAAGTACCTGTTGTTGGATTGTCGCAGTTGTCTCGAACCCTCGAGTCTCGTCAAGACAAGAGGCCAATGCTCTCTGATCTCCGCGAGTCGGGCGCGATCGAGCAGGATGCCGATGTCGTGATGTTCTTGTATCGCGACGAGGTTTACAACCCCGAAACTCCTGACGCCGGAATTGCCGAGGTGATCATCGCGAAACACCGAAATGGTCCGACGGACACGATTCGCCTGGCGTTCCTGCCGCAGTACACACGATTTGCGAACATGGCACGCAATCCCAACGCAAACGTCTATGTAGGTATCGGCTCAGCCCTGGCGGGCTTCCCCGAACTCGAGTTTCTCGCCTGACGGCTCCAAACGTCGACGCTGGTATTCGTCCCGAGCGCCTGGCAGCAGTGTGGGGGAGGGCGGAAGCCACGACAGATCAGCACGGGAAGTGCTGTCGTGATGCGTGGAGGGAGTCGCGACTCCCACCCTGTATCCCACTGAATGTCCAGCGAGGGCGAATCACCAGACACCAGTAACATCGGGCTGGTTCTGGCACACCTTGAGAGGGAATTCATGTTCGCTCAAACTCTTTTTCTTGGAGAGAACTTGCTCCCCTTGTTAGCGCTTGCATTTGGTGGAGCATTGGGCGTAGGGAACCTGTTGGCCTTGGTGAAGCCTCCCGAGAACCGCAAAGACGATTCCGACCTCGAACGGCCGCCGCTCGCGCGCACACTGATCTTCATCGCGCTGGGTGCGGTAATGACGATTTGGGCGCTCGTCAGTCTCTTCTCGAGCTAGCCCCAACCCGTTGGACGATCTGGTCGGTTGGCTCTAAGCCGGGAGAACAGGCGCCCCCGGCCGCATGGCGGAACGCGACCGGGGCTTCCCGAATCAGAGACGGCGGTTCTCTAATCGGGTGACGTCACCCTAAGTGTTTTTTTCGAAGGTTCACCTTCGAAAAGTCCGGTTATTGGAAGAATCTGACGAATTGTTCCTTCGGCGCACTCAATTCCGTCATCGCTTCAGCTTTTGTTCCAATGTTGGGCGTATTCAGCGGGGAAATTGACGGGGAGTTACGACTCGACTTCGACGGTGGGAGCGTCGAAAAGGTGACCCATTCGCGTCCGTTTTGTCGCGAGGTAACGAGCATTACTGGGTGTCTCATCGACCTCGATCGAAACCCGCTCAACTATTTCGAGGCCAGACTTCTGAAGCCCGTTGTATTTGTCCGGGTTGTTGGTGAGGAGCCGTATCGCGGAGACGCCAAGGTCGGCGAGGATGTCTGCCCCGACGCCATAGTCGCGTGCATCGATGGGAAGGCCCTGGGCGGTGTTCGCGTCGACGGTGTCGAGACCTTGATCGTCTTGTAGTGCGTACGCCCGGATCTTGTGACCAATACCGATACCTCGACCTTCGTGGCCGCGGAGGTAGACGAGCGCTCCGCAACCAGCCTCGCCAATCATCGCGAGTGCGGCCTGCAGTTGATAACCGCAATCACAGCGCTCGGATGCGAGAATGTCACCAGTCAAACATTCCGAATGAACGCGGACGAGTGGCGAGTCGCACGACGCTAGATCGCCCATCGCGTAGACGAGGTGCTCTTGGTCATCGACTATCGAGCGGTAGACGTGAGCCATGAAATCGCCATATGCGGTGGGGATAGTCGCCTGAGCGAAGTGCTCGATCAGGGGGCGGTCGGCGCGATTGGTCATGAGATCACTTGCAGCGTGCCGGAGACATCGTCAAGGAGCAACACTGGCAGGCGATTCGGCGACCAAGCGAGAGTCGATCGAGTTGCCGGCGGAATCGATGACCATCGGATGGGCGATCACGACACCGTCCAGTACAAGAGCGTCATGGTTAGCTTCGAGGTCTTGGCCCGAGTAGCGATAGTTCACCAACATCCCGTGTGACTCCTCTCGACCTTTCTCCGATGTATCTCCATTCCAGTTGAGTCGTTCGATACGCGCGCCGTTCCGGAGATGGAATCGTGCAACCGGGTCAGAGGGGAGCGAATTTCGGCGGGCACCGAGGAGGTACGTGGCACAGGCGTGCTCGACGGCCTCGCGATCGTCGAGGTCGATCGGTTCCTGCTCGCTCAGCCAGGCAGCGAATCCGGGAATTGGAGACAGGGTCGCGAACGTGACCAGAAGCGGTAGTTCGGCCCCAAGGAGGTCGCTCACCTGTTTGATGAGGAAACTTCCAAAGGAGATGCCAGACAGGCCGCGTTGACAGTTTGTGATCGAGTAAAAGATCGCGGTGTCCGTATTCGAATCCGTAGGGGCTGGCTCGGTGGTGAGGACGTTTTGGATCGATTCGGCCATTCCCTGCGTCAACGCAACTTCGACGAAGATGATCGGTTCGTCGGGCAGTGAAGGGTGAAAGAATCCAAACGATCGCCTATCGGGAGCGAGGCGCCGTTGAAGATCGCCCCATCCCTGAATTTCATGCACTGCTTCGTACTTGATCAACTTTTCGAGGATGTGTGCCGGCGTCTGCCAGTCGAGTTGGCGAAGCTCGAGAAAACCTCGGTTGAACCACGATCGCAACAGGTGTGCGAGATCACGCTCGACGGGATGAAGCTCGGGAAACGACTGGTGACGATCGAGTAGTGCGGCACGCATCTCGAGGAGGCACGAGATACCGCCAGGAGCGGTGTTGACGGTGCGGAAGAGTCGGAGCCGGGCCGATTCGGTGGCCTCGGCTAGGTCTGCGATCGCATGCTGCGTTGGGCTTGCGCTGTATGCGGCGATGGCTGCATCGACCGCGCCCGTATCGGGCCCGAGGTCATCGAGCAGAAAACGAAAGAACGTGTCCTGACCCGGTGCGTCGAGCGCCTGAAATCGTCGAACAAGCTGGGTGGCTAACGCCTGCGTGGCGGTTTCGCCGCGCAACCGAATCAGCGCGTGTGCGGTGTGCTGAATGACGAGGTCGAGTTCGCTGTGTCCCGGTCGCTTTTCGGGTGGTGCTGCCTCGGTCATGGGGTACCTGTTGCTCGGTGCCAGCGAAAACGTGGCAAGAGCGCCGCCACGAGGGCAGGGCTCTCTCAACGAGTTTCGTCGACTGCTATTGCGGAATCCGAAGGACCTGGCCTGGGAAGATCAGGTCGGGATCGGTCAGCATTGGCTTGTTGGCTTCGAAGATTTCTGAGTCGGCCGCTTCGCCGTCGATGTATGCCGTGCCATCGTCGAAGCGGATGTCGAGGCCGGAGACCTCGAGGTCCATGTCACGAATGTACCTTTCGAGCTCGACAGACTTGCGGGATTCCGCTCGCTTCTCGGCGTTGGCTGCGCTGCGCTTGGCCTGTGCTCGTGCCCGCATCTTCTCGCGGTTGCTGTTCTGTCGCTCGGCCGCTTCGGCTGCCTGTGCGTCGACCCTTGCTTGCTCTTCAGCAGCAATTTCCCCGGGGCTCTCGCCGATGCCAATTTTGGCCCCAGCGTTGCGAACGAAATCAAATACTCCCATTTTCTCCTCCTGAGAAGCAGGCCGACCGCTCGAGGGCCGCCGACCCAACATTGTCATGCCCCCGGGGAGAGGTCATAGGCGTTTTGGCAGAGCATTACTGATTTCACCTGACGGAAATCAAAGACACTCTGTTTAAGACAGTTTTGTGACCTCAGGTCGATATGTTACGCGAGATTTTAGCGAGAAGTTACTGAGAGGCAACCGCTACTGGTAGGTGATGAGGTCGGGAACGGGGTTCGACGTAAACGCGAGGACTTCCCGTGGTTGGAATATGCGAGTGTCCTCGTCGATGAACAGCTTGAACCCGTTGTAGAACGGAGGACCAACCTTGATGATCGAGTACGTGTGTTGCTTGATCGCTCGGCCGCCGAAACCGTCGGCGTGAATGACCGTTGCGAGGCCTGGCCGGTCGACGAGCTGGTCTCGGTTCTTGATCATCCGCGACTGGAACTGGTGAAGAATGAACATCTTCTCAGGAAGGTCGTTCTCGATAACGAGGTTCGATAGCCAGGCCGATACCTGGTTGATTTCGGCTGCGGTCACCGAACCCACGGACTGTCCCGGTCTCTCGAACGGACCCATTCGCCATTCGGGATCCAAAGCAATGCCGACGTTCGGTCGCTTCAGAAGCGACTCGTACCGCTTCGACTCGGTGAGGAAATCGCTCCGCCCGGGCTGAATGTCGAGGATGACGTACAGGCCCTCCCGTTCGGCAATATCTACCCATCGTGCGACGTCCGCGAGTTTGGAAGGATGGCTGTAATTCCCATCAGCACCAGCCGAACCTTGCGCAACGGTGACGATCATCTCGAACGCTCCGACCGCAGGTTTTCCTGGTTCATTGAACCGCGCCGCCGCGGCCTTGACTCTCGTGACGGCTCCTTCAGGACCGGTTTCGCCGAGAACGCCGAGTAATGATGTCAAATGGTTGCCGTAATAGGCGACGATTCGCTGGTTCTCGAAGACTCGAGCGGGCCATTGGGCGAAGTCCGTAGTGCGCGGTGGCAGCCGCAGCGCTGGCGTTGAGAGATCTGCGATTCGGCTCACGCCGCCGTCGTCGAAGAACACCAGACCGACGATCTTGCCGCTCCTCGGCATGGGGGTGTCAGGCACAAACGACACGATGTTCTCGAACGCTCGCACCCGAGTCGTGCCTCTGAGCTGGTTTCCTCGTATCGCAACGGTGAGTTCGACCGAGTCGTTCTTCGTGATCGGTTTTTCGAGCTCAAACGCGAATCGCACAATGTCGCCATTCGAATTCTGGTGAAGAACGAGTTCGCGAATACCGAAATCGTCCGGGTCGTAGTTGGCACGATCGAGAAGTCGCTCAACAAAACCTTGGCGCGCCTTCAGCAGGGAGAGTTTGCTTCGAAACAGCTGGCGTTTGGATGTGGTGAGCTCAGAAGCGGTCGGTGCTCGCCCGAGCACCTCCTCATATGAAGCGACCACGAACCCTTCACGACTAGTGCCTGCTGGGCCAACAAAGAACGCCCTCGACGCAAGTACCCGGACTCGCACGTCGTTTTCGATCTGTCCAACGCCGAGGCGAGGGGTAAAACGATCAAGCTCAGCCCGTGTTGCTCTGCGTCCGATGAAGTCCTCATAGATCCGATGAATGGCATCAATTTCGGCAATATCGGAATTGATCTTCACCTGCGCCTCGACGGGGCGTTGAGCGCCTGGCGTAACCAACGCGCAGGTGACCGCGACGAGAGAAACCAGCAAGATTCGTGTGAAGAGGCGAGACATGACTGGAACTTACGTCACGGTGAGTGCTCAATCGGTGAACCATGTTGTGAACTTTTTCTTACACGAGTTCGTCAAGGCTGATGGCAGGTGGCGAAGCACTGTGGAGGCGGTTGGCCACTTGTTATCTGGATGGCGCACTCCGGCTTTGATTCACGCTGAACTTCCCCGTATCGCTGGTACCCGTTTTGTGTGCGTCGAATCGGACGACTTTAGTGTTACTGAAATTCAGCACATTGTTGGGTAGTGTCGATCGGGAGCGAAACAGTTGTCCTAGCCGGAGGTTGCGAAGCAGATGATAAGAAAGACGAGCCTGCATGGCAAAAGTGTCTGGGGCCCGAACAGCAATCCCGAACTCCTTGTCGAGATCGATGCCGTTGCCGTAGTACAAGGCACGCCACCACCGATGGACGTGGGATGAAACCTGCGGCATTCGAGTACGACTCGCCCGACAGCGTGGAAGAGGCCCTGGCGTTATTGGCGGAATATGGTGATGAGGCTCGGGTCTTGGCTGGTGGCCAAAGCCTGGTGCCGATGATGAATTTTCGGCTTGCGCACCCGGAGAGACTGATCGATCTCAATGGGCTGACCGACCTCGACTATGTTTCCGCGAAACCGGGAAGCGTCTCGATCGGGTCCATGACGCGTCAGCGACACCTCGAGCGATCATCGACGGTACGCGACCTGTGCCCCATGATCTCGGCGGCGGTTCCCTGGATTGGGCACGCCCAAATTCGAAACCGCGGCACATTAGGAGGCTCGCTGGCTCACGCTGATCCTGCGGCAGAATTGCCCGTTGTTGCGCTGGCTCTAGATGCCCGGATGCGCCTCGCAAGTGCGAGTGGCGAACGGTGGGTCGATGCAGAGACTTTTTTTGTTGGCTATTTCACGACGGCACTCGACCCGGGCGAGCTTTTAGTGGAGGTTGAATTCCCGAGCACCGCGAACAAGACCGGCGTCGCGTTTACCGAATATGCCCGTCGGCACGGCGACTTCGGGCTCGGCGGCGCGGCCGCGTTGATCACACTCGACGACGATGATGTCTGCATACGCGCGCACATCGCGTTGTTGGGCGCAGCCATGGTGCCCGTTCGTGCGAGCGCCGCCGAAGACATCCTCTCGGGACGCGTTATCGACACCGACGCACTTCAGGACGTGTTCGCACAAATCGAATCGTCGATAGACCCTCCCGCCGATGTTCACGGCAGCTCGTCGTACCGCAGACGCATCATTGCGACCATGTCACGAACGGCTGTGAAGGAAGCCGCGCAGAACGCGCGCGATTCGTCATGACGATGCGGTCGGTCTCCGTCGAAGTGAATGGGTCGACATACGAACGCGATGTTGCGTCCCGGCTGTTGTTGTCAGACTTCTTGCGCCACGACCTGCAGATGACCGGAACTCACGTCTCGTGCGAACACGGCGTTTGCGGAGCATGCACGATTCAATTGGACGGTGAGGCTGTTCGGTCGTGCCTTATTTTCGCAGTTCAGGTTGGTGGTGCATCGATTCGGACGGTCGAGGGGATGTCGTCCAACGCAACATCGTTGCATCCCTTGCAGGAGGCGTTTCGTCAGACTCACGGACTGCAGTGTGGGTTTTGCACTCCGGGGTTTCTCATGTCGATCGAACCAATGCTCGACGAACTAGCGAAAATGAACGAGCAAGAGATACGCGCATCATTGAGTGGAAACGTGTGCCGATGCACGGGCTACCAAGGGATAGTCGATGCTGTGGTGACCTACCTTCACGAGAATACAAATGGCGCGTAATTTCAATCTGCTTTAACATCCCATCAGTCATCCTGAATGTCGGGTTTCTGCTGCTACACCGAAGGACGATCTCATATGCTCGGAGACGACCTAGTACCGGAGAAGGTGGCCGCGATCCTCAATCCGGGTCGCATGCTGGCCGACGGTATTCCATTTCCCGACTTCGCTGCCGCCAAAGCGCTCGATGATCTGTCGACATGGTTCCCGTTCTGGTCGTCGACCGCCGAGCACTATGAGTCAATTGGTGAGCTGGCGGTAGACAGTGGCCACTGCGTTACCGGTGGTGAATGGCTGTGGCTTGCTTCGCTGTCATGGCACTACGGACAATTGATGTGGTTCCACGAACCCGAGCGTCGTGAATACGGCCAGCGCAAGAAGGTGGAGTTGTACGAGCGGGCCGCACCTCACCTGCTCCAGCCCGCGCATCGCATCGAAATCGAGTTCGAGGGCACGTCGATCGCCGGCTATCTCCGCACCCCGGCAGGCGACGGACCTCACCCGTGCGTTCTGCTTATCGGTGGGCTCGAGTCGACCAAGGAAGAGAGCTACTTGTTCGAGAATCTGTGCCATCGCAGAGGCCTGGCGACGTTCGCCTTTGATGGGCCCGGCCAGGGCGAGATGTTCTTCGATGTCAAACTTTCCCATGACTTCAACAGATATACCTCGGCAGTTCTGGATGTGATCAACACCCGACCCGAGGTCGACGCCGACCGGATCGGTGTGTTGGGACGCAGCCTCGGCGGCTACTACGCAATGCAATCGGCGGCCATGGACCATCGCCTCAAGGCGTGTGTGGCCTGGGGTGGTTTTGCGGATATGTCGGACTTTGACGGCATGCCACCTTCCACTCGGGCAGGGTTCGTCTACGTCGCCGGCTACGACGACCACGAAGAGGGGCGAGCGTATTTGCAGAGGGTCTTCAACATGACGGACTTCATCGCCGACCTCGAATGCCCAACCTTTCTGATCCAGGGTGTTCATGATCCGATCTTCCCACCCCATCAGACCGAGCTGCTCCGCGCTGGACTCGCTGGGAATCCGTTGGCCGAGATCGTAAACGAGGCCGATGGAGACCACTGCTGTCACAACATGGCGCCGATCGTTCGGCCGCGAATGGCCGATTGGCTCGCGGACAGGCTGAGCGAATGAGCAACAACACCCAAGCGGCTCTCCAACCCGGAAACATCGCGGGCGTGGATACACGCAATCGGATTATTCGTTCCTCAACCTCGGAAACACTCGCTGATGACAACGGACTCATCACGGACGAGTATCACGACTTTCACCTCAGGTTGGCGCGCAACGGTGTAGGGCTGATCTTCACGGGACACTGTTCGGTTCACCCTCGAGGCAACTACATACGCGGCATGACAGCGCTCGACCGGGACGACGTCATTCCGAGAATGAAGAAACTCACCGACGCCATTCACGCCGCGGGCGGAAAGATCTTCGCCCAGCTCAATCACGCCGGTAGCCAAAGTCGAGACGAATCCATCGCGCCTCTCGCGCCATCGGTCGTCGGCAACCCGCAATTCCACCGATTGCCGCTCGCTGCGGCCACTTCCGAAGAGATCTGGGAAGCGATCGGCGCATTTGGTGATGCAGCTCGACGCGTCCGCGAGGCTGGCTTCGACGGCGTCCACGTGCATGCAGGACATGGCTATCTATTGTCCGAGTTCCTCTCCCCAGCGACCAACCGCAGGGAGGACGAATGGGGAGGTTCGCTGGAGAACAGACAGCGGCTACTGGTTGAAACGTACAAGTCCATGCGCGCTGCCGCGGGTGACGACTTTCCCATAACGAACAAGATCGGGCTGTGGGACTACGTGGAAAACGGACTTTCTGTAGAGGAGGGTCGAGCCACGGTTGCGTTGATGGATGAACATGGAGTCGACGCGATCGAGCTATCCGCTGGTCTGATGTCGCCACTCGCTGAGAGCGCAGCGCGCTACGTCGGCGTCACCCGCAAGCGAGCTCTACAAGACAAACTTCTCCATAGGATCTTCGCCGCACCGGTGGCCGAGGCGTACTACAGAGACGAGGCTCGCCGTCATAAGGCCAACGCCCGAGGCAAGACTATTCTCGTCGGCGGTCTACGAACGGTAGAGCTCATGAATGAGGTCATCGCAGACGGTTCGACCGATTTCGTTTCTCTCGCCCGGCCACTAATCCGTGAGCCAGACCTCGTCAGAAAAATCGAAGCGGGAAAGACAGGAATGGTCGATTGTGTCTCCTGCAATATCTGTCTCATGCACGAAGGGTCCGAACCCCTCAAGTGCTGGCGGGAATCAAATCGCGACCTTGCTGTCCACGCTTTGGCGCGGATCCGTGGGCGGGTCTGATGAAGCCACCCGAATTCGACTACGTCGCACCTACGTCAATTCCCGACGCTGTATCGGCGCTCGCCTCCGACCCCGACGCGAAGGTGCTGGCCGGAGGGCAGAGCCTCATCCCGCTGCTGGCCTTCAGGTTGGCAGCGCCCTCGATCTTGGTCGATCTGGCCCGAATAGAAGGGCTCGACCAAATCGGTGAAGAGAACGGCCAGGTACGCATCGGAGCCATGACTCGACAGCGACGCGCGGAGAGCAACCCGTTGCTCGCTACACAGTGTCCGATGGTGGTCGAGGCGCTCAAACACGTAGGGCATCCCCAAATCCGTTCGAGGGGCACGATCGGGGGGAGTATCGCTCATGGAGACCCTTCGGCAGAGTTGCCGGCAGTTCTTGTCGCTCTGGACGGCAAGGTGCGAGCGATCGGCCCGAACGGCGAACGAATCATTGACGCTGCCGATCTCTATCGCGGGTTTCTCACGACATCGCTCGACGAAAAAGAAATTGTCGTGGACGTGCAACTGCGTGCCGCCCGCCCGCGCACGGGTTGGTCGGTGGTCGAGATTGCTCGACGCCCTGGCGACTACGCCCTCTGCGGGGTTGCGTGCCAGCTCGAAACCACGATCGACGGCACGGTGCAAAACGCCCGACTCGCCCTATTCGGAGTCGGCGATAGACCGGTACGAGCGTCCGGGGTCGAAGCCGCGTTGAACGACGGAGCGACTCCTCGAGAAGCCGCTGCGATGGCGTCGGACGAGCTTCACCCTCCCGACGACGTTCACGGCAGCGCCGACTACCGACGCCATCTCAGCCGAGTGGTGAGCGAGCGCGCCATCCTCAAAGCATTGGAGCGATCCACGTGACAGAACACATCGTGACGATCACGGTCAACGGAGTCCCTCGGACAGAAACGGTGCCCGCTCGACTCACCCTGGCCGATTTCTTGCGCGAGCGACTCGATCTGACCGCAACACATCTGGGCTGTGAACATGGCGTGTGCGGTGCATGCACGGTTCTTGTCGATAATGAATCGGCGCGCGCGTGTCTCCTTCTGACGGTTCAAGTCAATGGGAGCGAGGTAGCTACTTTGGAGGGTGTCGCCGAGGACGGCGTCCTCGGGCCGATCCAGGATGCCCTTTGGAACAAACACGGAATGCAGTGTGGGTTTTGCACTCCTGGATTCGTGATGACGATTACCGAACTCTTGGATGGCACTCCCGAACCGTCTCGGGATCAGATCGTCGAAGCCCTCGGAGGCAATCTATGTCGGTGCACGGGATACGTGAAGATCATCGAAGCTGTTGAGGAAGCGGTCACGCTCCGAGGGGCGACCCCATGAGGATGTTCGGTGCCAGTATTCGCCGGAAAGAGGATCCGCGATTGCTTCTCGGGAATGGCCGGTATCTCGCGGACATCAAACTTCACGGACTCGTCCATGCGGTGTTCATTCGAAGTCCATTCGCACACGCGCTGATTCGAAACATCGATACGAGCGAAGCGCTCAGCGACCCGAGGGTCCTGTTGGTTATCACGGCAGCCGATCTCCCGCCCGACCTTCCGCCGCTCCCGTGCATCGATGCCGAAGAGTCCACCAAGGCGTTCAATCAGCACATTCTCGCGTCCGACAAAGTGCGATTCGTTGGTGAGCCCGTCGCGTTGCTCATCGTTGAGGGAGACCGATACATCGCCGAAGACCTCGCTGCGCTTATCAACGTCGAGTACGAACCACTTCCCGCTGTTGTTCGACCCGAAATGGCGATGGCACCCGATGCAGCACTGGTTCATTCGGAGACGAATGTTGCCGACGTGCTGCGCTACGAGCTGGGCGATGCGGCAACAGCCCTCGAGGCCTCTCCCAGACGAATCTCCGAGCGCTTCGCCATCCAGCGCCACGCCGGAACGCCAATGGAAACTCGCGGGGTTATCGCCGAATGGGACGAACGCCGAGCGGGGCTCACCATGTGGTCGTCAACCCAGGTTCCTCACAGCTTGAAGGCCACGATCGTTGGCTACCTCGGCTTGCCCGAGAACGCCGTCCGGGTAATCGCCCCCGATATCGGGGGAGCATTCGGGGTAAAACTTCAGCCCTACCCCGAGGAGATTTTGCTCGCTCTCGCTTGTCAACAATTGCGCAAGCCAATCAAGTGGGTCGAGGATCGATATGAGCATTTCACGTGTACGACTCACGGTCGAGAGCAATACCACGACATCGAGGTCGGGTACGACGACGAAGGGCGAATTCACGCCATTCGAGACCACGCGGTCACAAATACCGGCGCGTATCTTCAGCGTCTAACACTCGTCGAACCGTTCATCGCTGTATCGATGCTGAGCGGGCCATACCTGATCGAACATCAGCACCTCACCTCTACGGTCGTCATGACCAATACGACTCCGCTCAATCCCTTCCGCGGGGTGGGTCACGTACAGGCCGCGTTCGTCATGGAGCGTGTGATCGACCTCGTCGCTGCCGATATCGGAGCCGATCCGGCCCAAGTTCGGCTACGCAATATGCTCCCTCCGGAGTCTTTCCCGGTGAATCGCGGTCTGGCAAACGTCCTCGCGGGCGAGATCATTTACGATTCTGGCGACTACCCGGCCTGCCTGCAGCGAGCGACGGAGCTCGCGGGCTGGGACACGTTTCGCGCCGAACAGGCCGGGGCGAGAGGCGATGGGCGATACCTCGGAATAGGGATTGGCTTCTTTGTCGAGGAGACAGCACTGGGACCATACGAAAGCGGCAGGGTTCGAGTGGACCCATCGGGCCAGGTCGTGGTCTTCACCGGTGCGTGTAGCAGTGGGCAAGGCCACGATACGGTCCTCGCGCAGATCACCGCCGACGAGCTCGGCGTCGATTTCGATGACATCACCGTCGTGCACGGTGACACCGATCTCGTTGCGAGCGGCGTGGGCACCTATGCGAGCAGAAGCGCACCAGTGGGCGGTACCGCCGTACGTCACGCGGCTCAGTCGATCCGGGCACAGGCACTGAACATTGCGTCCGACATCCTCGAGGCTGCTCCGGCCGACCTCGAATTGGTCGACGGGGTCGTGCGGGTGAAAGGTTCGCCGTCGAGCGCCATCCCTCTGGCTCAGGTGGCGGCTCGGGTTGCACCCGGACAGCAACTGCCAGAAGGTATCGAGAACTACACATTGGATGCGACCGATGTGTATCACCCCGAGACCAACACGTTCGCCTATGGCTGCCACATCGCGACCGTAGAGGTGGATACCGAGACAGGTGTGGTGACGCTTCTGCGCCACGTTGTCGTCAACGACTCAGGATCGCTGATCAATCCGATGCTCGTGGATGGCCAGGTGCAGGGCGGTGTTGCACTCGGAATTGGAGGAGCGCTCCTCGAAGAGATCTCCTACGACGATGACGGGCAGCCGCAGAACGCGAATTTCATGGACTATCTCGTGCCCGCTATTGGAAACATGCCCGAGATGGTCGTGGAACACCTCATGGTGCCGAGCCCGATCAACGTCGACGGAATGAAGGGCGCCGGTGAGGGGGGTGCTGTCGGTTCGCCCGCGGCGATCGCGAACGCCATCGCTGACGCGCTGCGACCGCTCGGTGCGAAGGTGACCGAGACCCCACTCGGTCCAACAACGATCTATCGGATGTTGAAAGACGCTGGCTGCTATGACTCGGAATCCGCGAATTCCTGATCGACCTGACCGAGCACCCATTCCGGCGTAATCGGGAGAGCGTCGACCGCTGAGGGGTTGTTGAGCGCTGCACTCACGGCCGCTGCAATCGCTGCTCCTGCGCCTGCAATCCCTGCCTCACCCGCGCCCTTTGCACCGAGTGGATTTGTCGGCGTCGGTGCGTTCTCTAAGATCACGACCTCAATGTGTGGGATGTCCGCTGCTGTCGGTAAGAGATAGTCCATGAAACTCGTCGATCTCGGCTGGCCAGATTCATCGAAAACGAATTCCTCCATCAGCGCACCACCAAGCCCTTGAGCAAAACCCCCGACGACTTGACCTTCAACCAGTTTCGGGTTGACGGCTTTTCCAACCTCGCAGCTCAACCACACTCTGTTCAACATCACATGGCCGGTCTCGACATTGAGGGACGCGTCCACGATGGCTGCGCCGTATGGGTAGTTCATTCGCTCGTCGATATGGACGTCTCTGGCTCCAAGGCCGGGTTCTTCACCGCGCGCAGAGGATTCGACACTCCCGCACGCCTCAGCGATGCGACCGTAGCTCACTGATTTGGAGGGTGATCCCCGAACAAACACCTGCCCGGCCTCCACGACCAGATCGCTCTCGGCAGCTTCCAAGAGCTCGGCGGCGATTCGTTTTGCTTTCTCGACCGTTTTCCTGGCTGCGTTTTGTACGGCGCTGCCTCCAATGACGGTCGACCTACTCGACCATGACCCAACGCCGTCGGGGACGAGGTCGGAATCACCGTGAAGAACCTGTATTTCGGCCGGGTCGATTCCAAGCTCGTCCGCGGCGATCTGGGCCATCACCGTCTCGATTCCTTGGCCCGAAGAAGATCCACCAGTGAAGACGCGGACGCTGCCGGTCGTGTCGATCTCGACTCCTCCGGTCTCATAGAGACCCAATCCGCTCTTGTCCATGAAGAGTGCGAGTCCTATGCCCCGTCGGTCTCGTTCGGTCGGGGTCTTCGCCAGTTCCTCGCGCCATTCTGCGAGCTTGGCGCCCGCCTGATCGATGAGTCCGATGAAATCTCCCGAGTCCAACACGAATGCCTCTCCGGCGATCACCAGGCCGGGTTCGTACGGCAGGTCGTCCGCAGTGAGCAGGTTTCGTCGACGAATAGCCGCTTCCGACATCCCGAGGCGCTCGGCCGCTACGTCGAAGAGTTGTTCGCGTGCGACGCTGAGTTCGTAGCGACCAGGGGCGCGGTAGGGACCAACAGGAGTCTTGTTGGTCGTGATCACGTGGATCTTCCCGGAGTAGGCCCCAACGCGATAGGGCCCAGGGATCAGCCCGAGGGTCAGTTCTGAAACGATCACGCCTGTTGGACGGATGTAGGCACCCTTGTCGTGCCACACCTCAGCACGGAGTCCGAGTAAGCGCCCGTTCTCATCGAACGCTCCATGCATCACGTGGGTCTGTTCGCGGGCGTGATTCGTCGCGATCAGATGCTCGTGGCGATCCTCGATCCACTTGACAGGACGACCTGTGAGGACCGACGCGTACGGAACCAGAAAGTCTTCGGGAAAGAAGTCTCCCCGGACGCCAAAATTGCCACCAGCGTCGGTCGAGCGCATGTGAATGCTGTGGAGCGATCGTCCGAGCAGCCGAGAGAGAACTCGACGGTGATAGTGCGTCACCAGCGTTGCTCCCCAGATCGTTAGTTCGTCGCGACCTTGGTCGAAGTCGCACACGAGACCTCGTGTCTCCATCGGCACACCCGAATGGCGCCCGATCTTCACCTCAGTGCTGACGATCAGGTCAGCCGAGGCGAATGCGGCATCCACGTCCCCAAACGCCTTTTCCAACAAACACAGCTCGTTGCTTGACCCGGGCCACAATGTCTCCTCGTTTAGAGCATTCATCATGTCGACCACGGCGGGCAGTGGCTCTATATCGACCTCGATGAGCGCTGCGGCGTCCTCGGCCAGATACGGATCTTCAGCGAGCACGATCGCGATTGGCTCTCCGACGTAGCGAACGCGATCCTGCGCCAGAACAGGCTGGAGTGCATTCTCCAAACCGAGTCCGTCGAAGGGTAACCGCAGTGGGACAGGCTCAACATCTTTCACATCGGCACCCGTGAGCACTAGCCGCACGCCAGGAAGTCCCAAGGCTCTCGCGGCGTCGACAGCGGTGATCGTGCCATGGGCGATATTGGACCGAACGACTCGCATCCAGAGCTGGCCCGGCAGATCAACGTCATCAACGAATCGACCCGCTCCACGCAGCAGCCGTTCATCCTCGAGACGCGGGACCGATCTGCCGACGTAGGTCACGCTATTTGCGCGCAGTTCAACACAGAATGAAACTTAGTTCAATGATAAGAAATTTGTCGGATTGGAATCTCCGTCACGGTAAGTGCCCAATCGGTGGACCATGTTTGTGAACATCATCGGCGTTGGTGGTTGAGACGGCATCGACCATGACGGGACCTCTGAGACTCTTATCTCGAGCTTCGGCCAAGAGGGCTCGACCGAACGGATCGAAGCCCTTATCGCCTCGAAGCCAGTGGTCTTTGGGCCGCTAGGCCAGTCCGCGGACGAAGATGGCGATCACGACGTAATGACACGCCGCACCTGCGACGGTCAGTGCGTGAAAGATCTCGTGGTATCCAAAGCTGTTTGGCCATGGGTTTGGTCGATGTGCAGCGTAGACAACGGCGCCGATGGTGTAGAGAAGCCCGCCGACAACCAGCAGCGCGAATGCAGCGATGTTCAACGCGTTCCACACGTGGTTGATCACGAAGATCGATGACCAGCCAACGACAACGTACGGGATCGACACGACCCAGTACGGCGCATTCGGAAACGACACTCGACCAATGACGCCGAGCGCAGCGCCGCCCCAGACGATGCCGAACAGCGTCCATCCCGGTCGTGGCGGCAGCGCGATAAGGGCGATTGGCGTGTGCGTTGCAGCGGTAGCGACGAAGATCATTGAATGGTCGACGCGGCGAACGATTGCGACACCTCGTTCGCTCCACTCATAACGGTGATACAGAGCGCTGACGCCAAACAGGCCGATGATCGCTACGGCATAGATCGCCATGATGAATCGATTGGCAATACCGGGCGTGATGACGATGAGGATTGGTGCAAGGGTCAGGGCGCTCGAGAATGCCAGCAAGTGAATGAAGCCTCGAAATCGGGGCTTGTGCTCACCGGCTGATCGGCGTTCAGCGGTCCCCGGGTTCAGGGCGAGCGTCTTTGTCATCGAGCCGAGTGTAGACGCGAAGGTCCTAAGTTACCCGACGGTAACCATCATCTATCTCGCCGAAATTGTTGCCGCTGCCGCAGATCGGGTCCGCTTCAGCAAGCTCGTCGCCACCGTCTCGTGGCCGGCTGTATAACGTCGAGCGATGACCTCTCCTCCAGTTGCTGACGACCTGTCAGCCAAGCAATCGGGAGAGGTTCCAGCCTGGCGCCTACCGAAGTGGCGGGCATTCACCGCAATTGCGACCACGTACATCACGACCGTCTTCGCTACTGCGTTCGCATTTCTTTCCCTTCCGAGAATCGCCGATGAATTCGAAGTGACTTTGGGTGCGGTCGGCTGGGTCGTCATCATCGAATCGCTCCTTATCGCAGCGCTACTCTTGCCCCTCGGCGGACTTGCCGACCTCCTCGGAGACAAGCGTGTGCTGAGTATCGGTCTTGTGATCTTTGGTCTCGGCACGCTCCTCACCGGATTGAGTCCAACCTTTGGGCTCCTCATCTGCGCTCGAATGGTCATGGCCGTCGGCAACGCTCTCGTGCAGTCGGTTGCGACGGGCGTAGTGATCGCCGTCTTCCCGGACCACGAACGCGGCCTCGCGATGGGCGCCCAGACGGCTGCTGTAGCTGTCGGCGCCGCAGCAGCACCGTTGTTGGGCGGCCTTGGACTCGAGTTCTTCTCGTGGAGCACGGTCTTCTTGTTGCTCCTCATGCCGACGTGCGGTTCCTTCCTCGCAGTCCGTGTGCTGATCCCGAACCATCCGCTCCGTGAGACGGACAACAACCGAAGCTTCGACGTACGAGGCAGCGTGCTTTCCGCTCTTGCAATCGCAACCCTGGTGGTCACAATCAGCAATCCGTTCTCACTGGCCTGGCTCTCACCTGGGATTATCGGAGGCGGGCTGGGGGCGATAGCGCTAATGGCGCTGTTCATCCGATGGGAGCTACGTACCGAACATCCGTTGCTCGAACTACGACTGTTCACCGTGCGAGTATTTCGGACAGCGGTCGCCCTGCGGGCCTTTGGTTTTCTCGCGAGCGCGACCACGATGTTGCTGCTGCCCGTTTACCTGCTGAGTTTTCGTCAGGTGAGTGCGGTGACCACTGGAGCGATTCTCGCAATGACTGCGGTCGGGCTGGGTGTTGGGGCGCAGATAGCGGGCCGCATGTATGACCGTGTTGGACCCCGAACGCCGACCCTGCTGGGATTTGCGTTGCAGATCGTCGTGAGCCTGGGCTTCGCCTTTTCGAGCGATGTAACGCCGCTCGTTCTCCTAGGCGTCGCTGCCGGACTCGGCGGCCTTGGTATGGGGCTATGGAATGTCCCAAACAGTGGGGCCATGCTCGGAGCTACGCCCCCGGCTTTCCTTGGTGTGGGGGGAGCGTTTACCCATGTGACGCGAACCCTTGGCAGCGTCATTGGTCAGGCGTTAGCCACCGCCGTCGTCACCGGCGTCATGATCTCGCGCGGATTCGACATTCCCCTCGGCGAACTTGCTGACGACACAGGCGCCGGGCGCGCATTCAACGACGGGTGGCGTGTCGCGTATCTGATAGCGGCAGGAATTTCCTGCGGGCTCATCATGCTTGCCAGCAGCCTCCCCGGAAAGCCCGACAAATGACCAGCGACGACCTCGATCAATCGACTAAGCGTCGAGGTTGAACTGCTCGGCTGGTGACTCGTGGTCGAGGAGCCAACGTTTGGTGTCGAGTCCGCCAGCGAAGCCGGTGAGCTTTCCTGATGAACCGACGAGCCGGTGACAGGGGATGATGATCGAGACCGGGTTGCGTCCTGTTGCAGCGCCGACCGCTCGGGCCGCTCCAGGCTTGTTGAGTTCGTCGGCGAGTTCTCCATACGACGACGTTTGGCCGTACGGAATTTGAGCGAGCCGCGCCCACACATCTTTCTGAAAGTCGGTTCCCACGAGATCGAGCGGCACGTCGAAGTCTTCCCGTCCTCCCGAAATGTATTCACGCAGCTGCGTTGCAGCGGCGTCGAGTATTGGGTGGTCGCCCTCCTCGACATCTTCAGCAAACACCACTCGCCCATCTCGTTCGCTTGGCCAGAGAACAGCTCGGAGGCCGGCGTTTGAGCCAACGAGCATGAGTTCGCCTACTGGCGACTCGATGGTTTTTGAAAGGAGTGTGGTCATGATGAGTAGTTCTT
>JBLIMK010000072.1:0-21578 GCA_047638715.1 Verrucomicrobiales bacterium
CGACGTCGCAAACATTGCCGACATCTTCTGGATCGGTGGCACCAAGGCGGGCACGCTGTTCGGGGAAGCGATCGTGATCCCGGATGATGGCGCTGGCGGCCGATTTCGACCGAGAGCAACGCCCGGTGGTCCGGCTCGTGACTTCCTGGGCGACAGATCCTGCTCAGGTCGATCGATTCATCGCCGCGCTGAGCTAGATCGCAGCTACCGCGGCCATCAACGGACCGAGATCTGGCAAGACCAAGGCGTCGTCATCGGACCAGACGTATCGCACGGTCTTTGTTTGGTCGATAACGAACAACGCCCGCTTCGCCAGGCCTTGGTGACCCTTCCAATTGTCATAGCGGACACCGTACGAAGCACAGACCTCTTGGTTCCAGTCCGAGATGAGCGGGAAGTCGATACCGAGTTGTTCATGGAACGCTGCCTGCGAGAACAACGCCGTCACCGATATCCCGACCAAAGAAGCGCCACGCGCTCGCAGCTCCCCGACGAGTGACCCCAACTGGGCCAATTCTTGACTTCAATACTCACCGAAATCGAATGGATAGAACGCCAACACCGCCGGACCATCAGCGACGAGATCATCGAGCGACCAGCTCACTTGAAAATTCTGCCGGAGGGAGAATTCTGGTGCCGTATCTCCGATAGCGAGGATGGAAGGCGTCGGAGTCGGCGTCACGATCATGTACGCACGTTACTGCCGATCAGCTCGTACGAACCCGTTTGTAAGCTTCGAGCGTTCGAAGCCTCGCCTCGCCGTGATCCACGAGGGGCTTGGGGTACGTCTCGCCGAGTATGACGCCGGCGTCCGAGAGCAGATTCGGAGCCGCGGTATCCGGCGCATGAATCGCAGATGCCGGTAGTCGGGAGAGTTCGGGAACCCATTGCCCGATGTACTCGCCGTGAGGATCGAACTTGGCCGATTGTCTCATCGGGTTGAAGATCCGAAAGTAGGGGGCCGCGTCGGGGCCCGTGCCAGCCACCCATTGCCAGTTTCCTGCGTTCTGGGCGACGTCGGCGTCGACGAGGTGGTGTCGGAAGAAACGTTCGCCCTTACGCCAATCGATCAGGAGATCTTTAACCAAGAAGCTCGCACAAATCATCCGCACCCGATTGTGCATCCAGCCGGTCGTCGTTAGTTGTCGCATGCCCGCATCGACGATGGGAAAGCCCGTTTGTCCGGTGCACCAGCGTTCGAATCCCGTTGGATCATCGCGCCACTCGATCTTGTCGTACTGCGGCTTCAGCGCAGACCGAGGAAGGTTTGGGTGAACAGCAAGGATGTGCGACCACCAATCGCGCCAAGCGAGCTGACGAACGAATGCGTCTCGCCCGACAGTTCCTGTTCCGACCACGTCGAGCACCGTTCGGGCAGCGATCGTGCCGAATTTGAGATCGGCTGAGAGCTGGGAGGTTCCAGGCAAAGCTGGGATGTCTCGGCTCTCTGGATAGGCGTCGACCTGATCGAGCCAGCGGTTGAGCCGTTCCCACGCCGCATCTTCGCCGGGCTCATGGAACGGTGATCCTTCGAGATCTGGTATCGGTTCGCTCGCAAGAGCGCACGGTCGACCCGTGCCCTCTTCCGGCCACGGTTGGAGCGGGGTTGCGGTCCACGTTTTGTAGAACGGTGAAAATACCTGCGATAGCGTCCGCTTCATCGTCAGCACAGCACCCGGTTCGTGCACCGTTAACCCGCCGAATCGCGCGATGGGGATCGACAAAGCGGCCTCGACGATGCGGTCGCGCCGAATCGAGAATGGAGTGGTGTCGGCGTTCGTATAGACAGCGGATGCGTCGGTCTCGACGATGACGGCGCTGATTGAGTCGGCCGCAGGTGCGTTGCGCAGGACCAACCCGCCACCACGTTCGCGAAGCTCGTCGTCGAGGGCATGCAGATTTGCGAGAAGTTGATCGCGGCGAACTCGCCCGGACGATTCCATGAGCCGCGGCTCGAGGATGAATAGTGCGATGATCTCCTCGTGGGCCGCGGTCGCAGCGGCCCACGCCGGGTTGTCCCGAAGTCGCAGGTCCCGTTGGAACCACACCACACCTGTACTGGACGCGTTTTTCATCTCGCCAAGTATGAGACAGGAAGGACAGTTCAACGGATCCAACCAGCGAATTTTACGCGGCGAACTGGGGCTGACTACGTCGATTGCACCTTCGTAGTGCTACGCAAGTGCGACGGCGTCATATTTGGGTGACTGGCCGCCACTGAATCGACCGGGGTTTTATGAATAGCGAGCTGCGTTTCCAAGCAATGATTCTGCCCAACCTCGGTTGGCCTGAGCTGTTGGCACGCTTTCAGAACGCAGAAGATCTCGGATTCGATCTTGCATCGACCGGTGACCATTTCTGTGACTGGTCGAGCCCGCCGAGCGAGTGGTTCGAGATGTGGAGTGTGCTCGCTGGCGTGGCTCAAGCGACCGAACGGATCCGTATCGCCCCATGCGTGGCGCAAATCCCTCTCCGCAACCCAGCGATGTTTGCTCGCCAAGCGCTCACGGTCGACCACATCTCAGGCGGGCGCCTCGAAGTGGGTCTCGGTCTCGGGCTGCCGATCGATCCGAGTTACGAAATGATCGGCATGGAGAACTGGAGCAATCCAAAGCGGGTCGCGCACTTCACCGAATACGTCGAGATCGTCGACCAGATGTTGTCGAACGAGGTCACAACTTATGAGGGGGAGCACTACCAGGTCGTCGGCGCAACGATGAATCCGCGATCGCCTCAGAACCCGCGCCCGCCGATCACAGTCGCCGCGCTCGGCCCGATCATGGTGCGCAAGGCCGTCGTGCATGCCGACACGTGGAACACGATGAGTTTCGCCGAGAGTTTCGACGACCAACTTGCCGAGACGAAGGTGAGAATCGATGGAGCGCTCGCTCATTGCGACAAGATCGATAGAGATCCCGCCACCCTTCGGATCTCGTACAACATGTTCGATCCGGGGTCTCGTGCGAGCGGTGGGCGCATCAGCTACTACGAATCTCCTGAGGCCTTTGCCGACCAGGCGGGACAGCTGCTCGAGCTCGGCATCACCGAGCTGAGCATGTACTACCCGATGCTCGCCGATCAGCTTCCCGTCTTTGACACCATCGCACGTGAAGTGTTCCCTCAGATCCGCGCAGAACACGCTGAGAACTGACGTCTTTTCGCCGTCAGTCTGACGTGACGTCGTAGCCGGCTTCGTCGATTGCCGCGATGATCTCGTCGTTGGCTCCACCGACGACAGTGACCAGCTTGGCTTCGACGTTGACATCGAGCGACTCGACGTTGGCTACCTCCGAGACGTGCTTGGTGATGGCATCGATGCAGTGCTGGCAGCTGATGTCGGGAACGTTGTAGGTCTGGGTGTTCGATTCGGGCATGTTATGGCTCTGATCTGGCTAGATGGACGTGTTGGTCGGCCGGCGGTATCCGGCGAACGTGCGCAGGCGCAAGCTGTTCGATACGACGAAAAGGGAGGAGATCCCCATCGCTCCCGCTGCGATCATGGGATTGAGGACTCCGAACGCGGCAAGCGGTATAGCTGCGGCGTTGTAGGCGAACGCCCAGAACAGGTTGCCCTTGATCGTGCCGAGCGTGCGTCGTGCAAGCGCGATGGCATCGGCGACAGCGAGAAGATCGCCGCTGACGATGGTGAGGTCGGAGGCCTCGATGGCCACGTCGGTGCCGGTACCGATGGCGATTCCGAGGTCGGCTTGTGCGAGCGCTGGAGCGTCGTTCACGCCGTCGCCAACCATGGCGACCCGATGGCCGGCATCTTGGAGACGGCGAACCTCGGCTGCCTTGTCATCGGGGAAGACCTCAGCGATCACACGGTCGATCCCAACCGACTCGGCAACCTTGTTGGCAGCTCGCTGGTTATCACCGGTCAGGAGCGTGACGCTGAGGCCTTGTTCGTGGAAGGCAGCGATCGCAGCGGACGAGCTCTCCTTGATCTTGTCGGACACGACGAGGACGAGCTCGGCGATGCCGTCTCGGCCGGCGAACACGGCCGTGAAACCGTCGGACTCGACCAGCGACGCGGCGACCTCCAGGATCTCAGGAATGTTCGTGAAGAGGCTGCGTCGACCGACGCGTACGTCGACGTCGTCAACGCGTCCGGAAACTCCATACCCCGGCTGGCTCTCAAAGGAATCGACGGCGAGGTGTGTCGGCACCGAATCGGCGATCGCTCGAGCGATCGGATGTTCGGACAGGTTCTCGACCGACGCTGCCGCGCGATGGAGCCAGGCGGCAGTGTCGCCGTCGAGGCCAGGGGATTCGATCGCGGTGAGGGTCATCCGTCCTTCGGTCACCGTGCCCGTCTTGTCGACGACGATGGCGTCGATCGCCCGGGTATCTTCGAGAACTTCGCCTCCCTTGATGATGACGCCGAGCTGAGCTCCACGGCCCGTACCGACCATGATCCCGAGAGGGGTCGCCAACCCGAGGGCGCACGGACAAGCGATGATCAGAACCGCAACCGCTGCGGTGAATGCTTCGTTGGCGTCGTGTCCGGTGAGGAACCACCCGCCAAGTGTTAGTAGCGCCACGCCGATAGCGACCGGGACGAAGACCGAGGAGACGCGATCGGCCAGGCGTTGCACCTCGGCCCTGCTGCCCTGGGCTTGGTCGACCAGGCGGATGATCTGGGCAAGGGCCGTGTCTGCACCGACTCTGGTCGCTTCCACGACGAGGGAGCCGTTGGCGTTGATCGTTGCGCCGACGACCTCGTCGCCCGGACCGACTTCGACCGGTACGGGTTCGCCGGTGACCATCGATGTGTCGATTGCGGAGTTGCCCTCGATGATGACGCCATCGGTCGCGACCTTTTCGCCGGGCCGGACCATGAACTGCATACCGACAGCGAGATCTTCGAGTGCGACCTCTCGGCCGTCAACGAGGGTTGCGTGTCGGACGCCGAGATCGGCGAGCGAACGGATGGCATCACCCGACCGTTTCTTTGCCCGGAGCTCGAACCACTTGCCGAGAAGAATCAGCGTCACGATGACCGCACCGGTCTCAAAGTAGATGTGCCCCCCATCGATGTTGCCGAGAAGGACAACGCTCGACCACAGGAGTGCCGACAAGGAACCCATCGATACGAGCGTGTCCATCGTGGTCGAGCCGTGGCGCAGGTTCATCCATGCGGCTCGATGGAACGGCCAACCCGACCAGAGAATTACCGGTGTCGCGGATGCTGCAACGACCCACTCCCAGCCAGTGAACTGGAGGCCAGAGATCATGCCGATAACCATCGCGGGCACGGTCAGCGCCAGGGCGACGCGAAACCGCAGCCAGAGGTCGGCTTCTCGCCGCTGCTCGGCATCATCGCTCTCGTCCTCTTCGATGACCGAGTAACCGAGCGATTCGATTTCTGTCGTCAGGGTCTCGGTGTTCACACCGCCGTCGTGCACGACCGTCGCACGGCCAGTGGCGAAGTTGACCGTTGCATCAGAAACAGCGTCGAGTTTGCTCAGCTTGCGTTGAATCCGGTTCGCGCACGCTGCACAGGTCATTCCATCGATCGAAAGATCGGCACGGGTATCGACAGCGGTGCTCATGTCATCAAGGATATTCCTTCCACTCGACTGGAAGGTCAAGTGTGACTTCTGCCCGACTCGATTACTTGGCAGCGATTGGGGTCGGTGCAGCTCGAAGGATCGAGCGATTGAGCGCGTTTAGCCAGTACGGACAGCTCTTTCCTCGCTGCTTTGAGTTGGCCAATTTGCACATCGATCGCCTCGACGTGTTGGGTCAGGAGCTGCGCGGTGTGCTCACACGATCGTTCTCCGGCGCTCTTGAGCTCCAATACTGATGCGATCTCAGATAGAGCGAGGCCCGACGTCTGCGCATCGCGTATGAACTGCAATCGCTGCACTGCCCCTTCGCCGTAGTCGCGGTAACCGCTCGACGTGCGATCCGGGTCGGCGAGGAGGTCGATCGACTCGTAATAACGAATCGTCTTCGTCGTGACTCCACATCGATCCGCAAGTTCTCCGATTCGCATGATTACCTCGCTCGAAAGAGTAGTTTCACGCGATGCGATTGTCGGCGTCGAACCTCGTGGGTATTCACGCGCTCCGAGGTGGTGTCGCGCTCGTCGTCATTCTGGTCTTCAGCGCAGTCCTCGCTGGCCCGGCATATGGGCACACCGGATTCGAGTCATCGACACCTTCTGATGGACAGCTGCTCGACGCGCCGGTCAGTGATTTGACCATCACGTTTTCCGGACTCGCCGAGCCAGCCGGCGATGGCTTTGTCATCTTCGATTCATCCGGCGACATTCGCACCCCCGACTCGGTCACGTCCGACGATGACCTCACGTGGCGGCTGGGCTTCGACGCGCCACTGACCACCGGCACGATCGGGGTCAGGTGGCGCGTCGCCGCTCCCGACGCGCATCCGATCGAGGGAAGTTTCAGCTTTACGGTCGATACTCCGGCTGCAACAATCACGACCGCCGCGGTGGCGTCGAACACAGAAGCGCTGGCACCAACGACGACCTCTTCGACATTGTCGGCGATAAACCCCTCCGAGCCGTTCACCGACGAGACGGCCCGGGCCTTCGAGGAATTCCTCGACACCGACGACTCTGAAGCTCCCCTCTCCGGCACGCTGGGTGTGATTGGTCGCATCTTGACGTTGCTCGGGGCGATGATCGGCCTCGGCGGTCTCGTGTTTGGAGCTGCTGTACTTCGAGGCGACCCCTCCGATATTCGATCTGTCCTGTTTTGGACCCGGCGTGCATCTGTCCTCCTCGGTGTCGGCGTTCTCATTGAATTGTTGGCCCAGATCGCATCGACCGGTGGAACCTGGGCGTCCTTTGCGTCGCCGGGCGCTATCGAGAGTGTCGTCGTCTCCTCATTCGGCGCAGCCGTGGGGTTACGACTTCTCGGTGCGATCGTGCTTGGTTTTGGCGCTCGTCTCGATGTTCGAGTGGCTAGCGCAAGCATCACTCCCAGGGCCGTGATCGAGGAGCATGCGATGGTTGGGGCTCGTCCCGCCGGGGGCGGCGTTCTTCTCAAGGGAAGACCCGAGAGGGAGCGAGATGAGGATCGACCCGTAGATGATGGCCAGGTCTGGCAAGCCGCGACCGGAATGGTGGCGTTCACCGGAGCTGCGCTGGTTCTGGCCTCGTTCCTCTTTGACGGACACACCGCGAGCGAGGGGCCACGACTCGTTCATGCTCTGGCGAATGTGGCCCACGTGGGGGCGGGAGCCACGTGGGCAGGCGGAGTTCTCATGTTGGCCCACGTTGTGTCACGCCGACACCGGCGGGGCGCCGACCTCCGGGCCGTGGAGCTTGCGATCCGATTCTCGGTCATCGCCGCGGTTGCGCTGGTCGTTGCCGGAATCGCTGGAACAATCGTTGCTGTTGTGATTCTCGACAGCGTGTCCGAACTCTGGTCGACACCATGGGGTCGTTTGCTCCTGGCAAAGGTCATCGCCGTCGGGGTTGCAGCGAGTGCAGGGGCATACAACCACAAGGTGTTGATCCCCCTCATGAACCGAAGCGAAGGGGACGGGTCTGCTTCACAGCACTTCAGATCCGTTGTTCGAGGCGAAGCGATCGCTCTCATCGTCGTGATCGCGCTCACCGCGATTCTCGTCGGCGCAGCCTCCTAGAACTGGCTTACGAGCTGGCGGCGGTTGAAAGCCATGCGGCGAGCGCTTCACCGATCTCGTCGGGGCTGTCCTCCTGGATGAAGTGTGTGCCCGAGACCGTCACTTCCGTTTGGTTGGGCCACGTCCGTGCGAAGTCGCGCTGAGGTCCGGTCAGAATGCTGCCGGGGTCAGCGTTAATGAACAGCTTCGGAAGCTCTGTAGTCGACAGCCAATCGGCGTACGACTGGACGATCTCGACGACATCTGCCGGCTCGCCATCGATCGGGATCTGACGTGGCCACGTGAGTGTCGGGCGACGGTCAGCCGGGTCGACGAACGGTCGCCGATATTCGTTCATCTCGTCATCGCTGAGCGTGCGGATGATCGACGACGGGAGGATCGCTTCGACGAACAGATTCTTGGTCATCACGATCTTCTCGCCAGCGTCTGAGCGCATTGCTTGGAAGATCTCCCTGGCTCCCTCAGGCCAATCGTCCCAAGTAACCGGCTGCACGATCGCCTCCATGTAACAAATACCGGCGACTCGGTCCCGGTTGCGATTGGCCCAATCAAAACCGAGCGCTGAACCCCAATCGTGAATTACAAAGGTGACGTTGTCGCCGAGTTCGAGTTGGTCGAGCAGCCCATCGAGGTATTCGCGATGTTCGACGAACGTATACGAATCGACGCTCGGCTCATCGAGCTTGTCGGAGTCACCTTGGCCGATTAGATCAGGCACCACGCAGCGGGCTTGGCCCGATACGTGCGGCACGATGTTACGCCACAGATACGACGAGGTCGGGTTGCCGTGAAGAAACACAACCGGGTCGCCCGAGCCGACGTCGTGGTACGCCATCTGGATGCCGTTGACGGTCTTGTACTGCTTGCTCAGCGGTTCGGTGGTCATTGGAGCACACTATCCAATCGGTGGTCGGCGAAACCCGCCCATGAGCGTCTCGACTTTCTGGCCGACGGCGAGCGCGATGTCTTCGCGCCATGGTGCGGCGATGATCTGCACGCCGACCGGAAGGGCATGGATTCTGCTCGTCCCGGCACGGACGGAGAGCCCGGGCCAACCGAGAAGGTTGACCATCATGATGTAGCTCCAGTCATCGAACGCATCGGCGTTCGATGCACCATGGGGTCGTGCCAGTTCTTTTGACGGTGGACAAAGAATGGCGTCATAGTCAGCCATAAAACGAAGCGCCTCGCTCTTGGCGCGGTCGATTCGCTCCAACAAGGTTGGGTCGAGAACTACTCGCCCCTCGCTCGCCCTGTTCGTGAAATAAGCGGCCAGCGTTGGTCCCGGAGATTCCGTTCCGTGTAGATCGAGGAGGCGGAGGATGTACCCCTCGCCAACCGCATCTCGAAGTTCCTTCGACAATTCGGCCAGCCGGGTCATTCCGGGGAGCGGCTGTTGGGTTACCGGAAGTCCGGCGTCGCGTAGCGCGTCGGCAGTCTCGACTACGACGCGTACGTTGTCGGCACACGCATCGACCACGCCATTGTCGCTGAAGAACGCAATGCGTAGCTTTGTCGGATCGAGGTCTGTCGGCGAGCGAAGCGGAACAGGAACACATGAGGGATCTTCCCCATCGGGCCCGCAGATGATCGGGAGTGCAAGCGCAAGATCCTCTACGTAGCGAGCCATCGGACCGATCTGTGTGAGCGAATCCATGACACCGCCGCCGTACGGAACGATGTGTCCGGTTCTCGGTGTGCGCCCGGAGGTGGGTTTTATGCCGGTGATGCCACACAGGTGCGCGGGTTCACGGATGCTTCCGCCGGTGTCGGACCCGAGTTCTAGATACGAGCCGCCACTCGCGATGATCGCCGCCGAACCGCCGCTGCTGCCGCCCGGACTTCGTTCGACGTCGAATGGGTTGTTGGTGCGCCCGTAGATGACATTGTCGGTCTCGCCGCTCAGAGTCAGCTCTGGTGTGTTCGTCTTGCCGACGACCACAGCTCCAGCGGATCGCAGACGTGCCACGACCGGAGCATCCGCGCTCGGGACGAAGTCTTTGCGGCCGAGCGTGCCACCCGTTGAGATGATGCCCTCAGTGTCGAGCGAGTCTTTGATCGTGATCGGTACGCCGTGGAGCGGGCCTCGAAATTGGCCCTTCGCCGTCAGAACATCACATTCGGTAGCTTCAGCAAGTGCCCGGTGGCGTGCGAGTTGAACCACGGCGTTGAGTTTGGGATTGACGTCATCGATTCGCTCGAGGACCGACCGCACGACTTCGACCGAGGACATGGCTCCGGCACGGATTTCGGCTGCGATCCGGGTCGCGGACCAATAGAGGTGTTCCGGTGTGTCAGGCATGGGGCGCGCAACCTGTGATGAACCGGCTGAATCCGTCACCGACGATCACCACTCGCTTGCTGGTTTGGTCGTTCATGAAAGGCGTCCTCTCTTGCGAGCTCGATCTTTCGTCGAGGTGTCAGATCACGATAGGGGTTACGCGGTTCTCGATGGCACGAACGAGGTTCAACGCTGCCATCGCCGATGTCTTCGGATTTGCCGGGAGTGCGTTGCTGCGTACGTTCACCTCAAGCTGGCCAAAGGGGCCGCTCGCCGAGATTTCGTGGCGGTTCATCGTCGCTTCGGGGTCTGCGATGAGCGTGATCTTCGTGGCGTGCGGTCCAATACCGGCCAGCGCCGTCGTCATCGCGACATTTGCGTTCTTCGGATATTGCGATGCTGCTTCTGCGGCGGTCCCGCTAAAGAATGCCACAGCCTCTCGAAGCGAATCGAGATCGCAGTGATCCTCGGCGGGCGTTCCGCGCCAGGCCACCGGGGGCTTCACGATCTTGTGCTCGACCGACTCGATCCCCATCGGGCGGGCAGCGGCGAGTGCATCGACGCCAGCGAGCGCGCCCGGTTGAATGTGAACTTGCGCGCCGTTGCTGGCCGCCATCGCCCGGAGCTCGGAGAGCAACTCAGCATCAGCGAATGCAGAAACAGACGACACGATGAAGTCGGCTCCGGAGTTGAGTGCTGCTCGTCCCCACGGGCCCACACTTTCGCGGCTCGCAGCTTCGGCGACCACGTCCGGTCGGGTCGCGGCGAGTTCGCTCGGATCGCTGATGATTTGGGCTCCAGATGGCAGCGCTGCACGCGCCGACGATGCATCTCGGACGCCGACAGCCACGATCTCGACCTCGGAATCGGCGAGCATCTCGGCGACGGTCTGAGCGATCGCACCCCAACCGATCAGCCCGAGGCGTAGGGGCAGTTCAGTTCGCACAGCGGCTCATACCTCGAGGCCACATTGTTCGAAAGCGTCGCGGATCGCGGTTCGTTCGGCCTCGGTCAGTTCGAGCATCGGAGTGCGGACGCGTCCACCGACCTGGCCGAGCAGTTCCTGCCAATACTTCTGATGGGCGAGCGGCTTGCCCGGAGGGCGCGTGCTCTTCAACGCCGCTCGCACAGGATCGAGGCTGCGACTGATCGCACGAGCGTCGTCGGCACGCCCCTCGAATGCGGCTTGGGTGTAATCGTGCATGCGCCGATCCTTCGCGGTCTGCAACAGGAAGGGTGGCGACGAACACAGGTACAAACGCCAATCGAGCTCGAGAACGTTGTCGAGCCATTCGTTTTCCGACGCAGTGCTGACGTGAATACGATCGCTCGCCAACTTCGATAGCTCGGAATACATAGGCCGAGGCACGCTGTATTTGATCGCCACAACATTCTCGAGATCGGCCAGCTGGTTGCAGAGCTCGGGCGACATCAGATATCCGCTATCGGGGTGGCTCCACAACGCGATGCCGATGTCGACGCTCTCGGAAATCGTGCGGTAGTAGCCGTGCAAGATCTCGTCCTGCGCATCGGTGAAATGCAGCAGAGGAGCATGCACGACGATGTAGTCGGCGCCGACGTCCTCTGCGTGTCGTGCCAGTTCGAGGACAACCCCCAAGTTCTGATCCGAACACGACATAATCGTTTGTCCGTGTTCGCTAGTGGCCTCCACGGCGAGTTCGAACGTGCGTTTCCGCTCCTCGATCGTCATCGAGTAGAACTCGCCCTGTTTACCCGAGACGAAGATCCCCTCGATCCCGAGATCTTGGGTCCAGTGACGAACGTTCTGTCGGAAACCGTCTTCGTCGATCTGACCGTCCTCGGCAAAGGGCATGAGTGCAGCCGCCCAGATTCCGGTCATATTCGCTCGTGCATAAGCCTTCGCGTCACTTCTGCTGTAGTTCATTGTTCAATTTTCCTTGATCAGACGATGGAAACGCTGTGGGACACGTTCTTGAGGACGGTGTAGTGATGGAGGCCTTCGGCTCCGCCTTCTCGGCCGTAGCCACTGGACTTAACGCCGCCGAACGGAGTCTCGGGGAGGGAGGCTTCGAGGGTATTGATGGAGAGGTTCCCAGCCTCGACCTTGTCGACCATTCGGTCTACATAGTCGGCGCGGTTTGTGAAGCCATAGGCGGCGAGTCCGTACGGGACGGAGTTGGCCTGCTCGATTGCGGTGTCGAGCGAGTCGACCGAGTTGACGATCGCCAGTGGTCCAAACGGCTCGACCTGCATCACGCGCGCTTCGGCAGGCACGTTCGCTAGGACGGTCGGCTCAAAGAAGTAGCCCGATGTGTCGATCCGGGATCCGCCGGTCATGACATCGGCGCCGGTGTCACGTGCGTCATCGACCAGCGCGGTCATCGCGGCGATGCGACGCTCGTTGGCGAGCGGTCCCATCTCGACCCCTGGGGTCATCCCGTCGCCCACGATTGTTTCGGCTGCACGTGCGGTGAAGACGTCGAGGAACTGTTCGAAGATGCTGTCGTGCACAAAGAAGCGCGTTGGTGAGGTGCAAACCTGGCCGGCGTTCCGCATCTTCCGGATAGCAGATGTGATGGCAGCAGCCTGGACGTCGGTGTCTTCACACACGATGACCGGAGCGTGGCCACCGAGCTCCATGAGCACCGGTGTCATGTGGTCCGAGGCAAGGCCCGTGAGGTGGCGGCCAATGACGGTCGATCCGGTGAACGCCACCAGTTTGATGGTGTCGCTGGGGATCAGGTGCTGTGAGATGTCGGCCGGAATGCCGTAGACCAGATTCAAGACTCCAGGAGGTAGTCCAACGTCGTGGAACGCCCGCACGATGTGCATTGCTCCAGCCGGGGTCTCCTCAGCGGCCTTGAGAATGATCGAACATCCCGAAGCAACCGCACCAGCGATCTTTCTTGCCGGCTGACTCATCGGGAAGTTCCAAGGCGAGAACGCCGCCACGGGGCCGATTGGTTGATGATGCACGATGTACTTCACGCCTGGAGCACTCGGGATCACGCGCCCATAAGTTCGGGTGGCCTCACCAGCATCCCATTCGAAGAACTCACACGCACGAATGACCTCGGCCTGGGCTTGCGGGAACGGCTTGCCGTGTTCGAGCGTGATCGAATGTGCGATCTCGTCCTGTCGTGAGCGCATAAGTGCCGAAGCCTCGCGAACGAGGTCTGCTCGTTTCTTCGGCGCAACCAGGCTCCATGCAGCGAAACCCTCGCGCGCGGCACGCAGTGCATCGTCGAGGTCCTGCGACTCAGCGACCGGATAGCGTCCGATCTCCTCTTCGGTTGCCGGGTTGACGACGGGAAGGCTGTTGCTCGTCGTCCGCCACTCCCCGCCGATGTAGAGCTGGATTTCGGGGTACGTCGTCATGAGAAAAGGACGTCCTTTCGGCTGGGGAGACGGGTGAGAGGTTGGGAAAGTGGGAGTCGCATCGTTAGAACGCCGTCCGAATAGCCCAGAGGTCGGGAAACGCAGGACGAAACAATGTGGTTGCTAGGTACGAAGCGCCATCGGAACCGCCGGTGCCGGGCTTCGTGCCGATCGTGCGACGCACCATCACAACGTGGCGATAGCGCCACTCCTGAAGACCCTCATCCAAGTCGGTCAGGGTCTCGCAAAGTCCCGAAAACCCCTCGTCGCTGTACCGCTCGACGATCAAGGCCTGGAGCTCGGTATTGGCGACGATCGATTCCCGCACATCTCGCTCGAGCACTTCGGCTGGGACGTCGAATCCGTCACGGTGCAACACGTTGACGAACGCGTCCCAAAGCGTTGCCGCTTCGAATCGGTCGGTGAGTCGATCGCCCTCAGCGCCGCTGAACCAGTCGAGGTCGATGCGATCCTTGACGCCGAGCATGAACTCGATCTCGCGGAACTGCGCAGATTGGAAGCCGCTCGCATTTGCCAAGAACGATCGGAAGCTCGCGAACTCGGCAGGGGTCATCGTCTCCAGCACATCGATTTGGCCAACCAAGGTCTTCAAGATCTTCAAGACCCGCTTGAGATGCTGGCGAGCACCATTGACGTTGTGATCGTTGAGGAGGGCCACGATGAAGTCGAGCTCGTGAAGCAGCTGCTTGAACCACAGCTCATACACCTGATGAATGATGATGAACAACGTCTCATCATGTTCGGGTTCGCCGCTCTCTTCATCGACCGAGACGCACTGTTGGAGCGATAACAACTCCGGGATCATCAGGTAGTTGCCATAGGTGAAGTCATCGTCGTTTTCGAATGGAAGGCTCATGTGACGGAAAGTGCCTCTGGATCGGCGAGTGGGTCGAGCTGGGGGAGTGGGGGCAGGCCTGCGATGAGTGCGTCGACGTCGAGTGACGGATCGGCGATAGCCGCTGCGATGATCGCGGCTTGAGCGGCCGCTCGTTCTTGGACTTCGGCATATGGCATCGTTGAGAACATCACCATGTTGTACCGAGGGCTGAGGTGGGCCGGGTGGCGCTGTTCGAGTTCCAGGGCCAACGCGCGCTTGGCGAGATAGTCGGCGTCGAGCACCCCAGACCGCATCTCGATGTAGTTGCCGAGGGCCATGTTTGCAATCGCATCCGCATCGGGCTTCCGGTGGGTCTCATAAGCCCGGAACGCCGTTGCGAGATCGTCGGGAGACGAGCGAAGGTGCTGATCGAGTGCACGAGCCGACTCCATCGCCGCATTCATTCCCTGGCCATGAAAGGGGACGATGGCATGCGCTGCGTCGCCGATGACGACCGCTCGGTCTTCAAAGCTCCACCCGGTGGCGCGAAGCGTGCCGAGCCTGCCGGTCGGATTTTGTTCGAACTGGTTGACCAGGTCGGGAACGAGGGCCGCGAAGTCGGCGAATTCGGCTTCGAAGAACGAGTCGATCTCTTCGCGCGACGTCAGCGCTTCGAAGGTGGAGGTCGGGGCGAACAAGGTGACGGTGAAGTCACGCTCGGGGTTTGGGAGTGCGATCAACATGAACTCGCCGCGGGGCCAGATGTGCAAGGCATTCGGGTCGAGGCGGTAGTCGCCTCCATACGGCGGGAGCGTGAGCTCCTTATAAGAATGGTCGAGCCACTCCGTCTCGAAGTTGCACGCCTGCTTTGCAGCGATCGATTTGCGAACCCGCGAGTCAGCGCCATCGGCGCCGAAGACCACTCCAAACGGGGCGGCCGAGCCGTCGTCGAAACGAAGCTGCGACCGGTCGAAGTCGACGGATTCGAGCCGTCTTTCGAAATTGATCGTGACTCGCCCGGTTGCTTCTGCTGCATCGAGGAGGATCGCATTGAGATCGCTCCGCGACACCGAGTGGATGACCTCGTGCGCCTTGGTTCCATATGGCTGAAGGTCTGGAGTTGGATCGCCGACAGCGTGAATCATCCGACCACGCATTGGGATGGTGATGGCATCGATCGCTTCGATCACACCAACGTCGATGAGCGGCACGATGCCGCGCGTCGCGAGCGCGAGGTTGATCGATCGCCCGGCCTCGATGTCGGTTCTCCGGAGATCCGGTCGACTTTCATAGACCGTGACGTCGCGTCCCTGACGGGCCAGGTAGATCGCGAGCAGTGACCCAGCTGGACCGGCGCCGACGATGACCGTCTGTTCACTCACTGGACGATGCCATCGAGGATCGACACGAAACGATCGATGTCGTCGAACGAGTTGTACAAGGGGACGGGAGCGATCCGGATGACATCGGGCTCGCGCCAATCACAGAGCACTCGTGCTTGCTCCAGTCCCTCAAAGACTCTCTTGCCGTCACCCGCCGTTACCCGGAGGGCGAACTGGCAGCCTCGTTCGGAGAACGTGGTCGGCGTGATGTTGACGATTCGATCGCCGAGAGTTTCGGAAAGTCGGCGATCAAGAAACTCGATCTGGAGCTTGGACTTGCGTCGCATCGCTTCGATGCCGCCCGCCTTATCGATGATGTCGAGCGATGCTCGAAGTGTCGCCATGGCAAGGACAGGGGCGTTCGACAATTGCCAGGACTCGACCGTCGGAGTGGGGTCGAACGAGGTCTCCATTGCGAAGCGACCGGATGCCCTCGTGCCCCACCAGCCCAGCAATTTTGGCAACGTTTGGTCATCGACGTGGCGGCGGTGGACGAAGGCTCCGGCTACGCCACCTGGCCCGCTGTTCAAATACTTGTATGTGCACCACGCTGCGAAATCAACGTCCCAGTCGTGCAGGCTCAGTTCGATGTTTCCGATCGCATGTGCCAGGTCGAACCCGACCCTCGCACCGGCCGCGTGGCCGGCCTGAGTGATGTCCGCCATTGGGAGCACCTGACCGGTGTAGTACTGCACGCCTGGCAGCAGGACGAGGGCCAGTTCGTCACCATGCTCGGCGATCGTGGCGACTATGTCGTCAGGTCGGAGGGTTTCCTCGCCGCTGCGTGGTCGGACCAGAACGAGCGACTCGCTCGGGTCGAAGCCCCGCTGACGGATCTGGGATTCGACGACGAAGTGATCGGACGGAAACGCATGTTCCTCGATGAGGATCTTGTGACGTGTCGCGGTTGGCTGGTAGAAGCTCACCAAGAGAAGATGCAGGTTCACCGTCAGCGCATTCATAGCGACCACTTCGACGCTCTCGGCACCGATGAGCGCGGCGAGCTGACCGGTGAGGAGCTCGTGATAGTCCTTCCACGCGAGGTCTCCCGTGAAGTGGCCTTCGACCCCGAGTGATCCCCATCGGTCGAGTTCGGTGTTGACGAAGTCTCGGGCAGCCTTCGGGAGCGCTCCGAGCGAGTTGCCAACGAGATAGATGCCGTCGGGGAGTTCGAACTCGTTGCGGAGCTGAGCGAGAGGATCTGCGGCGTCGAGTTCAGCTGCGGTGGCGAACGGGTCGGAAATCACAGACGTCCGTCCTTTCCCGGGTGGAGGGTTGCGCAGTTCGGGCAAGTGCGAGCCTCGACATCGTCGTGGAACGCCGCGAACAGAGGTGGCAGATCCTTATCGATCGCCTGGACTTGAAGCTCGACTCGGTGAACGAGGTGAGCACAATTTGGACACGCCCATTCGAAACCATCGAGTTCGCCGATGTCTCGCTGGTATTCGACGACGAGACCGATCGAGTCTGGGTCTGGCCGCTGTGGCGAGTGACGTAGGTGCGGTGGCAGAAGATAGATATCGCCCTCGCGGATTGGCATGTCGAAGGGCTCGGTGGCTTCCTCGGGCCAGATCACGAGGTTCATGTCGCCCTTGATCTGGTAGAAGAATTCTTCTCGCGCGTCGTCATGAAAGTCGTTTCGTTCGTTGCCGCCGCCGACGATCATCACGATCATGTCCGCTTCGCGCCAGATCTGTTTGTTGGCGACCGGGGGAGTGAGTTCGTGGCGATGGTCCTCGATCCATCGCATCAGCCCAAACGGTCGACGTTCGGTCGGGCTCGCGTTGTCGTAGATCTGGTCAGCCGACATGTGCGGCCTCGCTTTCACTTGCGCTGACGCTCGCTTCGACGGTGGCGGTAAGACTGCGCAGCTGCTCGGCTAGCTCGATGAGATCCCTCGCCCCGGCGAGGGCGTCGACCTCGAGGCGTTTGGCTTCCTCGATGAGCGTCGCGGTTAACTCCGACCCGCTCGGGGTGATCGAGATGAAACGCTGTCGCTTGTCGTTCGTTCCCGGCTTTCGTGTGACGAGGTTTCGTTTTTCGAGCCTCCGTAATGCGTGTGTGACGGTCGGCTGAGGGCTGAGGGCTTCATTGGCGAGATCGACGACTCCCAATTCACCGAGCTCTTGAAGCACTGCGAGTACCCGCCATTCCGAACGCGCGACTCCGTACCTGGTGAGCACCGCGTAGAACGGCGCCGACAGGGTCTGGTCGGCCTGTCGAAGCAGGTAGGGGAGGTATCCGGTCAGAAAGCTGTCGTTGCTCGCCATGCACCAAACATAGATTCATTCGAATATGAAGTCAATATTCGTATGAATATATATTCTCGCAACTCACCGAGAAACGTCGTGCGTGTCAGAGTTCGAACGTCGCGCCGATCGCTTCTTCGCTCTTGGACCAGAGGAGGTCGCGAGTTTCCGCGTTGTCATAGAACGGTTCGAGATCGAACGGTTCGGCCTTTCCTCGGAACGCCGCAGTGCCGCTGCCAGGTCCGTAGAACTGACCCGACTGAGCGTCGGGTAACGACGCGCAGCTAATGAGCCCCATCGCTCCGTCCTCGGGGGCCTGACTGAACCGCATGAGGATGCCGGTGAAGAAGCTGCCCATGCCGCCCTCTTTGACCGAAGTTGTCTGGAGGTGTGTATTGGCGAGGCCTGGATGGGCGACGAGAGCCTTGACCTTCGAGCCCTTTTCCTGGAGTCGATGGTGGAGCGCAGCGATGAACGCCGCGTTCGCCAGCTTGGACTGGTTATATCGAACCCAGCGCGGACCGCGGAATAGTGCGTTCTGCATTCCGGAACCGTCGCCGCCTAGCGATCCGCCCTTCTTCTCGAGGTATTCGCCGAGCAGGGTTTTCCCTGGGGCCATTCTGGCGACGCTCGAGTGGTTCACGATCCTTGCCTCGCCATTGGATTCGGCGGCTTTGTCGAGCAACGCCATGAGCTCGCTGGTGAGCAGAAAGTGCGAAAGGTGATTGGTCTGCATCTGGATATCGAATCCGTCGGTCGTCGCTGTGTCGCCGAGTGCCATGACACCAGCGTTGTTGCACAACACGTGCACTCCGTCGGGGCACAACTCGTGAACTCTGGCTGCGCCTTCGCGAACCGAAGCAAAGGACTGGAGGTCGCATTCAACGCTGTGAAGATCTGCATTGGGGTACATGGCGGTGAGTTCGGCGAAGCTGGCGGTGGCACGTTCTGAAGCGCGATTGAGGACCACCACCTTCGCACCGAGGTCGGCCATTGTTCTGGCTGCGACATTGCCGGTGCCAGAAGTGGTGCCGGTGATGACGACCGTCTTGCCGGCCATAGATGGGAGACCCTCTTTGAAGGCCGGGAAGTGTGTGGGTGCGGTGCTCATGATGGAACTTTCATTGGTCAGTTGTCGTGTGATCGTGTAACGCCATTCCAGATTCGAGCGGTCGAGGCATACGAAGACCCTAGCGACGCGGAGCCGGCTGTCAGTCGTGTGTCACCAGCGTGGACCGAGTCTGAGAATCGCCCCTATCCACCATGTATCGGCCTGAGTTACAGTAACTGAACGAACGTTCAGTTGCCGTATAAGTCGGCGCTGGGTTACCAGCGCCTCGTACTCCGAGATGATGCGCGATGACCGCCAAGATAGATGCCCCTCTACCCGCGACCGAGCCGGATGAGTCGACTGTGATTATGAGCACGAGGGTCGCCACGTTGCTCGTCATAGCGACGTCGCTGGCGATGGGTTCAGTACCGGTGTTTGCCCGGGAACTCACCGACGCCGGACTGAGCGCCGTGTCGGTGTCCTTCTACCGAAATCTGCTTGGCACGGTGTTACTGATCGGCCTCCTACGCTTCGACGCTCCACGGCGAAAGGCGACATTCTGGGCGCTTGGAACGGGCGTCGGAATGGGTCTTGGTTGGGCTTCCTATGTTCGAGCCCTCGAGGTGGTTCCCGTATCCACCGCCGGTGTCATCTACATGAGTTACCCGTTGTTCGCGATCGGCCTGGCATGGCTGTTGTTCGGCCAAAAGCCGAACCGGAGAGGGCTATTCGCGGGCTTCACCGTTTTGGGCGCCTCGTTCGTTGCGCTCGGTGCGGAGATCAGTGGCGATAACACCGACGTATTGCTCGTGGCGTTCGCCGCACCGGTCTCGTTCGGGTTCGCCGTCGCCGTGCTCACCGAACGTCTGGCAGTCCTGCGACCGATCGAGCGAGTCGCGCCGATCGCTGCTGGATCGACGATCGGGCTCTTCCCCATCGTTGTGACCCAGACTATGGAGGAGTCGATCCCCGGTGACGCGGCTACCTGGCTGCTGGTCATTGGCATTGGGTTGTTCACAGCGATTGGTCCGCAGTGGGTGTACTCGAGCGCCGCCCCTCACGTGGGTGCGGCACGGGCCGCAGTGGCGGGTTCGGTGGAGCTGCCGACGATGTTCATCGTCGGATTTGCCTGGTTCAGCGAAGTCCTGACCTTCCAACAAGGAGTGGCCGGCCTGATGGTGCTCTTTGCAGTGCTTTTGGTGCCATCTCGGCAATCGCCCGCGATCACGATCGTGCGTCGCAAGCGCCGGCTCATTCCGGGACGTTTCTATCAAAGCGACGATGATGTGGTTCCCAAGCGAGACCGCATAGTCTCAGGAAAGTGAAGGAACCGAGAGGACCCGAATGACGGCTCTGCCGAGCACGCCCGAGATGTACGACCTGCGCATGTCGGAGAGCGCCCGCCCACTATTTGATGCGGTGAAGGCGTTCATTGCCGAAGAGGTCGAACCACACACCAACGAGTTCTTTCGGCTCGGCGAGAATCGGGTCGAGCGTTGGGGTCATGGCGAGGGACAACTCGAACTACTCGATGCAATGAAAACAAAGGCTCGCGAGAAGGGCCTATGGAATTTCTTCCTTCCCAATGCCGAGACCGGCGAAGGCCTCAGCAACCTCGACTACGCCTATATCGCAACCGAGCTCGGGAAAAACGCGATCGCGTCTGAGACCATGAACTGTGCCGCCCCGGACACTGGCAACATGGAGGTGCTCGAACGGATCGGGACCCCCGAGCAAAAGGCGCAGTGGCTCACGCCGTTGCTGAACGGTGAGATCCGATCCGCCTACGCGATGACCGAACCAGATGTGTCGTCATCGGACGCGAAACAGATCTCATGCCGCGCCGAAAAGGATGGCGATGAATGGGTCATCAACGGCGAGAAGTACTACATCTCCGGTGCTGGAGATCCTCGTTGCAAGATCTTGATCTGCATGCTTGAGACGAGCCCCGATGGTCCAGCGCATCAGCGACAATCACAGATCCTGGTACCAACCAATGCTGTGGGCTACGAGGTCATTGGCCCCATGCATGTATTTGGCAACGACGACGCCCCGCACGGACACATGCACATCCGTTTTACCGACGTGCGCGTTCCGGCGTCCAACATGTTGCTCGGTGAAGGACGCGGTTTCGAAATTTCCCAGCTGCGACTTGGCCCAGGCCGGATACATCACTGCATGCGATCCCTCGGAGCTGCCGAACGTGCGCTCGACCTCATGGTCAAAAGAGGGCTGACCCGCGAGGCATTCGGCAAGCCAATCGCAAACCTGGGAAAGAACGTCGAGACCATTGCCAAGGCGCGCATCGACATCGAAGCGATGAGGCGAATGGTGTTGAGCGCGGCAAAAGCAATGGATGAGCTGGGTAATGCCGAGGCGAGGATTTGGATCAGCGCCGTGAAGGCCATGGTGCCGATTCGTGTCTGTGAGATCATCGACGACGCAATCCAGGTTCACGGCGCGACCGGCGTGTCGAACTGGACCCCGCTCACCGACATGTATGCGTGGCAGCGCACACTGCGGTTGGCCGATGGTCCCGACGAGGTTCATTGGCATGTCGTTGGTCGGGCAGAGCTCCGTGCCACCGAAGCGGGCGGCATCGACTACGACCCGAAACGCGACTACTACGAGAACATCGGTGGTACCGATGGTCATGCATGATGCGGCGCCACCGAAGCAGCCCAAGATCGCCATAAGCCTCGCCGATGCCTCGATGGAGGTGAATCGAGCGGCAACGGACCTTCACCACCTCAATATTGGGCCCGGTGAAGCCTTGGAGGCTGAATGGATCGCCGAC
>JBLIMK010000073.1:0-20819 GCA_047638715.1 Verrucomicrobiales bacterium
GCCGCAAACACCGACGATTCCCATTGGCATGGCCGTGCTTGACTACGTACTCCTCGGACGAACGCCGCATCTACATTCGTTGGCATCGCCGTCTCAGGCCGACGTCCAGCTCGCGCATGACGTGATCCATGACCTCGACCTGGCAGACCTCGTAACGCGTTCGGTGGAGACCCTTTCGGGCGGAGAACGACAGCGCGTCGTCATCGGCCGCGCTCTCGCCCAGGAAGCACCGATCATTCTTCTCGATGAGCCGACGACCGCACTCGATCTCGGCCATCAACAAGACGTGTTACGCCTGCTCGATCGCCTGAGACGGACGCATCGACGCACGATCATCTCGACGATGCATGACCTCACCATGGCCGGGCAGCACGCGGACCGCTTGATCCTTCTCGCTGGGGGATCGATCGTCGCAGAAGGATCTCCGATCGAGGTCCTCACCGCCGCGAACATCGCGACGCACTACCGAGCGAGCGTCGATGTGACCCACCGCGACGGAGCTGTGCTCGTCGTCCCGCATATCGATCGACCAGACTCATATCCGACGTAGGAGCAATCCAGTGGCAACCGAACCAATCAGCGAAAACCCAGCGGAGGACCGAAGCACGGTCGCTAAATCGCTGGTGATAGTCAATACCGGCGATGGCAAAGGCAAGTCGAGTTCGGCATTCGGGATGATGGTCCGAGCTGTCGCACAGGAGTGGAATGTCGCCGTCGTGCAGTTCATCAAGTCGGGCGACTGGAACGTCGGTGAAGAAAAGATCGGACGTCGGCTCGGCGTCGATTGGTACAACGAGGGTCAGGGATTCACCTGGGATTCGGGGAACCTCGACGACGACAAGGCAATCGCTCAGGCGGGTTGGGACCGAGCGAGCGAACTCATCGGATCCGGTGATCATCGGCTCGTGATTCTCGACGAGCTCACGTATCTGTTGAATTGGGGCTGGATCGACCCAGAGCCGGTCTACGACGCGATCCGATCGCGCCCGGAGAAGGTGAGCGTGATCATCACCGGTCGAGACGCTTCCGCCGAGCTGATCGAACTGGCCGACACGGTGACCGACATGACGAAGGTCAAGCATGCGTTCGACAGAGGCATCGTCGCCAAGAAGGGACTCGACTTCTAACGATGAAAATCGGACGCGGATTCACGTTGTTGCTCGGCGGAGCTCGTAGCGGCAAGAGCGACCTCGCAGTGAAGCTCGGTCAACGTTGGGATGGCGACGTGATCCTCGCGGCTACCGCCGAAGCAGGTGACTCGGACATGGCCGACCGCATCGCCCGCCATCAGGCGGAACGCCCGACCGACTGGGGCTTGATCGAGGCGCCCCTTTTGGATGCACACGACGTCGTCGGCGTCGATCCTGGCGCTCTGCTCATCGTCGACTGCATCACGCTTCTGGTTACAAACCTGGTGTTTGCCGACAAGACCGATGCCCAGATCGACGAACATGGATCGATCCTGACTCACGCCGTTGTCGGTAGAACTGCGCCGACGATCGTGATCACGAACGAAGTGGGCTTGGGCGTGCACCCCGAAACCGCGCTCGGGCGCCGCTACCGGGACGTTCTCGGCCGCTACAACAGGCGGCTCGCTGACGGGGCACAAACCGCGCTCTTCGTTGCCGCTGGCCGAGTAAGCCCACTCGAGGTTCTCGACGTCGACTGGTGAGGCGGTCGGGAGTTCAAATCGCCGAGCTTTCATGCCGATAAGGAGTTGTTAAGCAGACATGCCCAGATCGATTGGCGAGAACTTCATGGTCCACATCACACGAACCTCAATCCGTAGATTGGCCGCCGCAATGGCGCTCGCCCTACTCGCTACGGCTTGTGCCTCCGACGAAGTCGACTCAACTTCGAGCACCGCCGAGATCACCACAACGACCGCAGCCCAGGCCACCAGCGAGGCTGCGGATTCTCCGACGTCGACCGATCCAGCGTCGAATGACGCAACCGACGATGCCGACTCGGAAAGCGACTCAAATTCGACGGACGACCCTGAGATCGAAGACGATGGCGATGCCGAAATCGATCTCGATGCAGTGGATGACGACGGTGTCGAGGTCGACGAAAGCCTCCAAAACCTCAGGGACATTTTGCCCTTCTTCGGCGTCTCGGACGTGGATGAAGTTTCGTTATGCGTGCGGGATGTGGGGAGCGCAGGGGACTTCACGCTCGACGAGATCATCGGATCGAGCGCGCTCATCGTGGCGCTCCTCCGCTGCTCGCCCGACGAGATCCGCAGCGCAATGGCCGAGTCGTTCGCCGAGATCGACTCGAGTTCCCTCAGCGCAAACCCAGCACAAATCAATTGCGGGATCGACACGGTCCTGCAACTCCTCACGGACCTGCGGCTGGCATCGGCCGACCAGGTCCTCGACGCCGATGACGCTCCAAAAGACTTCATCGACGGCATCGTCGACGAATGCGATATATCTGAAGCAGACGCTGCTTTCTTGCTCAACGAGGCCTAGAACAACCGACCCGCACAGCTATCGTTCCCGCGTGAAGAACGTGGGCGAGCAACGATGACCTTTCCCGACGTGCGACGCGAGATCGCGGAGGCGCTACCCGGCGATCTGGAGTCTCGGGCGAAAGTTGAAGCGCGCATCGCCGACATTCTTCGGCCCCCGGGTGCCCTATCGCGGCTCGATGACATCGCTGCATGGATTGGCGAATGGCAACGAACGCCGTTTCCTGATGTGCAGTCCCCAGCCGCAGTGATCTTCGCGGCCGATCACGGTGTCGTGAAAGAGGGCGTGAGCGCGTATCCCGCCGAAGTGACCGGAGCGATGCTCGCTGCTTTCGAAGCGTCGAAAGCGAGCGTCTCGGCAATGGCCGCCGTGGCCGGTGCGTCGGTTTCGGCGATCGATGTCGGGGTAGGTCAGCCGACTGGCAACCTCCGCGTCGAGCCAGCGCTCTCACACGAACGATTCTCTCGAACGTTTGAAGCCGGCCGGTCCGCGATTCGAGATATTGACGCCGACTTGTTGATCGTCGGGGAGATGGGCATCGGCAACACGACGGCCGCCGCCGCGGTGAGCGCTGCATTACTCGGCTCGGACGCGACTCCGTTCGTCGGTCGAGGCACCGGAATCGACGATGCTGGTCTGGCGATGAAGAAGGCGGTCGTTGCAGATGCCCTCGAGCGGATCGACGGCATTGACGAGCCCCTCGAAATCCTTCGTCAGGTCGGTGGAGCCGAGCTCGTCGCCATGGCTGGGGCTCTCGTCGAAGCTCGGATGCGCTCCATTCCCGTGCTTCTCGATGGCTACATCGCTACCTCCCCTGCCGTGGTTCTGCACGCGATCGAGCCAGCGTTAGTGGCGAATTGTCGGGCGGGTCACCGCTCGTCAGAACCAGGCCACGGGCGGTTGCTCGCTTACCTCGGTCTCGAACCGCTTCTCACGCTCGACATGCGTCTCGGTGAGGCGTCGGGGGCCATGGCAGCTGTTCCCTTGGTCAAGATGGCGTGCAAGCTCGTGACCGACGTTGCGACGTTCACAGAATGGTTCGGATCGAATGCTTAGGCCGTTTCACGGCCTATGGGTCGCAGCAGGGTTTCTCACGCGCATCCCGGTGGGCGACGTTTCGCGAGCGGGACGGATCGAGGTCGACGTTGCCAAGGCCGTGCCATGGTTTCCGGTCGTCGGTCTCGCGATCGGCGCAGCGGTTGGCGGCGTGTACGCGGTATCGCTGGAGTTCTTTGCTCCGCTGGTGTCGGCGAGCCTCGCACTTGCAGCGACGATGCTGATCACTGGAGCGTTTCACCACGACGGTCTCGCCGACGTCGCCGATGCGTTCGGCGGAGGTTGGACGATCGAGGAGCGAATGGCGATCATGAAGGACTCCCGGCTCGGTACGTACGGTACGACAGCGCTTGCCCTCGCTCTCATCCTTGAAGTCGCGGCTGTCGCACAACTCGACGCAAGGGATGGATTCTTCGCTCTCGTGGTCGCTCACTCGCTCGCCCGGTCGATGGCGGTCGCCGCGATGATCTTGTCTCCGGCGACCGGAAACGGGATGGGCGCGACCTACGTCGAGCGCCTGTCGCCTATCGGCGCGACCTTCGCGATTCTCGTCGGTGTCGCCTCTGCGGCGCGCTTCTCGCCGACATTTCCGTTGATCACCATCGGCGCTGCTGCGGTGGCTGCCATCGCCGTCGTCGCGCTCGCCGTCCGCAAGATCGGCGGGCTCACCGGCGATGTTCTCGGCGCGGTTGTCGTGCTCTCCACACTCGCCATCCTCATAACGAGCTAGCCGGGGTCAGCTCTTTGACGGGCGAGCGAGACGGTGCGTCGGGGCATGGGGTAACTTCGCTCACGACTGGCGGGAGCCGGTTTTCACAAACACAGGGGGTTGCCATGAAGGTCGCGCTGACGATCAACGATTTTCTCGATCGGCCGCTCGCCGTCTACGCCGACCGCGTCGCCATCATCGATGAACCCGACCAACCTGCGTTGCCAATGCCGCCAATCACATACCGCGAGTTAGCCGACATTCGTCGACAAATGGGCGTGGCGATGGACAAGATGGGCATCCCGATGGGTGGGAAAGTGGCGATGGTGTCGCACAATTCCGCTCGTCTTCTCACCTCTTTCTTCGGTGTGAGCGGGAATGGACGTGTCTTTGTGCCGGTCAACTTCCGGCTTAGCGCAGAAGAGGTCGGCTACATCGTCGAGCACAGCGGAGCCGAGGCCCTGCTCATCGACCCAGAGCTTGAAGACGCACTCGCCGACGTTGCGTGTGAACGAAAATGGATCCTCGGCCCCGAGTCAGACGCAGCATGGCTTGGCCACGAAGGAGACCCCGTGCCGTGGGAGCCCGACGAAGACGCCACGGCATCGATCAACTACACCTCGGGCACGACCGCTCGTCCCAAGGGTGTCGAACAGACTCATCGAGCCCGCTGGACGAACGCCGTCACCTTCGGGTGGCACACCACGGTGACCGATCGAGACGTCTACCTGCACACCCTCCCAATGTTTCATTGCGACGGTTGGGGAATGCTCTACACCGTGAGTGCAATGGGCGTTAAACACGTCGTCATTCGCAAGATCGATGGGGCTGAAATCCTTCGCCGAGTAAGCGAGCACGGAGTGACGATGATGTGCGGCGCGCCTGCCGTCGTCAGCGCCGTCCTCGATGCGGCAAAGGACTGGGAGGGTGAGATACCCGGGCGAGATACGGTCCGGATCATCGTCGCCGGCGCTCCACCGCCGACAGCGACCATCGAGCGCGTCGAGACCGAACTCGGGTGGGAGTTCATCCAGCTGTACGGACTTACCGAGACCGCTCCGCTGCTGACGTTTAATCGCACGCGCGAGGAATGGGACGATCTGACACCGTACGAGCGTGCAAAACGCCTCGGCCGCGCCGGTGCTCCCGCCGTCGGTGTCGAGATGAAAATCTCACAGTCGGGTGAGTTTCTTGCCCGAAGCAACAACGTCCTGAAGAGTTATTGGCAGAACGAAGACGCAACCAACCAAGCTCTCGAAGGCGGTTGGTTCCACACGGGCGATGGCGGCGTTGTCGACGATGAGGGTTACTACGCAATCACCGACCGAAAGAAGGACGTCATCATCTCCGGCGGAGAAAACGTGAGCTCGATCGAGGTAGAAGACGTGGTCTTCAACCATCCCGCGATCACCGAGGTTGCCGTCATCGGAGTCCCACACGAAAAGTGGGGCGAGACCGTGAAGGCACTCGTCGTCGTGGCTGATGGATCCGACGTCACCGAGCAGGACATCATCGACCACTGCCGCGAGAAGATGGCCCATTTCAAGTGCCCAACGTCGGTCGAATTCCGAGATGAGCTGGCGCGCACGGCGACCGGCAAACTGCAGAAGTTCAAGCTCCGCGAGCCGTATTGGGAAGGCATGGAGAAGGCGATCAACTGATGCTGGACAGCCCGGCTGTCTATCCCTGGTTCGACGAGCCAGGCTTTAATGAAGGCGTTTGAAAGGGAGCTGCAACATGTGTCGAAATATCACCACTCTCCGGGGCCTCGAGCCAAGTGCGACCAAGGAAGAGGTCGAAGCCGGTGCTCGCCAGTACGTTCGAAAGATCACCGGCGTGCAAAACACCTCAGCGGCTACTGAAGAGGCGTTCGAGCGAGCGGTCGCGATCATCACCCAGGCCACCCATGAGGTGCTCGCTGAACTGCCTCCACGCAAGGTTCCACCGAAGACGGTCCCCCCGCTCCGCCGTCTCGCCAATCGTTAGATCGAGATGGAACCTGTTCGATTCGGCCGCACCGGCCTGCACGTAAGTCCGTTGTGCCTCGGCACGATGACCTTTGGGACCCAGGCTGACGAAGCCGAATCCCACCGCATTCTCGACACCGCACTCGAGTCGGGGATTTCGTTCATCGACACGGCCGACAGTTACCCGCTCGGCCAGGAGGGCGAACTTGCGGGGCTTACCGAAGAAGTCATTGGGCGCTGGCTCGGTCCTCATCGCAACGATGTGATCCTCGCGAGCAAGTTCTTCTTCCCGATCGGCTCGAACCCCTGGGATCGAGGTGGCAGCCGGAAACACATCATGGACGCAATCGAGGGGTCATTGCGTCGGCTTCAGACCGACTATCTCGACCTTTTTCAGATCCATTTCTTCGACTCCCACACACCGATCGACGAGACGCTCACCGCACTCGACGACCTCGTCCGCTCTGGCAAGGTTCGTTATGTGGGCTGCTCGAATTTCGCCGCATGGCAGATCAGCCGGGCTGTCGGGCGCAGCGAAGTGCTCGGCGTCAGCCGCTTCGAGTCCGTCCAACCGCGTTACAACCTGCTCTTCCGCAACATCGAACGCGACATTCTCCCAGCGGCCGACTACGACCAACTTGCGGTGATCCCGTACAACCCGCTCGCAGGCGGGCTCCTCACGGACAAACATCGGACCGCTGGTCCAGCATCGGCTCCCCCCGCTGGCGGACGCTTCGACGAGGCCACTGCGGGCGACATGTATCGCAAGCGTTATTGGAAGGACGACAACCTCCAGATCGTGGCTGAGGCAGGGATGATCGCCGACGAGGTCGGGGTCTCGCTCGCGACGCTCGCAATCGCGTGGGTGATGGCCAATCCGACCGTCACCGCACCGATCATCGGAGCGAGTCGCACCGCCCAACTCGCCGACTCGATTTCAGCGGTCGGTCTAACGCTGCCGAGCGAAGTTATGGAGCGCCTCGACGTCCTGACTCGGCACTACAGGACCGTCGACCTCGATCGTTAGCTTGGGTCCGGGACGTAACGCAGGTATGGACGGACGGCATCGAACGAGCCGAACTTCGCTGTCGCTGCTTCGTCATCGAGACCCGGCGAGACGATGACGCGTTCGCCGCTCTTCCAGTTGGCTGGGGTCGCGACCGGTTGAAGGGGGGGGTCATGAACGCTACACATCGATTGGAGCGCCATTCTTCGCGGCGGATCGGTAGGCCGCGTCGACGAGAATGTGCGCGCGTAAAGCCACCGCGAAATCGGGCGCAGCGGGGCGCTCGTTCACGACTGCGTCGACGAAGTCCGCGTCGGGGTTCGTGCCCTTGCCATCGAGGCCGGCTGCGATATCGATGAGTGCCTGGCCCTGCCACTGCTGCTCTTCGACGTCACCATGTGAGAGGCCAACCGGTCCGGCCCAGTCGCCAGCGCACCCCAGGTAGGCATCTCGACAAAATCCTTCGACGTGCCGTTGGCTGGGTCGCGTCAGCACGTCGTGCCATGTTGAGCTCAGAACGGCACTGGCCCCCGCCGCGGTGGTGAGCATGACGCTCGCGTGGTCTTCGATCCCGTCGATTCTGTGCGTATTCGATGTCACGCAGCTGATCCGAACGACCGGACCCATGATCCATTCGATCAGATCAAGATCGTGAATCGAGTGCTCGAGCAATGTACCAGCGCCAACTTTTTCGACGTCCGCCCGCCAATCCGACCCGTACATTCCTCGGATCGGGATGTATTGATCATCGCGGAAAACCATGCTCATTTGCGGACCGAACTCGCCGCTGACCATGTGGTGTTGCATCCACCGGAATGACGGTGAGTGACGAAGCACCAATCCGACCTGGTTCACGACCCCAGATGCCTGCACCTCATCGAACATCGATCGCGCTACCCCGAGCGACACGCCGAGGGGCTTCTCGCAGAAAACGGCCCGACCCGCTCCAACGATTCGACTCACCAAGTGGGCATGCTCGGATGTCCATGTCGTGACATAGACGGCGTCGCTCGACTCGATCACTTCGTCGACAGAGGTTGCGGCGCTCGCCCCGTTGTCGGCCGCAAACGCGACCGTTCGCTCGGCGTCGATATCGAACACGGAGACGATCTTCGCTCCGTCGACCGAGGCCAGTCGTCCAGCATGGGATCTTGCGATCAGACCACACCCAAGGAATCCGATTTTCAGGGTCATGCGTCTACTCTCGAATTTACGTCGTATCCGCACTCACGACCTGTGATCGAGAATCGTACATGCGTTCAGTTTCTAGGGAAAACCGCTTACGTTTCCGGGCGCAAGATCGGCCGCCTCTCGCTCAGTTTTGTGGCGCTGTGCGATGCTTGATCAATGGGTCTTCGTGTTCGATCGTTGTGGCGTTATCCGATCAAGTCGTTCGGGGGTGAGCAGCTTCAGACGGCTCGAATCGAGGGAAGCGGAATCGAAGGCGATCGATCGTTCGGGCTTCGAGATCTCGAAACCGGATTGATTCTCACCGCGCGCCGTCAACCCGAGCTGTTGTTCGCGAGTGCGACGTGGAGTCAGGGTTCGGTGAGCGTGTCGCTGCCCGATGGCTCGGCTACAGACCGGGATGACGACTTGTCGAAGTGGCTCGGCAAGCCTGTCGAGCTCGTAGCCAGTGGCACGAGTGCAGGGACGTTCGAGAACCCGCTCGATGTCGAGAATGACGATGATTGGGTGCAGTGGACGGGACCGATCGACAGTTTTCACGACAGTGAACGCAATCGGGTCTCGTTGGTGAGCGTGGCGTCGCTTGGCGACTGGCCAGCCGAACGTTTCCGCAAGAACGTAATTTGCGATGGAGCTGGTGAAGACGAACTGGTTGGGTCGAGCATCACGATCGGCAGTGTCACATTGTCGGTCGTGAAGAAGGTCACTCGTTGCGTGATGGTCACACGACCTCAACCGGGGCTCGATCGGGACTTGAGCGTGCTCAAAACCCTGAACGCCGAGCGGAATTCCGAACTGGGTATCGGTATGACCGTCGACCGCGAGGGCCTGGTCAGCATCGGCGATTCCGTCGGTTGATTTTATGCGATCGGACCTCCGCCAACAATGTGGTGCGGCTTCCGATCCATCAACAGCACCAGGAGGCCAACGGGCAGTAGCTGTGCGAGGCTGAGCGCGTGAACACCGAACCCTTCGACATCGATGAGAACTTCGAGCGATTCAGCCAAGTCGATGATGTCTTCAGCCGATCGCAGTGGGACGAGCGCGTCCGCGATGACCGCTCGGACACCTTCTTCGCCACATATCGTCGCCCGCTCACCAAGTGGCGAAAGGCGAACGGTTTCACCCAGCGCGACTATGCCATTCGCAATGCGTCGTGGCACGTCGCCGACATCTTCGCGGAGATGTTCGAAGGCGACGATCGACGAGATGGCTTTCTCGATCCGCTCTCGATGTTGCGCGATGGAGCGAGTGAGAGGGTCGATGTCGGTCCACCCGAGCAGGCCAGCCGGGAGCTGAAACACGTTGCAAAGACCTTCGGTGCCGATCTCGTTGGCGTGACACACTTCGATGAACGCTGGATCTACACCGAGCGTTACAGCGTGACCGACCGTGGTCCGAAAGCGAACGACCTGCCCGACGGATTAACCCATGTCGTCGTGATCGGTCAGGAGATGAACGATGGCCTGATCAAAACGGCGCCGTCAGCACTCTCTGGCACTGCGACCGGCCTTGGTTATTCGACCGACGCCGCCGTGCTGCTCGGGCTGGCTCAGTACATTCGCAACCTCGGGTATCAAGCGATTGCGTCGATGAATGACACCGCGCTCGCGATTCCTCTCGCGATGCAAGCGGGTCTCGGAGAATACGGACGGCATGGTCTCGTGATCAGTCCCGAGCTTGGGTCGCGGTTTCGTATTGGCAAGATCTTTACCGACATGCCGTTGTCCACGGATGCGCCGAAGACGTTCGGGGTCAAGGAGTTCTGCGATCAATGCGATCGTTGCGCGGACAAGTGCCCTGCCAAAGCAATTCCGCACGGCGATCCGAGCTGGCAGCCGGTCAACATTTCGAGCATCAAGGGTGTGAAGAAGTGGTCGGTCGACGGCGAAAAGTGCTTCAGCTATTGGTCGAAGATCAATAGCGACTGCGCGGTGTGCGTTCGGGTGTGCCCCTACACACGTGACTACAGCAAGCGACGAAACAGGGCCTGGCGTTGGTTGGCCGGCACACGAGCTCGTGGTCTCGCGATGCGCATTCACGACGCGTTCGGCGGCAGCGATCGCGTCAAGTCGAAAGACTGGTGGACCGATTAGGGGCCTGGCCCCGGATTACACAGGTTGAGGTTGATCAGGCCAGACCGAGCAGCGCGCCCGATAACCTCACTCGCGTGAGCACCGAAGCAAAGACACTCAGCCAGAAGGTGTGGGACGACCACATCGTCACCCGCGAAGACGGCCAGCCCGACCTTCTCTACGTCGACCTCCACCTCGTCCACGAAGTCACGTCACCCCAGGCGTTCGACGGCATTCGCCAAAGCGGTCGAACCGTGCGTCGGCCCGATCTCACGATCAGTACCGAGGATCACAACGTCCCCACCGAAGACATCGATAAGCCGATTGCAGATGAGGTCTCGGCCAAACAAGTCGACACGCTTCGGGTGAACGCCGAAGAGTTCGGTATCACGCACTACCCAATGGGCGACCCCAACCAAGGCATCGTGCATGTCATCGGCCCGGAACAGGGCCTCACCCAGCCGGGCATGACGATCGTGTGCGGCGACAGCCACACCAGCACGCACGGCGCGTTCGGAGCGCTCGCGTTCGGCATCGGTACCAGCGAGGTCGAGCATGTCCTGGCCACCCAGACGCTGCTCCAACCCGCTCAAGAGACGATGTCGATCACGGTCGACGGTGAACTGCCCAAAGGGTCCACAGCCAAAGACGTCGTGCTCGCGATCCTGGCTGAATGCGGCACCGGCGGCGGCATCGGCGCCATCGCCGAGTTCCGCGGACCCGTCATCGAGGCGCTTTCGATGGAGGGCCGCATGACCGTGTGCAACATGTCGATCGAGTTCGGCGCCAAGGCCGGAATGATCGCCCCCGACGACATCACCTTCGACTACCTCGAAGGTCGACCTAGTGCACCGAAGGGCGCTGACTGGGAGAAGGCCCTCGACCACTGGCGAGGCCTGCGAACCAACGATGCGGCCACCTTCGACCGCGAAGTTCTGCTTCACGGCGCCGACATCACCCCACACGTCACCTGGGGCACGAACCCCGGCCAGGTCATCCGCCTGAGCGACAACGTCCCGTCCCCCGATCAGTACGATGCCGGCGTAGCTCGCGACGCTGCCGCTCGAGCACTCGAGTACATGGGCCTCACCGCTGGCACGCCGATGCGAGAGGTCGCGGTCGACACGGTGTTCATTGGGAGCTGTACCAACAGCCGCATCGAAGACCTCCGAGCCGCAGCCGCAGTAGCTGAAGGCCGCACCGTGGCCGACGGCATTCGCACGCTGGTCGTGCCCGGCTCGGGCTTGGTCAAGGCCCAGGCCGAAGCCGAGGGACTCCACAAGATCTTCATCGATGCCGGCTTCGATTGGCGCGAGCCGGGCTGCTCGATGTGTCTCGCAATGAACCCGGACAAGCTGAAGGCAGGCGAACGTTCGGCGTCGACGTCGAACCGCAACTTCGAAGGCCGGCAAGGTCGCGGCGGTCGAACGCACCTCGTCTCGCCAGCGGTCGCCGCGGCCACGGCCATCGCCGGAACGTTCGCTACCCCCGACGACCTCACCTAACTAAACCCGTAGTCCCTCTGTGGGATCCGAGCGGAAGTCTCGGCGAAGGAAAACAAACATGGAACCCGTACACATCGTCCAAGGCACCGCCGTTCCCCTCGACCGCTCCGACGTCGACACCGACCAGATCATTCCGTCCGACTGGCTCAAGCGCGTCGAGCGCACCGGCTTCGACAAGGGCTTGTTCGCCGAATGGCGTGACGACCCGACCTTCGTCATGAACCAAGAGGAATACCTCGGCGCCAACATCCTCATCGGTGGGCCGAACTTCGGGACGGGCTCGAGTCGCGAACATGCGGTTTGGGCTATTCAGCAATACGGCTTTGCGGCCGTCGTGTCGTCCCGCTTCGGTCCGATCTTCCGAAACAATTGCACCAAGAACGGCCTCGTTGCTGTAGAGGTCGAGCCAGATGTCAGCGACCGGCTGATGGCAGCAGTACAGGCCGACCCATCCCTCGAGATCACGATCGACGTTAAGCGGCGTACCCTCGAGGCGCCGGCGCTCGATATCGAGGTCGAGTTCGAGTTGAGCGATTCGGTTCAACATCGTTTCCTCAACGGCCTCGACGACATCGGGCTCACCATGCAACAGGTCGACTCGATCTCCGCGTTTGAATCGACCCGCCAAACGTTCAAACCGACCACCCGATAGCCCTGCACGAGCCCAGGCGGGTACGGGTTGAGTAACTAACTGTTCGGTAACCGCAGAAATTTGCTGGCGGCTGGCATCCTCTCCTAGTGCAGACGATCGAACGCATACCCACAACCGCTCAGGTGAAAGCTGCAATTCCCTCGGAATGTTTCGAACGGAAGCTCTCGCGATCGATCCCATATGCGGTGTTTTCGGTGTCGTTGACGCTCGCCATGGGGATCCTGGCTTGGCAGTTCATTCCGCTGACCTGGGCCTGGACTCCAGCGTGGCTTGTGTACGCATACGTGAACGGAACGATTGCGACGGGCGTGTGGGTCGTTGCCCACGAGTGCGGTCATCGAGCTTTCGCACCGACCCCGAAGGTGCAGGATGTTGTTGGTTATGCCCTTCATTCAATGTTGCTTGTCCCCTACTTCTCTTGGCAACGCAGTCATGCAATTCATCATGGCAAGACGAACCACCTGATCGAAGGTGAGACGCACGTTCCCAAACGGAACACCACGTCGCGCGGAGCTCGGGCATTGGCGGCGCGACGCAAGATCGGACCCAACACCCACGGTGTGCTCACGATCGCGGCTCGCCTTGGGCTTGGCTGGCCGCTCTATTTGTTGCTTGGGCTCACCGGCGGCGCTGATCGTGGCGTCACAAATCACTTCTGGCCGACCCGCCCGTTCAGCCAGGCGCTGTTTCCTGATCGCTGGAAGAACAAGGTTCGCTGGTCGTCGCTCGGCGTCATCGTGATGCTGGCCGTTCTGGCCTATTGGGCTATCGCCGGCAGTGTCATGTACATGCTCGCCGTCTATGCGGGGCCGTATCTGATCGTGAACGGTTGGCTCGTGACCTACACGTGGCTGCAGCACACCGATGAGGATGTTCCCCACTACGGCGAGGATGACTGGTCGTTCATGCGCGGCGCGTTCTGTTCGGTCGACCGGCCGTACGGTCCAATCGCCAACTTTTTGCATCACAACATCGGTACGACACACGTGGCGCACCATCTCGATGCGAAGATTCCGCATTATCACGCACGGGCCGCAACCGAGGCCGTTCGTGAGGCCTTCCCGCACCTGTATCGCTATAACCCAACGCCGATTCGCCGAGCACTGTGGGCGGTGGCGAAGAATTGCCATGTCGTCGCTAAGACCGACGATGGCTGGCAGTTCACGACCGTCGCTCCAGCTCCGGAGCAGTTCGAAACAGCGGCCTAGCCGTCTGCGCAAGACAGTGATAGCCGTCTGCGCAAGACAGTGATAGCCGTCTGCGCAAGACAGTGATAGCCGTCTGCGCAAGACAGTGATAGCCGTCTGCGGTTCCCGATTTGCGTAATAGCTCCTAATTTGCTTAAAGTGAATGAAAGTGCATGAAACGCACTCCAAGGTGAGCGTGCGTTATGCGGCGGCAGATATCGACAATGAGCGGCGGTTTGCGCCAGTCTCAAATTAGCGTCGATGAGACCATCGTCCGGATCGCCCCGGGGCCGGCGCATGCTCTGGCCAATGCGTACCGGCGGGCGGGTGGTCGGTTGCAAGAAGCCGACCTCGCACTCGACCCCCTCGTCCGCCAAGCTGGCGACTTGCTCGAACAGTTCGTCGAGCGTCCACTTTTTGGTGAGCTGGGAGTCCTGCTTGGAGACGACGCCACCGACCTGCAATGGCGAATCGACTATCTCGAAGCAACGGACGGGATCGAGACACGACTGAGCTACCTGCGCGCTTTGACGCCTCTCGCTTCATGGTGGATGCGAGACGCAAGCGACGTAACGCCGACCGAACTCGCCGTCTTGCTCGCTCATGTCGAAGACCCAACCGAGCTCGAACGAGTGCTCGACTGGATGTTCGCAACCGGCGCTTTCGAGAGTGGTGGGCTCCTGCGGGGCCAACCAGAAATTCCGTCTCGGTTTCGTGGTCTGTTTGCCTCTGTGCTGAGCACGGCGTACAACTCGGGTTGGAGACCCGACGACGGCGAGGTTCCGCCGTGGCTAGCGGCCGGGATGGCCCAGCACGGTGATCTTTCGGATGCCTCCTTCGTCGAACTGGGCCGGTTGGCGTTGAGGAATGACGACGGCCTTGGGAATTCAGCGAAGCCAAATCCGTTCGGGGTCGATAGAGAGCAGGGAGAATTTGGTCCCTTCGCCGCAGGGTTTGTAGCGCAGCCACATCTGGGCCGCTCGTTCATCGAGAGCCTGATGAGCGACTTCGACCGCACCGGCGACACGCTCATCAACATGCACGAGGATGGCTCGCCCCGCGCCGCGCAGTTGGCCGACATCGTAGGGGTTGTTGGCACCTCGGGCACGGAGCTCGAACGGACGGCGTTCGTCGACCGCTTGGTGCGCACGATCAATGCCGACGGCGACACGAACGAGCCCGTGTTCTGGGCGACGTGGGCCGTGCATGCCGAGCTCGCTCTCGAGCACGACATCGTGACCACGGGCCCAACGTTCGACGTTCATCGCTTGCTGCCGGACTCGCTTCGGCCAGCTTGGGAGCAGACGTGGCACAACGCGGTCACTCCGTATGTGTTGAACAAGACCTTCGAGTTCGTCAACGAGACAAAGGCGAAGGCCGAATTGCTGGATGATGTCACGAATCCGGGGAAGGCCGTTCTCGACTGGGCCGCGGAGCGTTATGGGCCGACGTCTCCGGGCAACGATGCCGGGGGCACGTACACGACCCGACCCAAGTCGGACTTCCACGGGCTTCGCTGGCACTTCTCCGACGCCGACCGAGGACGCAATGTGATTACGCACGCTTTGCTCGATAGCTCGAACCGCGGCGACATCTTCGAGGACGAATTCGCGATCATCGACCACGGCATCGGCGCCAACGGCAAACCCACCTACACGATCAACCTTCCTGGGGTGATCGACCTGAGCGACCCGGTGGCGGGCTTCGACCCCGTACATTCCTCGGTGCGCGACATGGATCAAGCGGCGTTGCGTTCGGCCACGAGCAGCAGGGTGGAGGACAACCTGTATGCCCAGATGGTGATTCGGGCGTTGGCAACAAACGACATTCCACTCGGTTCAAACTTGATGATCGTGGGACACAGCTTCGGTGCCGACGCAGCGGCAGACCTCGCAGCCAACACCTGGTTCACCGCTTCGTACAACGTCACTCACGTAGTGGCGGCCGGCTACGACTCGGCACCGCAACTCGCCCACATCAGCCCCGACATCGATGTGCTCGTCCTCCAGAACGAGGACGACAAGGCGATCTTGCTCGAGGCCTCGCAGCGTTCGGCGGCGATGTCGCTGGAGTCGGTATCGATCAACACCTTTGCGCACGAGGTGCGTGAATTTGATGGTGGCTGGGGCACCGACATTGGCCACCACCAAGATCGTTACATCAACTACCTCGAAGAAAGTGACGATGCGGAACTGACCCGTTTCTACGAATCGGTGGCAGCGGTTGGATACGGTGATTCGGGCACATCCGTCGCTATCGACGTCACCCTCGACGAAAGCCTCCGTTAAGCCATGATTCGCCTCGTCGCATTCTGTTTCGTCCTGTTGGGCCTCAGCGCGTGCACCGATGACGCGCCGTCGCAAACCGAGTTCAATGAACAGCTCGACGGCGTGCCTTCCGATCAAGAATCTTTTGACCTCGAGGTCGTCAGCTGCGTCAACGATGGGGAGTTCGTTCGCTACACATGGCGCTTATCCAACCTGTCAGACGAGAGAAGGACATTCGCCTTCGATCCATACTTCACAGACCTCAAAGGCAAGGAAGAGAAGGCGCCCCGAGAGCTCGTAGGTGAGTCCGTTGACACAGGTGCCTATGTGCAATGGGACGGCGGCGTCGGCGGCGGCGAACGCTTTCCGATCGGTGATGTCGAATGTCGGTTCGAAGTGGTCGACTCGGTCCTTGGCGCCTTTCGGGACGAAGGCTGACATTTCCCATGGCTAAACGACCGGTGCACGACTTCTGGGCGAACGCGGAAACCCGCATGATCCAGCCCTATCAAGCGAACAAGACCTACCTGTGTCCCGGGTGCAATCGCGACATCCCGCCGGGCACGGGCCATATCGTTGCCGTGCCGCCCGAAGCGGTCGACCTTCGCCGGCACTGGCACCGCGGGTGCTGGACGGGGCGCTCGACTCGTCAACCCAGGGGTTAGTTGATGTCACGACCAGAACGTGTTTGGTACGCCGCCTTTGGATCGAACCTGTGGAGCGAACGCTTCCGTGTGTACCTGGAGGGCGGCACGGCGAAGGACTCCCACGGATCATCGCCAGGGGCTCGAGACGCAACCCCGCCTACGAAGTCCGAGACACGCTTCTGTGCGTATCAGCTGATGTTCGGAGGGGTCGCAGCGCGCTGGTCGGGCGGAGGTGTTGCCTTTCTCGGCAGTGAACGCGGCGACCATCACACGGCCCTTCGGCTCTACAACGTCACGGCCGAGCAATACGAAGACGTGGTGAAACAAGAGAACGCCATGGACGCGACGGTCGACGTAGATTTCGGCCGTGCTGTGGCGGAGTCGTACCTCGACGTTGTTCCGAACCGATATGGGCGCGTACTTCATCTCGGCCAGCACGAGGACGGGTTCGACATCTTCACGATCACGACCTCCTCCGCGCCCGAGATCAATGCTCCGCACCACACCTATGTCCGCACGATCGCGAACGGACTCCTCGAAACCCACGACGGTTCGAGCTTCGATATGGCCGACCTCGCCGCCGTCCGCCGTCAGCTCGAACTAGCGGCGGGTATGGCCAACTTCAGCAACGGCGATTGGGCCCACGTTGCTGAGTAGCTGCGTCGCCGAGTAGCTGGATCGCCCGGTAGCCGATGCTGCGTTAGCTCGTTGCGGCCAACTCTGGTCCGCAACAGGCCTTGTACTTGCGGCCCGACTGGCACCAGCATGGATCGTTCCGAGTGGGTGGCCATGGAATCGCTCCACCGCTGCGGGCCACGTTGGCACCCATGGTTCCGCGGAACCGAGCGTCGCCGCCTTCGTCGCCGTACTCGGCAACGAGATCGTCGACGTTCAGCGGCGCAACGTCAGGGCTACCTTGCTCCCCCGCCGTGCTCGCCTTCAGGTGCGACTCGACCTTGCGGCTGTAGTCGCCATGATCTGCGGGCATCGTGTCGAGCAGCGCGGGCCAGAGCTCGATTGCCCGCGCCCACTCGTCCTTTGGGAACCATGCGAGCGCCCACACGGTGACCTTGCCCTCGCGCTCTGTCTCCGAGTCGAAATCGAACAGCTCCATACGTCGAGGGTACCGACCTGCGCTGATGGCTGGAACAGGTTGTTACCGACCGATCGGTTCACCAAACGCGGTGCAGTCGGCGTTTTCGCAGCTGGACGGCTCGCCGGGCATTTCGGGCGGCAACGCGCTCACTCCGCAGAAGTCGCAGATCGGCGATTCGTCGCCATTGGTCGTGTCCCACATGTTGCTCATGGGACACATCGTAGAGACACGGTCGCCCAGGGAACGGGTAGAAGGCGGTAGATCGTTCTTGGTCCGGGGCTCCTCAAGCGAGCCTCCGCCGTGGGCGATACTTGGTCATGGCGCGCCATGGTGGACTTCGCGGATCGAATCGACGCGGAACCCAGGCATTCCTCGTTTCGATCGTCGCCGTTCTCTCCCTGCTGGCAGCAGCGTGTGTCTCGGAGAGGCCGACACTCGTTTCAGTAGATCCGGCTAGCGAAAGCGATACGGCCGACGCAGCGGTGGCTGACCACAGCGCGCCAATTGCAGTCGACGAACCGTTCTCTGTTCAGGTTCAACGCGAACATGTGCTGGGCGGAACGTGGACCCTCAGCGACACCCCGGGTGTTTCTGAGGAGGCGTTGTTCATCTTTCATGGTTCGCGGAGCGAGCCGCAGCTAGTGATCGAGGATGTATGCGGCTTCGGTCAGCATCGTCTCGTCGACCTCGGCGATCGCTTTGAGATTGTCGAGGTCGAATGGAACGGCTGTGAGGGTGAGCCGCTCCGCGAAGCGTTCCGGCGAAGCAACACGTTCTCGGCCGTGGCATCGGGTGAGAAATTCAACTCGCTCGCGATCAGCGCTGGCAGCCTGAACCTCACATTGCGGCTGCTCCAGCGGCTCGGGTTCTCCCCTAACGAGGACGGAAGTCCGGTCTGGAAGCTCGAGGTCGAAGACGTATTTCTCGCCGAGAGCTCATCGAGCCGCTAAGCCATTGATCAGCATTGTGGCTAACTGATCGATGAGATCAAGTAATGGTGCCGTCTTCGTGTCCGTCTTGTCGGCAACAGTTTGCAGGCCCGACGACAACACGGCGAGCCCATGCACTGCTGACCAGGTCATCGTCGCGGCCGACTCGACATCGAGGTCAGGGTTGATTGCGTCGCGAATGTCGACGATCGCAGCAAGGAGATGCTCGTAGGCCCCAACAGATGCGCTGGCGAAGCTCTCGTCGTCCTTGTTGATGAGTTCGTTGCCGCACATGACGCCGAAGTGGCCCGGATACTCGACTGCGGTCGAGACGTACGCCTTCCCGCAGGCGTTGAGGCGCTCGATGGGATCGTCCAACCGGGCAACCGCCTTGTCAAACGCGTGGTTGAGCTGCCGGAACCCCTCGGTGGCGACGGAGGTGAGCTTGACAAGACCTGTTCCACCCTCCAGAAACGAGACCCCCATGAGCACTCGGCTCACTACAATCATTTCGACGCTCGAACGACGCTCTGGCCGAATGGTTGCGGCGATTGCGGTGATCACCGCGTTGCTCACCATCCCTTTCCTCACGATGGCGCCCGAGACTTCGGCATCGACCGAACCGAGCGGCGACATATTCACGGCGCGAGACCTGATCGATGAGAGCTTCGTCTCCGCAATTCACCCCACCCTGATCATCGCCGAGCATGAAAGTGGCGACGTGCTCACGGTCGATGCGCTTGGATCTTTGCTCGAGGCCGAGGATGAGTTGCGAGGCGACGCCGCTCTCGGCTCCACACTCGTGTCGATATTCGATGCCGAGTCAGGCAGTGATGTGAACGGAGTGCTCACCCTGGCCGATCTCGTCGACGCCGAACTTCAATTGGAGGGCACGGACGGCATCAGGGCCGCAACCGACGCACAGGTGAGTCGGGTTGGCAGCGCCATCATCGATCGACTTGGAGAGCGGTCGCAGATCGTCGGCATCTCGGCACAATCGTCGCGAGATGTCGATGGGTGGACCGTGCCAGCCCTCTCCCTGGTCGTGCTATCGGACAACGAGGTTCTCGGGTTCGGGAATACGTCGGTGAATCTTGGTCGATCGACCGACATCGAGGAGTTCGATCGAGACGTCCAAGCGATGTTTCGAGGACCGAGCTGGCAGGCCAATGGTGTGGCCATCGACGTCAACTTGAACTCAGAAGAACAGGGCGCCGTGGCGGGACCATTCATTGGCTTGACCATCCTGGCGGTTCTCGTTCTGGTCGGACTGACCTTTCGTAGCTATTGGATTCTGGCGACGGTGAGTGTGTCGTTTCTGGCTCTGATCATCTGGCTCAAGGGCATCAGCAACCTGCTCGGTTTCAAGGACGATCTCGTGCTCGCTCTCATCGTGCCGGTGGCGATGATCAGCTTTGGCGTCGACTTCGCGTTTCATTCGTTAGGTCGATATCGGGAGGAACGGGTCGAGGGCAGGACGAGCGGCCCGGCGATCGTCGCTGGCATGACGGCGGTGTCTGGTGCCCTACTGCTCGCACTGACTTCCGATGCCATGGCGTTCCTCGCGAACCTCACGTCGGGCATCGAATCGATCAACCAGTTCGGCTTCGGCGCTGCGATTGCACTTGCGTCGGCGTACCTGCTGCTCGGTGTTGCCGCCCCGAGTGTGGTGGCCAAAATCGAAGGAGCCGTCCCGGTTCCGCACCTTGGGCGTCGATCGACCGGCCTTCGCATCGCAGGGGGTGTCGCCGCAGCATCGATGACGATGACCTCAGTACTCCTACTCGTGTTCGTGCTCCCCTGGCTCGGGGCGATCCTCGCGGTGTTCACGATCATCTTGATCCTCGCGCTTCCCTACGTGGTGCAGGGGCGCAAGCACCACGGCGATCGCTGCCGTCTTCGCTCTGCAAGTCCCAGCTGCTTCCGACGTCGAAGCTGCGTTCGAGAGCGAGTTCATGGCGGACATCGTGTCTCGGCAGACCGGCGTGTTGCTCACCGACACGAACAACGATCAGATCCCCGATTCGGCAGAACACGCACTCGAGCCCATAGCGTCGGCGA
>JBLIMK010000074.1:0-20795 GCA_047638715.1 Verrucomicrobiales bacterium
GAGCGCCGTCACAGGTGAAGGCAAGGCGAGCACTGCTGTGCAGCTCGCCAAGCTGTCGTCGCTCGGCGGCAACCGGACACTGCTGATCGAACTGGATCTGCTCAGGCCACGTGCGAGCGTGATGCTCGATGTGGCGAACCGGATCGGCATAATCGACTACCTCCGCGGCCAAAAAAGATTGACGCGATCACGTTCTCTGCCCCGGACGTTCCGAACCTCAGCGTCATCCCGTCCGGAAGGCTCGACGATCACACCGCCGTCGACCTTCTTCGTAATCCGGCGCTGGACACGCTGATCGACAAAGCCCGAGGGAAATACGATCGGGTCATTATCGATGGAGCTCCTTTGCTCGCCGTCCTCGATTCGTTGGAGATTGCCGTCGTGGTCGACACCGTGTTGTTCGTCGTTGGATCGGGCATCGTCCGCGCCAGCCAACTCGTCGAAGCCGACCGGCTGTTGCGACAAGCAAAGGTGCCGTCAATTGGAGCAGTACTCGTGGGTGTGGAGAAACGGTCGGACGATCTCTACTCCTATGGGTACGACCAGGAGCGATGAACGCCGCTGGCGCCACCTGGGGTGTGCGTCGACATCTTGCAAGGACCATCGGCGACGATTTCCTTGTCCTCGCAAACGACAGTGAACATCGGCCCTTACGGCTCAACTCGGCGGCACGGACCGTTCTTTTTGGCTTCACGGGCGGCGCGAGTACCGACGACGTCGTGCGTTCGACCGCTCCCCCCAATTCGATCGACCGATGGCGACAAGATGTTGTTGCCATCGTCGAGCAGCTCCGCAAAGAACGTCTCCTGACCTCAAACCCTCAAGAGTTCCCCCAGCTCGTTGCCCAAGTTGAAGCGGGTAACGGTCGACCAGCAGTGGCAACCGGCAATGCCCTCGATCACAAGAACGTCGAGAAACTTTGGACTACGCTTAGCGGGTTCGGCCGATCGCCAGCAGCGCCGAGGTTGGACCTCCGGGCTCTGAACGCCGAGGAATCACTCTCGCTGATCGACGACGTCGAGCGGTCGGGTGGATTGGGACTTCTCGCGCACGCGGCCGACACCGATTGGATCAAACTTTCGGGAACCGACAGAGATCTGGTGCAGGAACGCTGGGCTGCGAATCAAATGCACTGTCTCTTGGTCTAACAGAACCTTCTTCGTGCGACTCGATCTCTGGTAGAAGCCGGTTTCGACTATCGAGTTCTGAAGGGCGTCGCAGTGGCCCACCTCGATTACCCCGACCCATCATGGCGAGAGTTCGGCGATGCCGACCTGCTGATTCCGGACGAACAATACGACGCTGCATTGCGTCACCTGCTCGATTCCGACCTTGACTTCCATCGGCTAGAAGGATCCTATGAGTCGGCATTTCAGCAGATAAAGGCGCAACACACCTCGCACTTGGGCGATCGACCAGACCGGGCACCTACGCCGACTTCTCCTACCTCCAGGACGCCGATCCTCAGAAGGTCAAGGACCTTGCCGCGTCCCTCCTCTTGCAAGGAGCTGTACAACTTGGCCTACGTCGAGCGGCGAGCATCGGCCTCGATCTTCCTGGTATCGAGAGCATCGCCGGAAAACTCGAACCCAGCCTCCTCGAAAGAGCATTGATCAGCGAACGAGACGGATGGGTATACCCCGACGATGTCCTACGTTGTGAAGTGGGCGGAGTCGCGCTGGCCCCGGGCCTCCGCCCTCGTCTTCACTATGTGAAGACTCGCCTTTTTCCCGATCTCGGCTATCGACGAGCTCATCAGATCTCCTGGTGGAGATCGATACGACGACGACTTATCACCACAAAACGTGATGTAGTCAGGAACTAATAGGTTTTTTCTACCCCTCTGTATAGATAGTTTTGCTAGAAGATGACACTCTACGTTGCTAGAAGATGACACTCTACGTGAGTACACGCTTCAGGTGGCCGGGTTGGGGTTAAGGCAGGAGATATGGAAACAGGGACATCGCTCATAAACAGACGCGCGCCGTTCGTCAGCCGGGCACATGCAGGCTGACAACTTTTCCCTCCCCGAAATGCTGGCGATGCTGCGCCGCTATCGCTGGGTATTCATCGGCATCGTCACACTCACTGTCGGGTTGGGCTTTGTGCTCACGAGCATGCAAACACGTCGTTATGTCTCGACATCCTCTGTGCTCATCCGGACGGAGGAGACGAGCGCACTCTTTCCCCTCGATGGGGCTGTTTCCAGAATGCGCACGATTGTCGAGGAACGAGAATTCGTCGAGTCGACGGTCTTCCTGCTCGCTGCAGAGGAGATCAGCGGAGAGAACATAGAGGTCACGACCGAACCAGAATACGAACAAAACGAACGTACAACAATCGTCTTTAGGGCGTCCTCGGAAACGCCCGAAGCTGCCCAGCTCGCAGCACAAGCTTGGGCTGATCTCTACATCTCCTTGCGACACGACTTCGATGTCGCTGAAGCGACCGAATCTGCCGACCTTCTAGCTGTGTCGCTCGCGCGACTCGACGTGGATCGCCTCGAATTACTCGCGCCGATCGACACCCTGAACAGCGCTATCCAGAACACCACCACAGAAGAACAGCTCGTATCACTGACCGCCGAGCGCGACGTCCGAATGGCAGCAATCCAACTAGATCTTCTGACGATCGATGCCCAGCGCTTACGATTGAACAAGAGCCTCGCAGACTTGGAGGTCGACGCAGAACTACTCGCTAAGCCCGACCTCTCGGCACGGGTAATACAAGCCGCCGATCTGTCGACAAGCCCGGACGGACCCTCCGTCGGCCGAAACCTATTCCTCGCTCTCTTCTGCGCTTTCGCGTTGGGGTTCGGTTCCGTCTTCCTCCTCGACTCCCTCGACGATCGCATCCGTACGACGGAGCATCTCGCCGACTGGACGAAGTTGCATCAGATTTCATCGGTCCCGAAGGTCGGATCGGCCATCGGGGACGCGGCTATCGACCACGCCTATCAAAGGGTTCTGTCGACACTCGATCTCGCAGCGAGCGTCGACGCGGCATCGGTCGTCATGATCACGAGCGGCCTCGCGAGCGAGGGCAAGACGACGGCTGTCACCACCCTTGGTCGATTGTCCGCGGCCGGCGGCAATCGAACGCTCGTCATCGATGGCGATCTGCATCGACCAGCGGTTGGCAAGATGCTTGGAGTTGACGGCTCGGTCGGGCTCATCGAGTTCATCCTCGGCGAAGTGGAGATCGACGAGATCATCCTTCCCGTGGGCCAAACCAGCGGTCTCGACGTGATACTCACTGGCACTCGTCGAGAGAGTCCACTGGCAGTCGACCTGCTTCGCGATCCGGCGTTGACGACGTTGGTCGACAAGCTCCGCGATCGTTACGACTGCATCTTCATCGACTCTCCGCCGCTGCTGGCCGTCGTTGACGCGATCGAGCTCGCGACGGTGTCCGACACAACAATTCTTGTCGTGGGCATCGGTATTGCTCGGGCCGCGTCGGTTTCGGAGGCCGACCGGACCTTGCGCGCTTCGCACGTGCCAACAATTGGCACCGTCGTCGTTGGAACCAAGCCAAGGAGGTCCGACGTCTACACCTACGACTACGCGAGTACCGACTAGTTACTGGACGAGTCCGCAATCGGTTCGATAACCGATTTCTGTCGGTGTTCGAACAGTAGCGACGTCCGTTCATCAAAAACGCCTGGAAAGCTGCTGATCTCGCGCAAGATGACGTTCTGCAGCGCGTCGGCGTCCGCGACCGCAAGTTGGATCACCGCATCCTCGACTCCGGTGATCAGATGGATCGCGATCGTTTCCGAGAGGCTCCACATGTGCTCGAGAAATGCATCGATCACATCGTTGCTCTTCGGCTGGAGCCTCACGAAGACGAGTGCTTGAAGCCCTCGGCCCAACGCGCCGAGATCAACATCGGCGTGGTAGCCACGAATCACTCCTCGCTCTTCGAGGTCACGGACGCGGTTCAATGTGGTCGATGGTGCCAACCCCGCCTTCTTTGCCAGTGCACGGTTCGTTTGTCGAGCGTCTCGTTGAAGTTCAGCAACGAGTACCAAATCAGCGCTTGAGGTCAACGTGTCATCCATGACCCATCCGTTCGGTAGAGAGCGTGCGCCACCCGTAACAATCGAATATACGTCGGAATTTCTAGACTGAGACCGAACAACGTTCATCTTGGTGGACCGAACAACGAACACAACGTTTACTGTAGCTATGACATCCGTACACATGATCAACGAAGACCCACGATGGCCCTGATCGACTACCGACTCGAGGACCGCTACCTCAACGATGATGGCAAAGTCTTCCTAACCGGCATCCATGCGCTCGCTCGGCTCCCACTCGAGCAGCTCCGAGCCGACCGACGGTCCGGCTATCGCACCGCAGCGTTCGTCTCGGGCTATCAGGGTTCGCCGCTCGGGGGCTATGGCGAGGCGGTCAAAGCAGCACAAAATACAAGTCCGGACCTCCCACTGACTTTCGCCCCGGGGATGAACGAAGAATATGCGGCGACAGCCGTCATGGGGTCGCAGTTGGCGTCGGCGCGTCCAGACGCGCTGTACGACGGCGTCGTCGGTATTTGGTATGGGAAAGCTCCAGGTGTAGATCGAGCCGCCGACGCCCTCCGCCACGCAGTGTTTGCCGGCACCTCGATGTTGGGCGGCGCTGTCGCAATCGTCGGGGATGATCCGAATGCAAAGTCATCCACGGTGCCTTCTTCATCGGCCGGCCTCCTTTCCGATATGCATATGCCGCTCCTCTATCCGGGCGATCCGGGCGAAGCTCTCGACCTCGGCCGCCACGCCATCGCAATGTCGAGGGCGACCGGTTTGTGGTCAGCGTTGAAGATCGTGGCCGATGTCGCCGATGCCACCGCCAGCATCGACCTCGACCCGGATCGTGTGCGACCGATTCTTCCGTTGCTCGATGGTGTTCCCTATCAACACGTTCCCGATGGCCGGCTACTCACACCGCACACCGTCGACATCGAGCGAGAGATCATCGAGGTCCGATATGAACTCGCTCGAACCTACGCAGCCGACAACAAACTCAATCATGTGACCGTCAATCCGAGCAGCGCCTGGATCGGCATCGTGTCGTCGGGAATCACTTACCGCGAAGTTCGCGAGGCTCTCGCTCGGCTCGGGCTAGACAGCGATTCGGCGGTCGCGGACGCCGGTATTCGCCTTCTGAAGATGGGCATGCCGATGCCATTCAATCCAGCGACGGTACGAGACTTCGCGCGAGGCCTCGAGCAGATCTTCGTTGTCGAAGAAAAGCAGCCGAACCTCGAATCGTTGATCAAGGACGCCCTCTACGCTGTCTCGGACCGCCCGGTGATCGTCGGCAAATTCGACGAAGTGGGCCAGATCATGCTCCCCGCATGGGGAGCGCTCGATGCCGATTCGATCCTGCCGGTCCTTCGAGGCCGGCTTCACGACAAAGTTGGCGACCGGCTCATTCCAGCGAAACCCAAGCGCATCAAGATCCCGCTGGCCTTGGCGGTCGAACGTGCACCGGCCTTCTGCTCGGGCTGCCCGCACAACCGAAGCACCGAGGTACCTGAGGGGTCGCTCGTCGGCGCTGGCATTGGCTGTCACACCATGACGCTGCTTATGGACGAGGATCGCGTTGGAGACATCGCCGGACTAACAGCGATGGGCAACGAAGGGACGCAGTGGATCGGCATGTCAGACTTCATTGAGACGCCGCACCTCATCCAAAATCTTGGTGACGGCACGTTCTTCCATTCAGGGCAGCTCGCAATCCAAGCTGCTGTCGCGTCAGGCAAGAACCTCACCTACAAGCTGCTCTACAACGGAACGGTCGCAATGACCGGCGGCCAGGACCCCGAGGGCCAACTTCGGGTTGTCGAGGTTGCGAAGATCCTCCTCTTGCAAGGCGTCGCGCGCGTGCTCGTCACAAGTGATGACCCAAAGAACCGTTCGTACCGTTCGCTTCCTCGAAGCGTCGACGTCTGGGACCGCACGCGCATCGTCGAAGCCCAAGAGGTTCTGTCCAAAATTCCTGGCGTGACCATTCTCATCCACGACCAGGCTTGTGCTGCCGAGGAGCGGCGAGCGAGAAAGCGCGGCCTCGTCGAATCGCCCAACCAGCGGGTGGTGATCAACCCACGAATCTGCGAAGGTTGCGGCGACTGCGGCCAGGTGAGCAACTGCCTGTCCGTGCAGCCGGTCGAGACTCCGTTTGGACGCAAGACCGAAATCGACCAGGCGACGTGCAACCTTGATTTCAGTTGTCTCGAAGGCGATTGCCCATCCTTCATGACGATCATGCTCGACGAGAAGAACCCCAAAGGCGTCCGCTCTCGGTTGCGGGCGAAGTTTGGCAAGAAGAGTCGTTCCACTTCGGACCACCGCGGTGAGCCATCAGCGCCGGGTTCGACAACAGTTCCAAACGTCGCAGATCCGGTTCGGCTGGTCGACGATGAAGACTTCTCGATGCGCATCACCGGCATCGGCGGCACGGGCGTCGTCACGGTCGCTCAAGTGCTCGGTACGGCGGCGATGCTCGAAGGGTTCCATGTTCGCGGCCTCGACCAGATCGGTCTCTCGCAAAAGGCCGGCCCGGTCGTCAGCGACATCCGCATGTCGAAGAACCGGCCCTCGTTTACGAATCGCCTCGGCGAAGGTCAGGCAGATCTTCTTCTCGCATTCGACCAGCTCGTCGCTGCATCCGACAAGGGACAGCTGACGTCCGACAGCACGGCCACCTTCGTCGTCGGGTCTACGAGCTCCACACCGACTGGAGCGATGATCACCAATCCGGCTCTCGAGATGCCTACACCGGACATGCTCGCCGATCGAATCGGCGTTGCGACCCGTGAGGGGCACCATTGGGCGGACGCGCAGGAGATCACGACAAAGCTCTTCGGGTCCTCGACTACGGCAAATCTGTTCGTCGTTGGAATGGCCGTCCAGGCCGGTGCTCTGCCTCTCGAACCCGCGAGCGTCGAAGCCGCGATCGGTCTCAATGGTGTGGCGGTGGAAGCGAACTCGGCTGCCTTTGCGTGGGGCAGGATCCAAATCGCCGACCCAGACGCGGTTCGCCAGGCGTGCGCGCACCACGTCGATTCGGCGATCAAACCCGAACACTCGACCGATCGGCTCGACGGCCTCGGAGTTGCCGGCGACCAGCGCGAGCTGCTCTCGATGTTTGCTGGTGAGTTGGACGCCTGGGGCTCCTCCAAAACAGCGTCCGATTGGTTTGACGTTCTCGATCGAGTTGCAGCCGCCGAACGCAAAGTGTCGTCCGACGATCGCTTGCTGACCGCCGTGGCTCGTGGCCTATTCAAGCTGACCGCGTACAAAGACGAATACGAGGTCGCACGCCTGATGATGCTCGATGAAGGCCTCGATCCAGCTCGCGAGGTCGCCAACGGTGCAGGGGCCATCTCGTGGAAACTCCATCCGCCGATGCTTCGGGCCTTGGGCATCGAACGAAAGATCTCGATCGGGACGTGGGCGGCGCCAGGAATTCGGATGCTGGCTCGGAGTAAACGCTTGCGCGGCAGTGCGGTCGACCCCTTTGGGTTTGCCGAGGTTCGCAAGGTCGAGCGCGAGCTCCCCGGGCAGTACCTCGATGCGATCGAGGCAGCACTCACCACCCTCTCGCCCGATTCGCTCGAGACGGCGATCGAACTCGCCGGCCTGCCCGACATGGTTCGCGGCTACGAAGACATCAAACTTCGCAACGTCGCTCTCTATCGAGCGAAGCTCACCGAGCTACGCGCCTCCTCATGATCCTCGAAGGACACGCAGAGCGCGAACCTCGATAGATCAAAGAAGTACGATCCGGCGATGGCTGCAATCGACGTCGCATTTACGGTCGCGGGATCTGGACCCCCGTTGTACCTCGTTCACGGCATCGGGTCGCGAAAAGAAATGTGGAGACCGGTGGTCGACGAACTCGCCGACTCCTTCACCTGCGTGGCCTATGACCTTCGCGGACACGGTCAGAGCCCCGCGCCTCCCGCGCCGTACACACTCGATGATCTCGTCGACGATCTCGAAGCCTTGAGGGGGCGTCTGGGTCACGAATCGATCCACGTCGCGGGTCACTCGCTAGGCGGTCAGATCGGCCCAGCGTTCGCCCACCGATATCCCACCCGGGCAGAGTCGGTAGCTCTGCTCAGCACAGCCGCGGGCCGGACCTCCGACGATGGCGACCGCGTGCGGGGTGTCGTTGCCAGGATGCGAGCGACCGGAATCGAAGCTGTCCTTCCGACGCTCGTCGATCGCTGGTACACCGAACCTTTCGCAGCAGAGAACCCCGAAATCATCGATGCTCGAATCGACCAGGTCATGACGACGCCACCCGACGTCTTTCTTTCAGTGTTCGATATCTACGCCGAAACCGAGATGGGTCCATGGCTTCACGATGTCACCGCTCCATGCCTCGTCTTGACCGGCGAGAATGATCCTGGCTGCAGTCCCCGCTTGAATCGGTTCATCCATGGCCAGCTGCCAAACAGTGAGCTCGTCATCCTTCGGGATCTTCGGCATTCGATCATCGTTGAGGCCCCCGAACTCGTGACCCAACATCTTCGTGCCTTCCTGAGCAGAACCATCGACACGACCGCACGGGGGCGACAGGCCAGCGGCTATCTGTGAGACTTTGACCGATGTCCCAAAACCACCGCACCTCATCACTTCGCTGGAACGAGCTCGACGACGTACAACCTCTTGCCGCAGCGATCGACCGTCCGCCCTTCAGCATCGACGACGAGAAGCTGAGCGACTTCGAGCGAGACGGCGTTTGTTATCTTCCCGGAACGTTCATCGACTGGGTTGAGCCGTTGCGCGCCGGCCTCGACCGAATGATGTCCGACCCCGGTCGTTACGCGTTTCCCAACGAGAGCGCCGGAGCTGGTGCTCCTGGCCGCTTCTTCGATGCCTATTGCAATTGGCAACGAGTGCCCGAGTTCTTGGCCTTCATTCTGACCTCGGGTGCCGCCTCACTCGCCGCGCAATGTATGGCCTCATCGTCCTCGCAGTTCTTCCATGAGCATGTGTTCTCCAAGGAGCCCGGCACACAAAAAGCCACGCCATGGCATCACGATCTTCCGTACTACTGCGTTGATGGCCTCCAGACGGCGAGTGTGTATGTCGCCCTCGACGACACACCCGAAGAAACTGCTGTGCGGTTCCTGGGGGGATCACATCGTGACGGAAACACGTACACGCCGCGCCGTTTCCTCACGGGCGTCGACTATCCAAACGCCGACCCGTCACAAGTAAGCGTGCCAACCATCGACGCCGGCGATGTACGGGTGCGCAGCTCAGAACTCACGGCTGGAGATGCGATCGTGTTCGACTTTCGTACGCTCCACGGAACCACCGATGCGCCAATCGGAGCTCGACGACGAGCGTTCTCCGCCAGATGGCTCGGCGACGATGTTCGATACGCCGAACGGGCAGGCATCACCTCGCCTCCGTTAGACGACCTCGGTGTAGACGTCGGAGAACGCATGCCCGAAACCCTCTTCCCTGTGCTTTGGCCAGCGGGATGATCGAGCTCCAGAATCATCCCATCACCGATTCGAAGTATCTGGCATCGTGCCGGTCACGCCTCGACACCGATGGGGCTCTGATTCTGCGGGGCTTTTTCTCCAGCGAAGTCATCGAGTCGGTCCTCGCCGAGTCGACCAATAGGGATCATGAGGCGTTCTTCGCGTCAACAACACACAACGTCTGGCTCACCGAGCCCAATGAAACCTTGCCCATCGAACACATTTTCAATCGACAGATCGTTAGCACCAAGGGTCTTCTCGCCGACGACCAGCTAGAGGAAAACTCCGCTCTACGGATCGTCTACGACGACCCAGACTTTCGAGCGTTCATCGCATTGGTTGTCAATGTCGAGGGGGTCTACCCATACGCGGACGCGCTCTCTTCTATCAATGTGCACTTCCACCGCGACGGCGAGGAACTCGGCTGGCACTTCGACAACAGCTCCTTCGCCGTGACAACGCTGATTCAGGCCCCCAAAGACGGTGGCGTGTTCGAATACGTCACCGACCTGCGAGACGCCGGAGCCGACGACCAGAACTTTGGCGGCGTCGAAGAAGCGATCGTGAACGGTGCGGGCGTCGAGACGCTCGAGTTCGGCCCTGGCGATCTGGTGCTCTTCCGGGGTCGCAATTCAATGCATCGAGTCACGCCGAGCAAAGGCGACCGCACTCGCATCCTCGTCGTCTTCGCTTTTAATACCGAGCCGGGCATCGGCCTCTCGGATTCTGCGAAGCAGACCTTCTATGGCCGACTCTGAGACGAGGACTCTCGACAACTGGGCGGCGTCGCTCTGATGCTCGAGCCGCTCCCCGGTGACCTCCCAGACGACTTCGATGACGACGTCGACCCCGAACAATTACGCGAATGCCAGTACTGGCGCTGTGGCGAGCTCTTCGAAGCCCGATCCGCCAACAACGTCTTCTGTCGCAAGGCGTGTCGCAGCCGGCAACGGAAGTGGGAACGAGCTCAGGTCCGCAAGCAAACAAAGGCAGCGGCAAAACGCCGCTAAAACCCTCGGATTCGCAAGGCGTTCCCATGAGCGTCGAATCCCTCGTGATCGCTGAGCGCGATCGTGCTGTCCGCTACCGCTCGCAGTGCGTCGGCGGTGAGGTGTCCGAGAGCGCCGGCCTTGAGAAATCGCTCCACCGTGATTCCGCCGGCCCGATTCGCGAATCCACCCGTCGGCAAGGCTGCGGGCCCGCCGAGTGTGAAGTTTCCCACCGAGAACGGCGTCTGTTGGCCGAGCAGCAGTTCGCCCGCATGTTCGATCTTGTCGGCTAGGTCCCAAGGTTCGGCGACCGCGAGTTGACAGTGTTCGGCTGCAAACCAGTTCGCCACCTCGACCGCCTCATCGAGGTCATCGACGAGAATGGCGCCGCCGTTGAATCCGAGTGCCGATGCTGCGGCCTCGCGCCTAATCTCGGGGAGTAACGCGGCCTGGCGCTGGACCTCGAGGGATGCAGCATCGATGACGGCCTGATGAGGCGTCACCAAAAGCACGGTCGAATCGGTCCCGTGTTCGGCTTCGTTCAGCAGGTCTGCCGCCAACAACACCGGGTCTGCAGATGCATCGGCGATGACGAGGGACTCGGTCGGCCCAAGAACGACCGTATCCACGCCATAGGCACGCACCTCGAGCTGCGCGAGCGCCACCGGTGGGCTGCCGGGGCCGATGACCATCGAATGTGCAGGGATCGTTTCGGTACCAAAGGCTGCCGCCGCAACACCAGCGGGCCCGTTGACCCGGTAGATATTCTCCAGCCCGAGTTCATGGGCCACGACCAACACCGCTTCATCGATCTGACCGTCACGTCCGGGAACCGGGGGCACAATCACCGTGAGCTGTGGAACTCCGGCGACAACAGCTGGTGTGGCTATTTGGGCGAGGACCGATGGATAACTCGCCTTTCCGCTCGGGCAGAAGAGCGCGGCATTCGCTACTGGCCCAACGCGCTCGCCGACCGTGTGACCAGGCGAAATTTCTGTGCGCCAGCTCTGTCGACGCTCCAGGAGCGCTTCGTTGAAGCCACGAATATTCGCGATCATCTGACGAATCGCTGCGTAAACGGATGTGTCGATCGATGACGCCGCGTGCTCGAACTGGTCCGCACTGGCCCGCAAACCCTGTGCGTCGATCTCGACGCCATCGAAACGCGCCAGTGCGTCCAACAACGCTGCGTCGCCCCGATTGCGGACATCTTCGACCAGTCGGCGGATCGCCGGTCGAAGCTCATCAGCGGACTCAGCCGCCGAGCCTCGCTGGTGCACCCACGCGCGCTCGCCCTCTGTCATCGACTTCCACGTCAGCTGCCGCAACATTGGTTCAAGGGTAGAGGTAATGAGAGGCAGTGGATCTATCCCCGCTCGCATCGGTCATGGGCCGTCGAGATGCCCGGTCAGTACGCCAACGACATTGCGACCGATCGCTTCGACAGCGTATCCACCTTCCATGCAGTACACCGTTGGCACGCCCTGCTTGCCAATGATTCGACCATAGGTGGCGAAGTCCTCCGTACGGAGATTGAAACTGCTGATCGGATCGCTCTCGAACGTGTCCACTCCGAGCGAAACGACGAGGGCGTCGACGCCAACGAGCGCGATTCGTCGAAGTGCGTCCTCGAGTGCGTCCCTCCACACGTCGAACGTTGTCCCTGGTTGGAGCGGATAGTTCGCGTTGAACCCGAAGCCTTCACCAGATCCGGTTTCTCCCTCGAAGCCGAGAAAGTGCGGGAACTCCTTGGATGGGTGACCGTGCAACGAGGCGAAGAAGACGTCCTCACGCTCATAGAAAATGTCTTGCGTACCATTTCCGTGATGAAAGTCGACGTCGAGCACGGCGACCCGCAATGCTCCATCGTCGAGAAAGCCTTGTGCCGCCACGGCTGCATTGTTGACAAAGCAATACCCTCCAAAGAAGTCTCGCGAAGCGTGATGTCCGGGCGGTCGACACAGAGCGAACGATGCCTCGCCTGACGACGACGTGTGTTGTTGCGCCGTGTAGGCGAGCGACGCTGCGCCACGGGCTGCCCGCCATGTTCCGCTGGTGATCGCGGTGTCGGCGGCGAAGGCAAAATAGCCGAGCCTGCCGTCGATGTCTTCGGGGATTTCTTGCACCATACGACGGGCCGGGAAACAGATCGGGATCATGTCTCCCGTGGAGCCAGTCGCAACCCATTGCGACCACGCCGTGCGGAGAAAGTCGAGATATAGCGGGTCATGAACAGCCGCGAGGAGCTCGTCGGGCACCTCTTTGGGTGCAGCGACGTTGCGAAGGCCAGCGGCAACCAGTGCATCGTTGATGATGGCAATCCGCTCGGGAGACTCGAATGGTTGGACGAGTTTGCCGTCGTGGATCTCGCCCTTCGGAGCGTGCGCGAGATGTTCGTCGCTCTGGACGATCAACATGGCGATCAGTCTTCGTCGACGGGGGCAAGGCTTCGATAGCCGCCGCCGTAGAAGATCACGGGCGTGATCGGCGTGTCGGGAACGTCCATCGTGACGACGTTGTAGAGACCGAATTGATGATCGCCAGCATCGACGATTTGATTTTCGGTAAGGGTCATCCAGGCGGTGCCGCCCGCGACTTGTGGCGCGCCGTCGACCATTTCCCAATCCAAACCCTCGAGACGCACGTCGGGTTCTCGCATACATGCGTTGCTGATATCGATCTGGTGATCGCCCAGCACGTTCACTCCAAGGACGTCTGCCCGGCGAAGTGTCTGCCATGTGAACGATGTACTCGTGCAGAAGAAGCCGGCGAGCGGGGGATCGAGTGAGACCGATACGAAACTTCCGATCACCATGGCTTGCGGTGCGTCGTCAACGAGTGCGGTGACGACCGTGACGCAGGTCGGAACCTGCCCCATCACCTGTCGAAAGAATTTTGGGTCGATCGTTTCGTTCATGATGACGACAATAATCCGCGGCGACGTCGAGCACGAGGAAACAACCGAAGAGATCGAGGCTTCGAGCTGTTACTGAGGCTTGGTTGATTCTGAGCGAAGGACCTGTGCCAAGAGTGGCGTCTGCATGACGAGCTCAATGACCCGGGCGAGCCCTTCGAGGGTGTCGAAGAGTGCAGCCGCGTTCGCCTTCGACGGATCGAGGTCGTCCATCAGCTCGATCCCGAGGAAGAGTGCGCCGATCGCTTGAGCGATTTGCCGCTGGTCGATGATCGCCGCTGCCGGGACCTCGGACATGACGCGTCCGATCGTCTCACCGACGAGGTCGCTCCATTCCTCGAGCTCCGCGTAGAGCTTCGGCCCTGTCTCTTCATTTCCGACCGCGCCCGCAAACGCTTGTGTCAGCACGGTCATATTGTCGGCGGCGAGGTCGTCGGCGTGGAGTTCGCGCGCCACTTGGATTAGCTCGGTAAGCGTGGTCACCTCATCGAGACGGGCTCGATGGGTTTCCAGACGCCGCCGACTCATCTCGCCAACAGCGGCGACGACCACTTCATCGATTGATCCGAAGTGGTAGAAGATCAACGCCTGATTGAAGTCTCCTTCGCGAGCGATGGCTCGAGCGCTCGTGCCAACAATCCCCTCTGACTTCAGTGTTCGAAGCGTCGCTTGCACGATCCGGGACTTGGTTTCATCGCCCGAAGTTGTCGACCGTCGTTCCTTTGAAGCCATCGCACTGCAGAACCTAGTCACCGGTACTCCGGAATGCGTTCGCCGCCCCGCGTCGATGAAGCGTAGGGCGGGACCCATCGCTACACGAGTGCGGATCGAAACCATCACAAGTCGGCGTGGTCATACGTAGTTCGGCGTAGGTGGTGGCGGGACGTAGTTCGTTGGAACAGCAGGGATGTACTTCTCTCGCTCGCCGCCTCGCTTGATCCTCCAGAACACGCCCATGTTCACGAAGTGAATGACGCCGAGACTGACGAGCAGCAGGCCAAGTTTGGTGACGAGATTCTCAGTCGCACCGAGAGCATCCGTGACTTCCCCGGTCTTGAAGATCAGGAATGAGTAACCCAAGTTCAACATGTAGAACCCGACGACCATGAGCTGGTTCACTGCACGCCCCATTGCGGCATTGTCGTCAAAGACGTTCGCAAGAAACACGGCCCCGTTGTGAAACAGGGTTCTTGCAAGAACCCCGGTCAGGACGAAGGCGGCAAAGGTGTAGAGGACGTAGGTCCAGATCAGGTAGCTCATGAGTTTCCTTTCACGGTAGTTTGAGCAGTCGCTCAACTCATGATCTCAGTATGTATTGAGCGATCGCTCAAGTCAAATGCCGATGGCTCGAGGTGCGATGACCTACTTGGCGTTTTGTCGCTTCTGGATGTTCGCCCACTCGTCGCGGAGACCAACCGTGCGATGAAAGATGGCCGGATCGTCCAGATCGGCAGCGAAATATCCAAGTCGCTCGAATTGCACCACCTGACCGGGAGCAACATCGCCGAGCGCAGGTTCGAGCTTTGCCTTCACCGTCTCCATTGAGGCCGGGTTCAGGCTCGACATCACGTCGCTCCCCTCCGAACCTGGATGCGCATCGGTGAAGAGGCGCTCGTAGAGGTGAACGTTTGCATCGATCGCTGTCGCGGCCGAGACCCAGTGAATGGTGGCCTTCACCTTACGGCCATCGGGAGCCTGACCTCCGGCGGTCTCGGGGTCATAGGTGCAATGGACTTCGATCACATTGCCGGAGTCATCGGTGACGACGTCGTTTGCCGTGATGTAGTAACCAGCGCGTAGCCGCACCTCGCGACCAATGGACAGTCGGTAGTACTTCGGAGCCGGATCAAGGGCGAAATCGTCCTGCTCAATCCAGAGCTCGCCGCTGAACGGGACCTGCCGTGTGCCCGCGGAGTCGTCTTCGGGATTGTTGATCGCCTCCCGCACATCCACCTGACCCTCAGGCCAATTGGTGATCACAACTTTGAGCGGACGAAGGACAGCCATCCGCCGCAGCGACGATGCGTTGAGCTCGGTGCGTATGAAACTCTCGAGCAACTCGATGTCATGGGTGCTGTTGCTCTTTGCGACGCCGATGTGGTCCATGAAAGCCCGGATGGCCGAGGCTGGATATCCGCGACGTCGGAGTCCGCGCAGCGTCGGCATGCGAGCATCGTCCCAGCCACCGACGCTCCCGTCCTCCACAAGCTCTTTGAGTTTGCGTTTCGACGTAACCGTGTGTGTCAGGTTCAGCCGAGCGAATTCGGTTTGTTCGGGTTTTTCACGCGGCAAATCGAGGTGTTCGAGGCACCAGTCGTACAACGGCCGATGGCTGTCGAACTCGAGGGTGCAGATGCTGTGAGTGACGCCTTCGATTGCGTCGCTCTGACCGTGAGCCCAGTCGTAGGTCGGAAAGATGATCCACGCATCGCCGGTGCGAACATGATGTTGACGGCGGATCCGGTAGAGCACGGGATCGCGCATCTGCATGTTCTCGTGGTTCATGTCGATCTTGGCGCGCAAGACCTTCTCGCCATCGGCAAACTCGCCGTCTCGCATGCCACGGAAAAGCATCAGGTTCTCATCGGGCGATCGATCTCTGAACGGGCCATCGACCCCCGGCGTGGTGAACCCGCCGCGTTGCTCAGAGATGGTCTCCGCGTCCTGATCATCGACGTACGCCAGGCCACGAGAAATCAGCGACTCCGCCCATTCGAAGAGCTGTTCGAAGTAGTCGGAGGCATAGACGACTTCGCCTGGCTCGTATCCAAGCCAGCGCACATCCTCGATAATCCCATCGACGAAGTCCTGCTCTTCGGTCTCTGGGTTCGTGTCGTCGAAACGAAGCATGCACACGCCGTCAAAATCCGCGGCTATGCCGAAGTTCAGACAGATTGACTTCGCATGTCCGACGTGCAGGTACCCGTTCGGTTCGGGTGGGAAGCGGGTCTGCACACGCCGGTCGAACGTTCCCGATTCATTGTCTCGACGGATCTTCTCTCGCAGAAAGTCGGTCGAGGCAGAAGGATCACCAGTCACGGTCGCAAGACTACCGGCGGCGGCTCATCGAGCGAAGCTATGTCGGGTCGGTCGAACCAAGAGTCCGGGCCGTAGCCGACAACACAACGTCGGACTTGTTCAGCGGCAGTGTGCCGAGGAGCCGATCTCCGATGTTGGATGTGACGCCGAGCCAATTGTGCTCGTTGCGATAATGGTGAAGGCGGTGATTGACGGCGAGTCGACGGTAGTAGCGACTCTTCGGTCGGTAACTCGCGTGCACCAACAAATGCACCCACTCGTAGTGGGCCAACATCAGATACGACACGAGCAGTGCGCTCAGGTAAGTGCCGAGTATCGAAGCCCCAAACAACCAAGCGACCAGCAACGGCCAGGTCGCTGCCCAACCCATCAGCATCATCAAGAAGATCGTGGCGTCCTGCCAGCCCAACATGAGCCACCCAACGTTCTGCGGGTCGAGATGGTGCTCGCGATGTCCACTGCCGGTTTTGTATTTGGTCATTCGACGCGAGTCGTCAGGGGCGTGCAACAACAAGAGATGCAACACCCATTCGACAACACCGGTCAGCGAAAGCGTGAGCGCTACGACGGTCACGTCGGACCACCCAAACCCTCCTGCGACGAGTCGAAGAACGCCCACGACGATGATTCCCCCGAAGATTGCATGAGGTGAATGATGGGTTACATACGTTCGAATGACGTCGCCGAGGGTGTTTAGATCGTTGGAGCGAGCCGACGTTCCTCGGTCGAGGTGGAGCATTCCCATGGACCAGTTGTACCTCAACCGGCACGGAATCGTCGTGCGCGGAGTAGAGCGTCAGGCGACTGCCGCGTCCGCGAACCACTCGGCCGTCGAACCAGGTTCGACACAAATCTTGACCGCTCCCCGCTCAACGCCGAGTCGATCCTCGGCGAGCGCTATGAGGTCGAACCAGAGACGGTCCTCGGTTGAGTCTGCGGGTTCGGGAACCGTGAAGACGAAGGGCTCTCGCCCTTCACGAAATTCGACCGCCGAGGAGCTGAGGCTCACCGCCAAATCGAACACGCAGCCGGGAACCGCGCGACCGTCGACCAAGACGCCCGGCTCGATGTCGGCCCATCCCCGAATCTTGACAAGCCCCGCATCGAGACTTTGGACCGATTCGATAAGGCGATTGAGCTCGTTCACTCGTTCGTCCCATGACCCGACATTCTTCTCGGTGAAGTCTGCGAAGAGCGTTGCATCTGCGGTCGGTCGTTGATCTTTGGAAGCTCCTATGGCCAATGCGTCAGATACGACTTGCGTGCGCCGCTGCAGCATCTCATGACGACGGTTCCAGAACCGACGGTGGAGCGCTCCGATGAGCTTGAGCGTGCGCGGATCATGGACCGCCGCGTCGGAGGCTTCGCGGCTCTGAAATACAACGTCAACACCAGGTACGGCGACCCGGTCGATCGTCAAAGCCTTGTTCGAACCAACAACCATGGGGGGTCTTCTTTCGCCGGGTGACAACTTCTAGAATCTCGCGATATTTCAGCGTTGAAAAGACCTAATTTGCTAAAAAACTGGCAATAAGGCACTCCAGACGATAAAAATGGTCGAAGTTGTACTCGTGAGAAGGAGTCTCGCATGGCTGATGAACTTGACCTTGGTGTCCTCGGACATCGGATCCGTCACTTCCGTAAGCGAAGCCAACTGACGCTGGCCGATCTCAGCAGCAGTGTCGGCAAACCTGTCCCCTACCTCTCCCAACTCGAGAACGGTCGGATCGAACCCAAGATTGGTCTGCTGAACGCGCTGGCCGATGCGCTCGATGTCAGCGTCGCCGAACTCGTCGACAACGTCGCTCCGAATCGGAGGGCCGAGTTGGAGCTTGAGATCGAACGAGCTCAGCTCGATCCGCAGTACCAGGCTCTTGGTCTGCCGTACCTCAAGCCCAATGCGAAGCTCGCCGACGACGTTCTCGAACACCTCGTCACGCTGTGGGGAGCCGTACCGGGCGCGGAGAGTGGACGCACGCTTCGGGCTGAGGACAAGGCACGACTAGCGAACGCCGAGTTACGACGCGAGATGCGGGAGCGCAACAACTACTTCGCGAACATTGAGGCCATCGTTAACGATGCGCTCGCGGCGATTGACTATCCCAACGCCGGGCCTCTGTCGGAGCGACACATCACCGAGCTCGCCGCGCACTTCGGCTTTCGAGTGGAACGTGCCATGGGTATGCCCAGCTCTGCGCGGTCAGTGACCGACCAACGGAATCGAGTCATCTACATCCCATTGCGCGAGGAGGTCGAGCTCCGAGCCGCACGGTCGGTCGTATTGCAGACGCTTGGCCATTACGCACTCGACCACTCCGACACCCGAGACTTCGGCGACTACCTTCGCCAGCGTGTCGAGTCGAACTATTTCGCCGCAGCAGCCTTGATCCCCGAAGCGCCCGCGACCGAACTCTTAAAGCGAAGCTATGAACAGAACGATCTGTCGATCGAAGACCTCAAAGAAGCCTTCTACGTCTCGTACGAGATGGCGGCACATCGGTTTACGAACCTGTCCACCGAACACCTCGGTCTGCCCGTCCACTTCCTGCGATGCAACCCCGACGGCGTGGTCTCCAAAGCGTACGAGAACGACGGGATCGACTACCCCGCAGACGCGGATGGCACCGTCGAAGGTATGCGGGTCTCGCGACATTGGGGTGTTCGTCAAGCGTGGCAAGCAAGTCAAAGTTTCATGCTTCACTATCAACACACGGTTACCGACGGCGGAGATTGGTGGTGCGCGACCTACATCGAAGATGCGTCGACCAACCCATACGCGGTGAGTATCGGCACCACATCGAGTCTCGCTTCGCACTTCCGTGGCGGCGACACGATCCGCAAGCTCGATGCCCGTTCTTCACGAACGGCTCCTGATCCGGATCTTGTCGAGCGGTGGGAGCCCGTGGCCTGGCCATCAGCGGCCCAGCGGAGCCACGTGCTCACGGCGCTACCTCCGTCGAGCGGAAAGTTCTCGCCGTTCCCCGGCGTCGATCTGGTCGACGTCTACAGGTTTCTCGATCGGCAACGATCGTCGCCGAGCAACTGAGAGACGGCGAACGAACAGCACGACGACGGTTGAAATGACGAGGGCCTGAACGATTCGAAATGGCGGGCTCGACACATCGCTGCCGGCGAGAAAGAGATGCACGGTAGCCGTCACCCAGACCACAAAGCTCAACATGTGGATTCTTCGCCACAGGCGATACGGCAATCGGCTGCGAACAAGAGAAGTCACCTCGACGGTGACCACGAGCCAAAACGCCACGATGCCCCAGGCGATCGCTCCTGGTTGCCACTCCGACAGCATTGGTACAAACAGTTCGCCGAGCCCGAAATGGATGAAGTTGTCGGGCACGAGCGCGGTGAGGTGGATCCCGAGGAACGTCAGCGAGAGCATGCTCATAAAGCGATGAAGATCGAGCGGCCAGCCAGTGGGCATCCGTCGTGCGTCGCGGGTCGAGATCGACATTCCAACAATGACCGAGAGACTGAGAAGAACCCACGCCACGATGCCAGCGGCGCGGCTCGTGAACCACCAGATCTGTTCTACGACGTCGACGCCAGCCACATCGATCTGACCCAACATCATTCTGGATGGTCCAGTCGCAGGCCAAGATTTTCGATGCCGTCATCGGTAAAGGCAACGGCCTCGACATTCCAGTCGTCGAGTTGTTCGCGACCGATGCGCGGATCGATGATCAGTGTTTTGGCAACGACGTCGGCCCACCACGCACTTTCGGCCCACACCGTCGTTGCGTGCCGCGGTGAAACCGCCGGGTCACCGATCGTCGAGTCGAGGAGGTGGTGATTCGTTCGTCCGTCGTGGATCCACCGGCGCGACCTCGTGCTACTCGACGCGATCGCACCATCGGCGACGTTGACGACACCAGCGATAACCGACCGGTCGACCGGATTCTCGACCTGTACTCCCCATCCTTGAGCGGCCAGTGAGCGACCACCAAAACGCATGTCGCCCCCAAGGGAGACCATTGCCCAGGTGGCGCCGACATCGAGGACGTCCTCCATCACAATGTCCGCTGCGAGTCCTTTCCCGACTCCGCCGGGGTCGAAGGAAACGTTTTGCGGGATCTTCACCGCTCCACCCTCGATCTCAATATCGGAGGCCCGGTGGGAGATGGCTGACCCTTCATGGCACCTCACCGGGTCAGACGATGCGACGAGCTCTTCATTCGACCGGTCGTAGCCAAGCGCAATGAGGTGTCGGAGGAGAAGTGGATTGACGACTCCCGACGTTCGTTCGCTGGCTTCGATGGCACGCTGGACAAGGTGGGTCGTGAGCGACGAAACCTCCACCCAATGACCCGAATTCGCATTGATCGCCG